>ONFJ01000026.1 GCA_900317085.1 uncultured Eubacteriales bacterium | reverse complement strand
AGCGCGCACCAGCCGCCGGAGGAGTCGCCGCCGACCATGACTTTGCTGAGGTCGAAGTTGTACTCGTCGGCGTGGTCCACGACCCAGTTCGCCGCTTCGGTGATCATGTGCAGGGTCTCTTTGAAGGTGAAGATGGGCGACAGGCCAAAGTCCACGTTCACGACGGCAATGCCGGTCTTCGCCATCCAGGTCGCCATGCCGCGCCGGTGGTACTTCCGGCCCGCGTCGAACCCGCCGCCGTGGGTGTAGAACAGGACCGGCTGGGGCCCGTCACACTTCTTGCGGTAGAGGTCGATGCCGCAGTGCTTCTGCCACTCCGGGTTCTCCGTGTACTGGATGTCCTTCGTGACCTCGATCTC
The DNA here is from genome assembly GCA_900317085.1 of uncultured Eubacteriales bacterium. Taxonomy (GTDB): domain Bacteria; phylum Bacillota; class Clostridia; order Oscillospirales; family Acutalibacteraceae; genus RUG420. Next base: position 20,639 of record ONFJ01000026.1, on the reverse strand, counting down.
GCCCTCTTTGTCGTAGAGCATCTCCTTCTCGTTCTGGGCCTTGTCGAGGACGAGGTCCACCGCACGGAAGATCAGGTACCCCGGGGCGATGTGGTTATACACCTTCTGGAACCACGGTTGATATCTCAGTTTCATTTCGTTTGCTCCTTTCTTACCACAGTTTTATTGTCGATATATGTTAAAACTCATTATAGCACAGTGCCTTCCCCTTGTTGAGGAATCTGTCGAAAAGAAAGCTCCGCGCCAGGTGGCCGGAGCTTTTTGCTTATGCTTATTTGGTGGCGTCGTAGTCCATGAAGATGCGGACGAGCGGGCCTTTGAGGCCGCGCTGACGCAGGCGGGCAAACGCCTCCGTATGGTTCATGAAGTCGAGCGCTTTGCTGGTCGTGGAGACGACAGGTTTCCAGGGGCTGGCCGTCTTCGGGCGGGCGTTCGCGCCGGCCGCAGCTGCACGCTCTTTGCGGGAGACGCCGCTGTTCACGACATGAACGGTCGCGTCTTCCCCGGCGCAGTCTTTGCCGTCGATGTAGTAGTCTGCGGTGACATCCGCCGTACCGATGCCGTAGTAGCGCTGGTCATGTGCTCCCGCACGGACCGTTCCGTTGAAGAAGTCGCCGATCGCCTTCCCACCGAAGGGGATGTCCCAGTCGAGAAGAGCGCCTTTGCGTTTGAAGGTCATGGTGGTCAACGCGACATCGACGCGCATGACTTCTTTGCGTCCGGCCATGAACTCTTTCACGGTATTCAGAGCGTCGGTCTTATGCGGCGGGAACGGGAAGACATGCTCGCCGTTTTGGATGCTGTCGAGCCAGACCAGCGGCATCTCTTTGAGTTCGCCGGATGCGACCGCCGCTTCATCGGCAGCTTTGTATGCTTCATAGGCCTGGACACCGTACTTGTAGTCGACGATGTGGTCTTTTGTGCCAAAGCAGATGAGGACCGGTCCGCGGTATTTGCTGATCATAGCCATCGGGTCCATTTCCAGGACGTCGGTCACGTACTGACGGCCGAGGATGATCGGCCCGCAGAAGAGACGGTCCGGGACATCCTTCGGGTCAAACTTAGCCATGATCATCGATCCTTTACGGGCGTCATCCGGAATGGACAGCGCCGGGTAGAACAGGACGAGCTTCTTGACGAAGTCCGCGCCGAGTTCCGCCGCCACGAGGGCAGAGACGAAGCCGCCCTGGGAGCAGCCCATCAGGTTGAAGTTGTCCATGTCCGTGTAAGGCTGTTTGCCGACGTAGTCAATGACGGCTTTGAGGTCTTTGACCTCGGTCAGGACGGACATGTCCGTAGTCTTGCCTTCGGACTGGCTGATGCTACCGCCGCCGTTGAAGTCATAGCAAAACGCGGCGTAGCCCATGCGGGCAAACATGATGGCATACTGCAGCGTCGTGAGGCGATTCATCATGAATTCATGGCTGACCACGATGGTCGGAAACGGCCCGTTCCCCTTCGGGCGGAACATAGAGCCACAGATTTTCAGCCCGTCACGCTGACAGGAAAACTCTTCATGGACGATGTTCAATAGTTTCATTTCAGTCACCTTTCTTGATTCATTTCATGGATGATATCCGTTGCGATCCCACGGAGCTCTTCGGACCGGATCTTCCCGGTCGCCGTCTTCGGGATCTCGCTTACTTCTACAATGTATTTCGGCACTTTGTAATACGCGAGCGATGTACGCAATTTGTTCCGTACCGTATCTTCCAAATAACCTTCTCCGGGCACCACGCAGAGGCAGATCTCCTCGCCGTAATGTCTGTCCGGTACGCCAACCGCTTTACAGTCGGCAATCGATGGATCGCCCCGCAATACGGCCTCGATCTCCAGCGGACTGATATTCTCTCCGCCACGGATGATAAGTTCCTTCATGCGGCCGGTCAGGACGAGGTTCCCGTTCTCGTTGAGGTACGCCATGTCTCCGGTGTGGAGCCAGCCGTCTTCGGTCAGCGCCGCGGCGGTGCTCTCGGGGTCATTATAATACCCTGTCATGACGTTGTAACCCCGGATGCAGATCTCACCGGACTCGCCCGGTTCCACCGGGTCATTCGTTCCGGGTTTCGCAAGCCGCAGTTCCATGTGGTCCATGACGTGTCCGACGGTCTTCGCCCGCTCCTCGAGGGAGTCGGTCGGGAACGCGGTCGTGATGCCTGCTGTCGCCTCGGTCTGACCTAGACTCGAGAGAAGCAGGTAGCCGAACCGGTGCTCGATTTCCTCAAAGAGTTCCGGCGGGCAGAGGCTGCCACCGATGAAGCCCGTGCGAAGACTGCTGAGGTCCCACTCTTCAAAGTCCTCTCTCCGAAGGATGGCATCGAAGAGGGCCGGAACGGTGCTGAACACCGTACAACGTTCGTCCTGAATGAGGGTCAGCAAATCGCCCGTATGGCGGGACTTCGGCAGACACAGGCAGGCACCGGTGAACAGCGTTGCCGTCACGTTGACGGACAGGCTGAAGCAGTGGAACACCGGCATGGCCGTGCACACCCGGTCCTCCGGCGTGTAACCGAGGTCGTTCGCCTGTTGGAGGCCCATGTTGGCCCGGCTGTACTGGGTGTCCACGACCGCTTTCGGCAGGCTGGTCGTCCCGCTCGTGAAGAGGATGAACGCCCCGTCTTCCGGGCGAACGTTCCGGCGGCACTGCTGCAGTTCTTCGTCACTCACCTGCTCGGGAGCCGTGTCCGCCAGCGTCCGGTATCCGCGGGCATCGCCGTCGAGGCCCATGAAGAGGATTTCACGCAGGCCGCGCACGCCTTCCAGGAATCCGTAACATTCCTCGCGGAAGTCGACGTTCCGGTAACCGTCACCGATGAGGAGGAGTTCGACATCGGTGTTGCGCACAAGGGTGCGCAGTTCGGCCCGCTTCAGGCTCGTATTGAACAGGACCGCAATTGCGCCAATGCGGTTCAGTGCAAAAATGGCCAGAATGGTATTCGGTTGTGCTTCACAGAGAACGGCCACGTGGGTGCCCTTTCGGACACCCAGGCTGAGGAAGCGTTTTGACATAAGGTCGACCTCGGCGTCCAGGTCTTGGTAAGACCACCGCCGGCCTTCATAAACCAGCGCCGGACGGTCCGGAAAGCGGGAGACCGCTTCTGAGAACGCCTCGTCGACCGTAATGTTTCTAAGAGGAAGCAAGCAGGATCACTTCTTTTCCTTCAGTGCGGCGACCATGGTCGGGACCACATCGAAGAGGTCTCCCACGATGGCGTAGTCCGCACCTTCAAAGATGGGGGCGTCGCTGTTGGTATTGACAGCGATGATGTATTCCGAGTCGGACATGCCGGCTTTGTGCTGGATGGCACCGGAGATGCCGAGGGCCACATAGACCCGCGGACGGACGGTCTTGCCGGTCTGCCCGACCTGGCGGTCCGAGGGCAGCCAGCCGGCATCCGTAACGGCACGGGAAGCGCCGACGACACCGCCGAGAGCATCTGCCAGTTCCTGTGCGAGGGCAAGGCCCTTTTCCACATTCTTGGAGATGCCGTAGCCGACGGAGACGATGACTTCCGCGCCGAGCAGGTCGACGGTCTCCTTCATCTCACGGACCACATCCACGACTTTCGTGTGGATGTCCGCTTCTGTCAGGGAGACGGTCAGCGGCACAACTTCGCAGGCATCCGCCTTCGCTTCGTCGAACTCCGCACACTGCATGACACCGGGGCGGACCGTGGACATCTGCGGGCGGAACCGCGGGCAGATGATGGTGGCCATGAGGTGGCCGCCGAAGGCCGGACGGGTCATCTTGAGGCCCTTGTCCTCCATGTCCCACTTGCCTTTGCTCGTGTCGATGGTGGAGGTCTCATTCAGGAATTCGATGTACTTCGCCGTGTCGATGTCGAGGTGGGTGACATCGGCGGTGAGTCCGGTGTGCAGACGGGCCGCGCAGCGGGGACCGAGGTCCCGGCCGATGTTCGTGGCACCGATGAGCACGATGGACGGCTTCAGTTCCTGCACCGCGTCACAGAGGACTTTGGTGTAGGCGTCCGTCGTATAGGGGTCCAGCAGGGGCGATTCACAGACGTAGACTTTGTCCGCGCCATAGCCGCCGAGCTGTTTTGCGAGACTCTGTACATCGCCACCCAGGAGGAGGCCGCAGAGTTCTTCGCCGAGGTCGTCCGCGAGCTTCCGGCCCTCGGACAACAGTTCGAAACTGGTAGGGTTCACGACGCCGTCCCGCTGTTCGCAGAACACCATGACGCCGTGGAACGCTTCCAGGTTTTTGCAATCGTAATTAGACATCAGGTTCCCTCCTTATACGATGTGTTTGTCGCACAGTTCTGCCACCATGCCGCGGATGCCGTCCGTCGTCGCTTCGACACGGACGCCTTCCCCTTTGACGGGCGGAGAGAACGATTTGTAGACGTTGGTGGGAGAGCCCTTGAGGCCGATGGTGTCGAGTTCGATGAGGGGCTCGTCCTTCAGAGTCTCGAAGTCGAAGACGCTGATCGGCTTTTTGTCGAATTCAAGGACACCGCGGACCGACATGTAGCGGGGCTTGTTGAGCTCCTTGATGCAGGTGAGCAGGCAGGGCGTCTCGACCTCGATGGTCATGTAGCCGTCCTCCAGCATGCGCTTGACGATGAGTTTGCCGTCTTCCTGCTGGATGTCTGCCGCGTAGGAGACCTGCGGGAGCTCCAGTTTTTCGGCGATCTGCGGACCGACCTGCGCGGTATCGCCGTCGATGGCCTGACGGCCGCAGAAGACGATGTCATCCTTCTCGAGGCCGATGTGCGAGATTGCGCCGGCAAGGATCTGAGACGTCGCAAAGGTATCGGAGCCGCCGAACTCTCTACCGGAGACGAGGACCGCTTCGTCCGCGCCCATGGCGAGTAGTTCATGGAGCATGCCCATGGCGGGTGGCGGGCCCATGGAGACGACGATGACTTTCGCGTCGGGGTTCCGGTCGCGGAGCGCGAGCGCAGCCTCGACCGCGTTCAGGTCGTCGGGGTTGATGATGGTGGCCATTTTGGAACGGTCCATCGTCCCGTCTTCCTTGACGGCGACTTTACCGGAGGTATTCGGGACCTGTTTGACACAAACGATGTATTTCATTGTCTTTCTACCTCCTCAGTTCAAAATGTTACCGGCAATGACCATCTGCTGGACCTGAGAGGTGCCTTCGTAGATGGAGGTGATGCGGGTATCGCGATAGAATCGCTCGACTTTGTACTCTTTGATGTAGCCGTAGCCGCCGAAGATCTGGACGGCTTTGTAAGCGACGCGGTTCGCCATTTCCGAGGCGAAGTACTTCGCCATGGCGCAGAGCTTGGAGGACTCAGGGTCCCCGGCATCCTTCTTCTCCGCCGTGGAGTAGACGAGTTCGCGGGCCGCTTCGATCTCCGTCGCCATATCGGCGAGCATGAAGCTGATCGCCTGGAAGTCTTTGATGGGACGACCGAACTGCTTCCGCTCTTTGGAATAGCGAAGCGCTTCTTCGTAAGCGCCCTGTGCCATACCGAGGGCCTGGGCGGCAACGCCGAGGCGGCCGCCGTCGAGGGTCTGCATGGCGGTCCGGAAGCCCTTATCCTTCGGGCCGAGCAGGTCGTCTTTGTGGACACGAACATCTTCCAGGATGACATCGCAGGTCGGATAACCGATGATGCCCATTTTGTGTTCGGGCTTGCCGAGGGAGACGCCCGGAAGTTTCAGGTCCACGATGAACATCGAGATACCGCGGGAGCCTCTCTGGGTGGGGTCTGTTTTGGCATAGACGATGGCGTAGTCCGCGACAGGCGCACCGGAGACGAAGGTCTTACGACCGTTCAGGACATAATAGTCCCCATCTTCGACCGCCGTGGTCAGGGTGCCGCCGGCGTCTGAACCCGCTCCGGGTTCGGTGAGGCAGAAGACCATGATCTTCTCGCCCTTCGCGACCGGGGTCAGGTATTTCTGTTTCTGCTCTTCGGTGCCGCAGAAGAGGAGCGGACCGGAGCCGAGAGAGTTGGAGGTATTGGCATAGAGGGAAAGAACGGGAGAGACTCTGGCGAACTCTTCGATCATGAGAACGTAGTCCAGTGAATCGCCACCTTCTCCTCCGTATTCGACCGGCATCTTGACGCCGGTGAAGCCGTACTTTGCCATCTCGTGGAAGATGTCCCAGTCGAACTCGCCGGTCTCTTCGAGGCGGTCGAGGAGCTCATCGGTGAACTCGTTCTCCGCGAAGTCGCGGTAGAGTTTCCGGAGCATCTGCTGTTTTTCATTGAGAATCATAGGTCCATTTCCTCCTTATTCTGCTGCGAAGTAGGCGCTGAGGCCGCCCCAGTCTTCTTCGAAGATGGCAGGGTCCATGGTTTTGAGGTCTTCGGCGATGCACGGGGTAAAGCCCATCTGGTCCAGGACATCTTTCTGAAGGTCGAGGCCCGGCGCGATCTCGATGAGGGTCATCTTCCCATCGATGAGTTTGAAGACCGCCCGCTCCGTGATGTAAAGCACTTCCTGGGTGTCTGGCGAGTACTGGCCGGCGAAGGTGATCTGTCCGACCTTGTCGACGAACTTCCGGATGTCGCCTTCTTTGACGACTTTGATTTTTCCGTTGCCGACTTCCAGTTCCGCATGGCCCATGAGCGTCCCGACGAAGATGACTTTCTTGGTGGCGCTGGTGATGTCGATGAAACCGCCGGGGCCGGTGAGACGCTTGCCCATGCGGGAGACGTTGTTGTTGCCTTCTTCGTCGACTTCGCCGATGCCAAGACAAGTAACGTCGAGGCCGCCGCCGGAGATGAAGTCAAACATATCGTTCGGTGTAATGATAGCCTGCGGGTTGTATGCGCTGCCAAAACTCGGGAGCGGAGACGGGACACCGCCGACCATGCCGGACTCGGTGCTCATGGTGACGTCATCCGTGAAACCTTCTTCCGCAACGATCTTGGAGACTTCCGCCGGCATGCCGACACCGAGGTTGATGACATCGCCGGGTTTCAGTTCCATTGCGCAGCGACGGCAGATGACTTTTCGCTCGTCGAAGGGAAGGGGCTTGATCTCGTCGAGCGGGATCTTGATCTGTCCGGAGAACGAAGGCTGCCAGTAGTCGCCTTCCGCCTGCCAGCAGGACATGGGGTCTTTCGCCTTGACCACATAGTCGACGAGGATGCCGGGAATCTTGATATCCTTCGGGTTCAGGGTCTCTTTCTTCGCGAGGTACTCGACCTGGACGATGACGATGCCGCCGGTGTTCTTCGTGGCTTCGGCCACCGCGAGGCCCTCGTTGATCATGGACTCGTGGGCGAAGGAGATGTTCCCGTTCTCATCGGCGATGGTCCCGCGGAGGAGTGCGACGTCAACTTTGAAACCGGGATAGAAGAGATACTCTTCCCCGCCAAACTCCACGACTTTGACGAGTTCATCTTTGGCGGACTGGTTCATCCGGCCGCCTTCGACGCGCGGGTCGACGAAAGTGCCAAGGCCGGTCTTCGTGATGAGGCCTGGCCGGCCGGCAGCGATCTCCCGCCACAGGTTCACGATGACGCCCTGGGGAAGGCAATAGCTCTCCAGCTGTTCGGCACGGGCCTGATCACAGAGCGTGAAAGCCGAGCCGATGTGCGCGCTGGTCCACTTCGAGATGAGCCCCGGTCCGGCTTCGCCGAACCGTGTGGCGCCGCGGGCGCCGTGTTCCTTGTCCGGCTCGTCTCTGCGGACGCGGTCCCAGCCGATGAAGCTGTTGCCCACGCCCCAGTCGCCGAGGGCGCTGGCCTGCTTGAGGCTGAGCCCCTTCGGGTGGCCGGTCTCTTTATAGTTGTCGCGTACGGCGCAGGCCAGCTCTTCTGCCCAGCCGGACAGACCCATGCCGGCGACCGCGACGGTCGCGCCGTCCGGGATCAGCTGCGCTGCTTCCCGTGCACTGATGAATTTCGCCATAAATGTGCCTCCTTAAACTTTGCATACAAACATGTAAACATTTACATATATGCCTGTAAAAGAAAGCCGAAGTTTCGGCTTTCTATCATTTAAACGATCGAATCGAGATACTTGCGGGTCTCTTTGTCGCTCCGCCGCTTCCCCAGCATGATGAAACCGTGGTCTCCATGAATCTCTGTCAGGGTCGCGTTCGGATAACACTCCGCTGCTTTTCTGGAATACTCGATTTTCACCAGCCGGTCTTCTTTACCATGAATGATCCAGACCGGTTTCCGGAACTGAGAGATCTCCTTCCAGGGGTCAAGCTTCTGGGCATCTTCCGCATAGGGCCTTCCCAGCTTGACGTTGATCGCATAGTACTTCTCGGGAATATTGTCCGGATCGATATGCGCCGTGATCATTACGCCGCGGCGGGCATCGTCCGGAATGCAAAGTGCCGGGTAGTACAGCATGATGCGCTCGATCTTGTCTTCCACTTCCGGTGCAGCAAGTGCGGACACCATGCCACCCTGGCTGCAGCCGGCAAGGATGATATGTTCTTTGTCCACATAGTCCTGTTCGCGAACATAGTCCAGCAGGTTGATGAGGTCCTGCTTCTCTGTCAGAACACTCATTTTGGTCGTGTCACCGCTCGAAATGCCGTTGCCGGCACCCGGGAAGTCATAGATGAATGCACAATACCCTTTTTTGACAAACACTTTTGCATAGGTATAGGAAATTGCGAAATTCGAACCAAACCCATGGCTGACAATGACCGTTTTATACGGCGCTTTCCCTTCCGGTTTCATGACAAAACCGCGCAGCTTGTTTCCCTGCGAAGTAATGCTGAAATACTTCATACATACCGTCCTTTCCGCATATTCACTTTTCCAATTTCATTTTTGACAAAAAATTGTCAGACTTTTCCTCTTCTATTCTAGCGCTGAAAAAGATTTCAAATCAATTGACAAATATGTAAATGTTTACATGTTGTGTTTATCACTTTTGACGAAACGAGTTGAACTTCAGTTGATTCTGTTGCGGCGATTTATCTCCCCGTGGTATACTGCAAAGCAGGACACAGGAACAACCTGTTTTTTCGGAAAGGGATACTGTTTTGAGAACATTGAAATATGCCATCCTCGGCCTCGTGAATCGCGAACCGATGACCGGCTACGACATCAAAAAAGCCTTCGACTCCCGGGGCCTCACGAACTTCTGGCATGCCGAACACAGCCAGATCTACCCCGAGATGAAGAAGCTTTTGGCGGAAGGCCTCGTGGAATACGAGACCGTCATCCGCGGAGAAAAACTGGAGACGAAACTTTACGAGATCACCGAAGCTGGGCGGAAGGACTTCCACGACTGGCTCCGGGATGACGCGGAGATCGAACGCACCTACAAGGACATTTTCCGCCTGCGCACGTTCTTCAGCGAAAGCATGAACAAAGAAGAATACCTCGTTCTGCTTCGCTCCCAGCTGCAGCAGCACACCGAGAAGCGAGACATGCTGAAGCACTTCATCGACATGGACTTCCAGAAACTCCCCCACTTCAACACAAAGCAGATGGGCGACTACCTCGTCCTGGACGGCGCCGTCCGACGGGAACGCACCTATGTCGAGTGGCTCGAGCACTGCATCGACGTCTTCGAGCACGGAAAACCCGGCGATATGGTTCCACCTATCTATTAAACAAATAACTCCCGACCAAACGGTCGGGAGTTTTTCACTTGGTTTACAGGTTCCAGGCGGCTTCGAGGCCGGCTCTGGTGGCGTGGACGATCTTGCCGGGTTTCTGTGCGTCGCCGATGCTGATGACGCAGTCGGCGATGGACTTCGCGGCGTTCTCGAGGTCCTTGACAGAGCGGACGCCGAGGGACAGGACGACGGCGTCGACGTCGATGACCTTGAGGTTGCCGTCTTTGGTCTCGAGATAGACTGCTTCATCGTCGACTCTCGTCAGCTTGTGACCGGGCAGCAGGTTGGTGCCGGCCTTGTCGAGGTTCGGCACGATGTCCCAGAAATGGGGAACGACCTTGCCGACTTTGGACAGCAGGTTCCAGGAACAGGCCAGTGCAGACAGGTTCTGACGGCCGGGGTGGTGCAACAAAACGAGGCTTTTGTTCAGAAAAACGATAGAAACGGAACAATTTCTGTTTTTCGACCCGTTCATGACCTGCATCGCCAAAAAGGGCATAACAAAAGGAAAAGAGCCGCTCCCCTAAGCAGCTCTTTTCCTGTGTACAGTATGTATCGAATGGAGGCGATGGGATGTCGCCTAAGGAGTTTTCCACGCATAGAGTAACGGATTTGTATACAAAGTTCCATAGCGTTTTCACGGAATGTGTTCGTTAAAGAACGCCGTGTATACCCTTTGCTAAACAGTTTTGCTATACTGACTACAGAAAAAGTTTACGTTTGTCACCGGGAGTGATGACCATGAAAATCGCCCGCCGCACTGGTCGGAGAGGTCGGTGCCATCGTCGACCACTCGGTCTCACACTTCCTGCCCCAGACGAAAATCTAAAAAAATCCCATTCGGTTATTTCATCATAAATGCCTGCAACGCGTCCCGCTCCGGAAGCGCCGCATTGTCGCTGATACTGGTGACCTGGATCGCTCCGATGGCGTTGCCGCGCCGGACGCTGTCCTTGAGGGGCAGGCCTTCCAGCAGACCACTCAGGACACCGACGGCGAAACCATCACCGGCACCGACCGTATCGACCACTTTCTCAACGTGGAATCCTTCCACATGACAGGAAGGTTCTCCTTCCATCGAGATAAAAGCCCCTTTGGAACCGTCTTTGATGACGACAGTACGGACTCCCAGCCGGTGGTAAAAGTCGGCCGCTTCCTCCAGGTCTGCTGTTCCGGCGAGGGTCTCGCATTCTGCGATGCCCGGTAGCACGACATCTGCCATGGAAGCGAGCTGGTTGACGACCGAAATCATGGTTTCCAGGTCCTCCCAGAGTGCGGGACGCAGATTCGGGTCAAAAGTCAGGAAGATGCCCTTCTCTTTCGCCCGCTCCACCAGCCGGAACGTCGCCTCCCGCGCGGTCTGCGACAGAGCCGGCGGAATCCCTGTGACATGGATGAGGTCTACCCCGTCAAGGTCGATCTCATCGATTTCTTTTTTACTGATATGGGAAGCGGCGGACCCCTTCCGATAGTAAGGCGCATAGGGGTCGGACCCATCCGTCACCCGGTTCTTCAACTGGATGCCGGTCCGGTAGACCGGGTCAAAGGAAATGAGGGAAGTTCCGATGCCCGCGTCCTGCAGCGCATTGGCGATGTAGTGACCAAAGGGATCATCTCCCAGCCGGGTCAGATATTCCACCGAGTGTCCGAGCCGGGTCAGACCGATCGAAACATTCACTTCCGCGCCGGACATGGCTCTTGTAAAATGCTCGACCTGCTCCAGCGGGCCGACTTCATCGGCAATGAGGAGCGCCATCGGTTCCCCGAATAAGATGCATTTACCCATAGTTATCGTCTCCTTTTCAGCCCAGTTGCGGGTCGCGGACCAGATGGATCGCGAAACCGGCAACTTCCTGCTCCAGATAAACAGCCTGCATCGTTCCGTCAGGACGGAAAACGGCGCTGTCTTCCCGGAAGCGGAATCCCTTCCGCTCCAGATAGCACTTCCCGCGTTCGACACTGCTGGTCGCGATGGCGATGTGCCCCTTCTCTCCGAGGAACGGAGTTTTCATGATCTCAAAGTAAGAATCCATGAAAATCGAACCCGGGTTCTCGTTGGGCTGGAAAGCGAACAGACTCTGGATCATCTGTGCGGTCTGCTTTGCCTCTGCCTCATCCTCACTATTAATACCGATATGAGCCAGGCGGAACCCCAGCATGGTCCGGACCGCTTTCTCCGTCAGATGCCGGATCGTGTCGAAGTCACCGGCTTCCAGCGCCTCTTCGGGGACCATCCAGGTCCCTCCGCAGGCCAAGATCGACCGGTCATTCAGATAGTCTTTCAGGTTCGACGCATTGATGCCTCCGGTCGGCATGAAACGGACGGAACCAAACGGCCCAGACATGGCTTTGATCGCCTTCAGGCCGCCGGAGAGCTCTGCCGGGAAAAACTTCACGACGTTGAGGCCCAGCGAGATCGCCTCCTGGATTCCGCTGGCGGAGCTGACGCCCGGAATGATCGGGATCTCTTTGAATCCGCAATAACGAACGATTTCCGGATCCAGACCCGGCGTGACGACGAAGTCGGCACCGGCGTCTGCCGCGGCATCGACCTGGGACATCGAGAGTACGGTGCCGACACCCACGATCATTTGCGGGCAGGTCGCCTTCATCTTTCGGATAGCCTCAGGGGCGGCAGAGGTCCGGAAGGTGACTTCCGCGGCAGGCAGGCCGCCTTCGGTCAGTGCTTTCGCCAGGCCGGAGGCATCCGCTTTCTCGCTGATCTTGATGACCGGCACAAGGCCGATGCGTTCGATCGCATCATATAATTCTGTACGTGTCATGGTACTGATCTTCCTTTCCACCCTCATCAAACATGGTTGACGGGATAGTGGATCGGCTCACCATTGGCGAACCGGACCGCTTCTTCTGCAACTTTTCGTTTAAGTTCCGATGCGGCTTCTTCGGAATACCAGGCCATATGCGGCGTTACCAGGACATTCTCATGACAGAACAGCGGCGCGTCCGGCATGACCGGTTCACCGATCATGCAGTCGAGACCAGCACCGCCGATTTCACCGTTTTCAAGAGCAGCTTCCAGGTCTTCTTCGTTGATGATGCCGCCGCGTGCCACGTTGATGAGGACCGCCGTGTCCTTCATCTTCCGGAAGGTCTCGGCCGAGAACAGGTTTTCATTGCCGTTGAGAGGACAATGGATCGAAATGACATCCGATTCCGCGATGAGTTCGTCCATCGCCACAGGGCGGACATAGGCATCCGTTTCCGCAGACGGCTGGAAGTACGGATCGTACCCGATGACGCGGAAACCGAGAGCATGCATTTTCTGCGCATAGTTCCGTCCGATACGGCCCAGACCGACGACACCGGCGGTCATCTCGCTGAAGCGATGGATCGGAATGGATGCGGTGTAGTCCCAGGTCTTCTGCTTGGTATGGTCGTTCATCAGGACGATCTTTCGAAGAAGCGCAAGGGACAGCGAGATTGCATGGTCTGCCACTTCGTTCATACCGTAGTCCGGCACATTTCCGACCTGGATGCCGCGACGGGTCGCCGCTTCGACATCGACAGAGTCCACACCGACTCCGTAACGAACGATGTATTTCAGGTCAGGGCAGTGTTCCATGACCCGGTCCGAGATCTTTGCATACTGTACGATGAAGATCTCGGCGCCCTGGCACTGTTCGATCACTTCGTCTTCCGTTACTGCCTGACAGAGTTTCAGTTCCATCCCGGCATCCGCCAGGACCTTCTGCTCGATCGCGATACTGTCATGGTCGCAATCGGTAATGATCACTTTCATTGCACGATTCCTTTCTTACTCAGCGTACCAGATAACCGCCATCGACCGGGATGACGGCGCCATTGATGTAATCGGATGCATCCGAAGCGAGCCAGACCACCGGGCCCTTCATGTCATCCGGAGTTCCCCACTCGCCGGCAGGGATGCGGTTGGTGATCGCCTCATAACGGGGATTCACGGGGTCTAACAGCGCCGTGTTCATCTCCGTTGCCATATAGCCGGGAGCAAGCGCGTTGACGTTGATCCCTTTTCCGGCCCACTCGTTGCAAAGGGCCTTCGTCAGCTGTGCGACGCCGCCTTTCGACGCGGCATAGGCCGGGACCGTATAACCGCCGAAGAATGCGAGCATGGATGCGATGTTCACGATCTTGCCCTTGCTGCCCTGCTTCAGGAACGTCTGTCCTGCCAGCTGGCAGAGAGCAAATACGCTGCGGAGGTTCACGTTGATCACAAAGTCCCAGTCCTCCAGCGGGAACTCTTCACTGGGGTGACGTCTCTGGACACCGGCACCGTTGACGAGGATGTCAAGGTGTCCGCCGAGTGCCTCGACTGCTTTCTGGAACGCGTCTTCCCGCACCCCGTCTTTCGAGAGGTCCGCGACGACTGCGCTGCAGCGGAAGCCACGCTCACAAAATGCCTTTGCGACCTCTTCCGCCTTCGGGTTCAGGTCCATGATGCAGACCTCTGCGCCGGCCTCCATGAGACCTTCGGCCATGCCATAGCTGAGGCCCTGCGCGGCGCCGGTCACGATTGCTTTCTTTCCTGTAAGATCATTCAGATTCATGAGTTATTCTCCTTTTTTGATATCATATGCCGGGTCCGGGATCGCCAGATCGTACCGTCTGCTGCTGTGGCGCAGCGCACCCATGACCCAGAGGTAAGCATTCACACCGCCCGGAGCTGCCACCGTCGGATGGTAACCGGCCGGGACTTCCACCATGGTGCCGGAACAGACCGGATGCACCACCATCTCATCGACAGCTCCGCTGTCCAGATAGCTCACATGGAACCCGAACCGCGGCTTGGGCATATCGAAATAGCAGTAAACTTCTTCGAGGTCCTTTTCGTGCTGGTGCGGAGGCCAGCTGGTCCAGGTCCCTTCGCCGGACCAGGTGAGTCCGCAAAGGAGACGGGATGCCTCATCCTGCGGAGCCAGGGTGAACATGACTTCACGTCTTCCTGCCCCTTCTCCGTGGATCTGATGGATGTCCCCGATGGGAAGGGTCGGATCGTATTTTCGGAAAAACGGTTTTCCGTATCCTTCATCGACCGCAGCGGCGATGTAAAAGATGCAGTCGTCGATCGCCCGGAAGAAAAGAGTCTCATTTCCCGGGGCATAGCATGCATCGAATCGTTCCATATCCAGTTCTTTGTCAAACGGTCCGGATACGATCGCGTGGCCCTGGATCAGCACCGGGTGCATTTCCAGGTCTTTCGTTTCGAGTTCATAGGTCTCTCCACGTTGAAGATTCAGCCGGTAGACCCTCGTTTCCGTGCACTCCGCACGGTCCGGAACGATGACCGGATGGAAGCCAGGCTCTTCCGGAGACTGGAAACGCCACCGCTCCATACGTTCTTTTTGACTTATCATATATAAAACTTCCTTTCTATCGTGTTACGGTGTCACACCAGCAGCGTCGCCAGTTCCGGGAACAGGACGACCGGCAGGAACACTGCCAGATATCCGATGAAGAAAGGGATCTCGCCCTTGGAGATCTCACCGATCTTCAACTTCGAAACGGACGCGGCAGAGAAGATGTTGACCGCGACCGGAGGCGTCATCGTGCCGATGACATTGGAGATGGAAACGATCATACCGAAATGGATGACATCCACACCCAGTGCAGCGGCGATGGGCCACAGGATGGGTACCATCAGGACACAGGTCGCGATTCCTTCCAGGAACATGCCGAACACCAGAAGGATCAGCGCGACGACCAGACAGAACAGTGCTCTGCTGAGATGCATATTCGTGATCCCATGGACCAGCTGACCGGAAATGCCCGAGTAAGCGAAGATCCAGGAGAAAGCGGTCGAAGTCGCGATGATGAACAGGATCATGGCCGACCCTTTTGCGCTGTCGAGGATGATGCCCGGCAGGTCTTTCCATTTGACTTCTTTGTAAATGCCGAGGCCGACGATCAGCGCCCATACAACGGCAACAGCCGCGGATTCGGTCGGGGTAAGATATCCGGAGTAGATCCCGCCAAGGATGATGACCGGAAGCAGGATCGCAGGGATCGCGCTCACGAAGGTCTTGCCGAACTCCTTGAGGGTCGGCCGGGTCTCACTTTTCGGCCACTGTTCTTTCTGGGCGATGAACAATACGACCGCCATGAGGACCAGCATGATCACCACACCGATGAACAGGCCCGACTTGAACATATCGCCAACCGACGCGCCCGTGATCGTACAGAAGACGACCATGATGATGCTGGGCGGGATGATGGGGCCAAGGCCACCGGAGACGACCAGAAGACCCGACGTGCGGTCTTTGGGATATCCCATTTTGACCAT
Organism: uncultured Eubacteriales bacterium; assembly: GCA_900317085.1. Classification (GTDB taxonomy): domain Bacteria; phylum Bacillota; class Clostridia; order Oscillospirales; family Acutalibacteraceae; genus RUG420. The sequence continues at coordinate 4,824 of ONFJ01000026.1, read as the reverse complement.
TTCCGGATAGAGCATCGAGCCGATCGCGATGACCGTCGCGGGAGCAGACCCGGACAGTGCGGCAAAGAAGGCGCAGGACAGGACCAGGGCCAGAGCCATGCCGCCCCGGACTCCGCCAACGATGCTGTTGGCAAACTCGACCAGACGGCGGGAAATGCCGCCTTTGGTCATCAGGTTACCGGCAAGTACAAAGAATGGAATGGCCATGATGGAGGTGCTTTCCAGACCGCCGAACATCCGCTGCGCGATAATGTCCGTGTGGACCAGAAAGTCCGGACTGAACATGATCGTCGACCAGACGGATGCGCCGAGGGCAAAGGCGATTGGCACACCGATGACCAGGAACAGGGCCATCGTGCCAAAGAGAAGAAGTGCAGTCGTCATGCTTCATTCGCCTCCTCTTCCGGGTTTTCTTTCCTGACCGCTTCCATGATGAGTGTGACGAGTTCTCCGAGCTGGACGATCACAATGATCGCAAAGCTGATCACCAATGCGGCATAGGGCACCGTCATCGGGAGGTGCAGTGCGGGAGAAGTCTGTCCCGTGGCCGCCTGGCGAGACACCAGTTCAATCGCGTTATACAAAACACTTCCGGAGAACACGAGCACCACGGCCTTGGAGATGCACCGGACGACGGTCCGGGAAACTCCTTTGAGTTTGTCGACCACAGCGGTCACCGCAATCTGAGTACCATCTCTCAGGCCAAGTTCGGTCCCGATCAGTGCCATATAGATCATGCAGTAAGTGGATGCTTCATCGAACCACCCGATCGGCAGTTTGAAAAAGTTTCGGTTGATGACCTGAAGGAACGCGCAGATGACCATCAGGCTGAACGTGAGGATCACGATCCCCTTTTCCACGTTCGTCAGCGCGTTCAATGCTTTTTTCATGTCGTCTCACCTCCGTGACTGGTGGAAAGGACTTCGTCGACAGCGGCCTGCCAGGCCGGGTCGAACCGGTAGCCGGCGGCTGCCGCAGCTTTTTCATAAGACTGTCTGAGGGCAGTCCGATCGATCTCGTGGAACTCGACGCCTTTTTTCTTCAGCTCGAGGACCGCGTCTTCGTTGGCTTCTTTCAGCAGTTTCCGCTCCGTCTGATACCCTTCATTGCAACCTCTCAAAAACGGATCCCTCAGGTCTTCCGGGATCAGGTTCCAGGCGGTGTCGGACATCATGACAGGGATATAAGTGAAAGCATGGTGTGTGAACGTGATATGCTTTGTCACCTCATAGTATCCGTTCGACAGGCAGTTACTGACGGCATTTTCGCAGGCATCGATCGTTCCCTGCTGCAGTGCGGTGAAGACCTCACTGTATGCCATGGCGGTGGGCATTGCGCCGAACGACGAGAACGCCGCCATATGGTAGGAATTCTGCATCGTACGGATCTTGATCCCCTTGAAATCGGCGATGGACCGGATGGGCTTTTTAGAAAACGTGTCCCGGAATCCGGATTCCAGATAACCGATCACATGGACATGGAGCTTTTGGTAAGCCGCGTCTTCGATCAGGTCGCCGACCGGGCCGTCGACTGCGGCGTGAGCCTGTTCTTCTGTTTCCCAGAGATACGGCTGATCGAGGATGTTCATCTCCGGGATAAAGTTAGTCAGGACCGAATTGGCCGCGCTGGCGATATCGATATCTCCGCTCTGGCATAATTCGACCGACCCACGTTCATCGCCAAGGGCACCGCCGGACACCACGACCACTTTGATGCGGCCCATGGTCTCCCGCTCCACTGCGTCTGCCATGGCAACGGCGCCCTGGTAGACCGGCGATTGTTCTCCGTCGACGACTGCCATTCGGAATATCAGCGGCTCGTTCTCGCCGGGCGCATTTTGACAACCGGTCAGAACGCTCAGACAGAAGCAGAGCAGCATCACGAAGGCCAGTCCTCTACGGATCGGATGGTTCTTCATATTGGTTCCTCCCTCTATTTCGATACGTTCACATTTGGCGAACTCATCATATGTTTTTGGCCATATGAAAGTCAATACAAAATTGAGATAGTTCGCGAAAAACGGCATTTTCCCCATCAATACTGGATTATTCTTATGGCACCTGCACAAGATGAATTCTGAAATTTTCAAAAATTCATCATACTAATTTGTGGATTTCTGGAGAGAAATACGGTATGATGGTTTACAGGGGGTGCTGATATGAATCAAGACAACCAGAGCAAGACCAAACAGACCGTAAATAACCTGCTCCAGTTCATCCGGGACGAGCATCTGCAGCCCGGGCAACGGCTTCCCAACGAGTATGAACTCGCGGAGCAGCTTCATGTAGGCAGAGGGACCATTCGGGAAGCGATCCGGGAACTGGTCTCCCGCAACGTCCTGGACGTACGCCAGGGCGCGGGGACATTCATCTCTTTCAAAGACGGCATTCCGGAGGACCCGCTGGGGCTCTCTTTCACGGACATCACCGACGACATGGTCTTTGACATGCTTGAAGTCCGGCTCCTTCTGGAACCCGAGATTGCCGCCATCGCCGCGGAGCGGGCGACGGAAAGCCAGATTGAAGAACTCTACCGCCAATGCGGGCTGATCGAAGACCTGATCCGCGACAACCAGCCCTATCTGCGGGAAGATGCCCGGTTCCACGAGATCATCGGAGAGTGTTCCGGCAATTCCATCATTCGAAAACTGATGCCTATTGTTGCATCGTCAGTCCAGTTGAACATCGGGTTCACCCGGGACAAATTCCGCCTGAGGACAATCGAGGAACATCGGGAGATCGTCCATGCGATCGCGCATCACGATGTTCGGGGCGCCAAATACGCAATGTATGCACACCTGAACACCTCCCGCAGCAGCATGCTTGTGGCCGGTCAACTACACCAGCCTAAATAATGCAACTGTCAGTTTTGACGAATTTCACATTTGTTTCTTGTATAAAGCGTTTATTTACGGTGTAAAGATTTGCTTGCTATAATAGAACCGTCAAAGTCCCCATCGGAGTTTTGGGGAGAAAAGAGAGGTTTTATTATGACAGGCATTCCCATGATCCTTGCGTTCCTGGTCGCGATCGTCATCATGATCGTCGCGATCTCGAAATTCAAGATCCATCCGTTTTTGTCTATTATGGCAGTGTCCCTGCTCCTCGGCCTCGTCGCGGGCATCCTCGCCGCCATTCTGGAGATTTTCCTGTTATCCCTGTTCCTGCACTAAGGAGAACACGACATGAAACTGTTATTTGCCTCGGACTCGTTCAAGGGAACGCTGTCCAGTGAAAAAACCATCGAACTTCTGACGAAGGCCGCGCACGACGTCTTCGGCGAGTGCGAATGCTCCGGCGTCCCCGTGGCGGACGGTGGCGAAGGCACCGTCGAGGCGGTCGTCAAAGCCCGCGGCGGCAGACTCGTCACGGTCCCGGTCCACGGCCCGCTCATGGAGAACCAGTTCGCTTCGTACGGCGCGCTCTCCGGCACCGAAGCCGTCCTCGAGATGGCGGAGGCCTCCGGCCTGCCCCTCGTCCCGGAAGACCAGCGCAACCCGCTCCTCGCCACCACCTACGGCACCGGTGAGATGGTGAAAGCCGCGCTGGACACCGGGTACACGGACCTGTCCATCGCCATCGGCGGCTCCGCCACGAACGACGGCGGCATGGGCTTCGCGGCCGCCCTCGGCGTGAAGTTCTTCGACGCCGACGGCAACGAGCTCATCGGCCGGGGCGAAGACCTCGCGAAGGTCGTCCGCATGGACTGCTCCGGACTGGACCCGCGCGTCAAAGACGCGAAGATCACCGTTATGTGCGACGTCACGAATCCGCTCACCGGGCCGGACGGCGCCACCTACACTTTCGGTGCCCAGAAGGGCGCCACCCCCGAGATGCAGGCCGCACTCGAAGACGGCATGCAGAACTACCGACGGCTCCTCATCGAGGAGTTCGGGATCGACCCGAACGAGACGCCGGGCACCGGCGCGGCCGGCGGCCTTGGCGCGGCACTCCTCCTGTTCTGCGGCGCCGAGATGAAGTCCGGCATCAACACGGTGCTCGACCTCATCGGCTTCGACGACCGCCTCGACGGCGTGGACCTGGTCGTCACCGGCGAAGGCCGGACCGACTGGCAGAGCGCCTTCGGCAAGGTCCTGCAGGGCGTCGGCGAACGCTGCAAGGCGAAGGGCATCCCCGCCGTCGCGCTGTGCGGCAGCCTCGGCAAAGACTACGAGAAGATCTACGACTGCGGCATCCAGTCCCTGCTGACCACGGTCGACGGGTGCATCCCGCTGTCCGAAGCCATGGAGCGCGCGGAAGAACTCTACTACCGCGGCGCGGTCCGGCTGTTCCGATTCTTTCTGTAAAAACAGTGTAAAGTATGATAAGATAAAACCACTATACACTTTGCGAAAGTAGGTTTTACCGTGAACGCACTCAAGACTGTCGTCCAGAAATGGAAAGACATGAACGCCATCCTGCGGATCCTCATCGGCCTCGTCATCGGTCTCGCGCTGGGTCTGCTGTTCCCGAACATGCCGGTCATCGGCCTGCTCGGCTCCATCTTCGTCGGGTCCTTGAAGGGCATCGCGCCCATCCTGGTCTTCGTGCTCATCATGAGCTCCCTCGCGAACTCGAGCACGGGCATCGGCTCCCGGTTCCGCACGGTCATTTTCCTTTACATGACCAGTACGTTCGTCGCGTCCATCGTTGCCGTCATCACCTCGTACCTGTTCCCGGTCACCATGAAACTGACCGGAGACGCAGCGGAGCAGGCCGCTCCCACCGGCGTCGGCGAAGTCTGGACGAACCTCCTCAACAACATGGTCACGAACCCTGTGTCCGCCCTCGCGAACGCGAACTACATCGGCATCCTGTTCTGGGC
>ONFJ01000126.1 GCA_900317085.1 uncultured Eubacteriales bacterium | reverse complement strand
TGTTGAAGCATGGCGTTTCCTCCCCTCGTTTTTCGTTTTTTATAGTATACCATAGAATCTTTTGGAGCGAAAAGAACGTTGTGGAGCGGGGCGCGGTGCCCGGCATCTACCAAAACTTCATCGCTGCCCGCCGTGAGGCGGTCGGCTGGAAACTGTGATCGGACCGCACACCTGCGCGAAACAAAACGAGGACCTGCTCCCGCAAGGGAACAGGTCCTTTTCTGTAAGGCGATATAATGGTTATTCTTCCGGTGTATCGCGCCCGTCTTCGATGGTGTTCGCGATCGTCTCCTGCGCTTCATCGGCAGCTGCTGCCGCGCGGGACTTGCGTTCTTTCCGTTTGAGAAGCAGTTCTTTTGCCTCATCCGGCTTGACGACTTTGATGGGTTCGCCGCGGGCCGCATGGGGCGGGTTCAGCGCCCACTTGTCCGGGGTCACTCGCCGCTTTGCGAGGCGGTCATACACGAACTCGCGGAACAGCGCATAGAGGACGGAGCACAGAGGCACGAAGATGAGCATGCCCGCAACTCCCATGAGCTCGCCGCCGACCGTAATGGCGAAGAGGACCCAGATGCCCGGCAGTCCGACGGAGGAACCGACGACGTGCGGGTAGATGAGCTTGCCTTCGATCTGCTGCAGCACGAGGAACATGACTATGAAGATGAGGGCCAGCTTCGGGCTCTCCATCAGGATGAGCAGGGTGGAAATGCCACCGCCGAGGAAGGCACCGAAGATGGGAATGAGGGCCGTGATGGCGATGAGCACGGCACACAGCATGGCATACGGCATGCGGAAAATGCTCATGGTGATGAAGAACATAAGGCCGAGGATGCAGGCTTCGAGCACCTGACCGCGGATGAAGTTCGAGAAGGTCTTGTAGGACAGGCTGCAGACCTTGAGGATGCGCTCATTGACCCGCTCCGGGAACAGCGCATAGATCACCTTCTTGCCCTGCACGGCCAGCGCTTCCTTGCGGAAGAGCACGTAGACCGAGAATGCGAAGCCGATGAAGAAGGTGGCGACCCCGGAGACGATGTTGGATACGACGCCGACACCGGAGTTGAGCAGCTGGCTTCCGGACTTCTGGACCCACTCCATCGCCTTGGAGACCAGGGACTTGTAGCTGACGTCCACTTTGGCGATGAGGCTCTCCGTCTGCGGGACCTTTTGGATGATCCACGCCTGCACATCGGAGAGGCTGCCGATGTTCTGCACGTTTGCGGCGATGTGTTTTGCCGTCTCGACGATCTGCGGCACAATAATGAACATGGCGCCTGCAATGACTGCGAGGATGAGGATGAAAGTGATGAACCAGGACAGGATGCGCTTCCCCTTGAAGGGCTTCTTTCCAAGCAGCTTGTTTTCGATCTGGTTCATTGGCACGTTCACGACGAACGCGAGACATGCGCCGAACACGAAGGGAAAGATGATGTGCCAGAACTTTGTAAGGTATACGAGCACCACGCCGATCTTCTGAAAGAAGACGAGCATCAGGATGATGGCGAGGGCGATGAGGAGGATCTTTTTGATGTTCTCCTTCGTCAGCCACTCGACCCGCTCTTCCACGACCGTGGTCTCGGTGGTTTTCTTTTCGTCACTCATGTTGAGGAGCTCCTTTCCGGAGGATGGTCCCCCGAACGGGGGTCGTGTTTATTATATACCTTTTATAATAAAAGGCAAAGGGAAGCGGAGAGAGCCCCGCGCAGAGTCGTAACTCCACGTGGGGCTTTGGTAATCAAGTAGCTTTATTTCAATGGTTACATCAATTATTTTTGGCAATTTACGATTTTCGGCGTTTTAGACAATAGAGCAAGGTGAAAGTTGTGCAAAAAAACAAGTTTCCAGAACTCCCTTGAAAAAATGTGTAGCTGAGGGTAAAATACAGTTGAAACCTGCGTAGTGATGGGAAAGAAGGTCGATCGCCGTGTTGAAGCGGAAAATGGAGACGACACTGGCACAGTGGAAAGCCGAGAAAAAGCATACACCGCTTATTATTAAAGGATGCCGCCAGTGTGGGAAATCGTTTATCGTCGAAAAATTTGGGCGTGAGAACTATGAGCATGTCATCCTGTTGGATTTTGTAAAGGACAGCAGCTACTCCGCCATATTTGAAGGGTCTCTTGACGTTGACCATCTGACAATGCTGATGTCTGCTAATATAGGGACTCGTGCCTCGTTTGTGCCCGGAAAGACCCTTATCGTCTTTGATGAAATCCAGGAGTGTCCAAACGCGCGAACGGCGCTCAAATATTTTGCCCTTGACGGTCGGTACGATGTCATTGGGACCGGGTCGTTGCTCGGGGTT
>ONFJ01000078.1 GCA_900317085.1 uncultured Eubacteriales bacterium | reverse complement strand
GATGCGGCTCGACTCGGAACCACAGGCACAACTCGGCAGGATGAGGACGTGGTTGCGGATGCCCGGGCGGCCTTCGGCGCGGCGGTAGCCCCAGAACTTCGGGCCGTCTTCGGTCGGGACGACTTCGACAGGTTCCGCGTCGGCACCGTCATCCGGGACCAGTTCGTCATCATATGAACGCGGAACACTGTGGATGTTCTCATGGTACACCCAGTGACCGGCCGGAATGGCCGTGTCCGCCTTGCCGATGAGTTCACCATACTTGATGACTTCATCGCCTTCCCCAATATCCACAAGCGCGATCTTGTGACAATACGGAATGGTTTCTTCCGCGACGATGGTCTTGACGGCTTCCCCGTCACGCCATGCGACGGTCTCACCTTTTGCGACTTCACGGACACAGGTCACGACGTTATCTTTCTGATCGAGTAAAATTGCGTTGATCATCATAAATATCACCTCTTCCACTTCTAACATTAAAGGAATCTTATCGTTTTATCAACCGCAAGTTTCTATAAAAACGTACAATAAAAAGCCCTCGTCGGAGGGCTCTTGTTACGGGCACCACTGGAAGCGCTTCATGTCGACATGGGTGTCATCGACGAACTCGATGCCGTCGGCTTTGAGGAGGGCGATTTGTTCATTGCCCCCGCCAAACGCGAACGCATCCGAAATGCGTCCGTCCTTCGTGACGACCCGGTAGCACGGAATGCCGGAGGGGTCCGGATTCACATGCAGGGCATATCCGACGACGCGCGACCACCGCGGGTTCCCCGAGAGCGCAGCGACCTGCCCGTAAGAGGCAACCTTCCCCTTCGGGATCTGCCGTACGACATCATAAATGAGCTGATAAGTGTTGGCCATAGGGTGCACCTCCTTACGAAAGCATTATAACATAATGCGCCCGAAGGGACTCGACGTGTCTTGCTTCGCAAGCCACACCGAGCTGCTGCCGCAGCTCCCGTCGCTAAAAACAGTCCACAGGTCTGTTTTCTTGACGCTCCGGCCTGCGGTTCTTCGTCCCTTCTGACGCCAAAAAGAAAGCCAACCGCGGATGCGATTGGCTTTCTTTTGGCGCGCCCGAAGGGACTCGAACCCCTGACCTTCTGGTTCGTAGCCAGACACTCTATCCAGCTGAGCTACGAGCGCGTGTGCTCAGTGCTGTTCAACAGCGTGATTTATATTAACACACCGAATGGCAAAAAGCAACTCTTTTTTAATATAAAATGGCATGGAAATGCCGAGTGCGGTACATCGCCCACACCCGGCAAAGATCAGGGTTATTATTCAAGTGAGTTGTAGTAAGCAAGTAACTGTGTTTCCAGCTCCGGGCACCACCATTCGCGGTAGCCGGCCTTGGTCGGATGGATGTCGTCGTGCATGTAGAGTTCGCGCTGTTCCGGCGTGATGTCGTTGAACTTCTTGCTGTGCCAGAGGTCCAGAACACCGATGCCATACTTCTATGAAAACCTTGCTGACTTTTGGACAAAACAAAGCCCCGGCGGGATAGCCGGGGCTTCACTCGTGGGCTGCGACCCACTATGGATGACTGAACATGAAATCAGTGAGTAGTCATCATTTGGTTTAGCCGTGGATCAGTCTCGAGAACATGTCCTTCGCGAAGTTCGTGATAGAAGTCTTGACGGAGTCAAATGCCTTCTGAGCGACGGACTGGATCGCGGCACCGATGGTGCTCTTGATCTGAGTGCGGATGTTCTGAGCAGTTTGTTCGACTCTGGTGCCGATCGTGTTGACGACCTTGGAAACAGCAGTACCTGTCTTGGTAACGATGCTGGACTTGGTCTCGTTGACGAACGCAGCAGCGATGTCCTTGGTGGACATGTCGATGAGCTTCGTAGCCGTGGTGGTCGGGCTCTTGTCGAGGTTGTAGAAGTACCAGTCTTCGGTGACATAACCAGCATAGACGGACTTGGCTCTCATCGCCTGCTTGTTGACATAGATCATCAGGTTCTGAGCGGTACGGCCGTTCTCATAGAGGTACTTGTTGAGGCCTGCGACGAAGTCAGACTTCGTGGAGAAGATGGTGTCAAGGCCGAGGCTCTCGAAGCCGATCTGTCCGACGAACGCGGTCAGGGCACCGGTGAGGTCTTTACCCATTTGTTTGGTAATGTCAATTCCTTCAGGATCAAGGATACCAGCAATGAGGTTGATGTCTTTGCCGGCAATCTGGTTCAGGAACTTGTCGATCGTGCCGGCGAAGGTGGTATTGCGGACGAAATCGTGGAACGCTTCTGTGAAGTACGGCACGATAAGGCCAAGGTCGGCGACCGTGACATACAGCCAGGTGTCATCTTCCCAAGTCATCTTCATCGTGTAAGCAAGAGGATTGATCCAGTAGCCTTCCGCTGCCTTGGTCTGGAACATGATGTAGGTGCCACTACCAAATTTCTTTCCAACGAGACCCAGTCTCTGAGCAAACGGATAGACGAGGGTGTTGATGATCTTGCTACCATATTCATCAATGATAGGTGCTGCATAGTTGGCAACCTCCATCAGAAGGTTAAGGACCTTGTTATCCTTGACGAAGTCTGCGTCACCGAGTTTTTCAGTAATCTGCGGGATGATTTTAAGCATCCAGGTCAGGGTGATGTTGCTGTCGCGGTTGAACTTGACAACGCCGTTCTCATCGGAAGCTGCCTGCAGGAAAGCAGGGATCGGATATTTGAGTTTCATCGGAGTAAGAATATCTCCGGTGTCAGTATCGACCACACGGTCAAAGAGGTTCATGTCGGAGATGACGCCGATGTAAGTCTTGACGATAGCGAATGCGGTGTCATAGTCAAGGCTCAGCTGGCCATCCTCAGACTTCACAAGCTGGAAATACAGATTGACGATGGAGTCGTAATCTTTAACGGTGCCGTCAGCATAGGTCATCTCGCCACCAAAGGTCGCCTTGAGTGCACCTTGGAAAGCATCTTTCCCGAGGTCCATCATAAACTTCAGGACATCGACGAGTTCATCGCGATTGACCAGCAGGTACTCAGAACCGGTGATACCGGTCTCAGCAACGTCGACATCCGTGAACGCGAAGCCTGCTTCAGACTCTGCACACCAGAGACCGGGGAAACCAAACCGATAATCTTTACTGATTTCATCAGAGGTGGAGAACGTCGGAGCCGTCCACTGTTTGAACCAGTCATAGATGGGGCCCATCTTGGTGATATCGCCAATGAAATTGGCCAAACTATCAAACAGATTGGAGTTGGTTGCAGCGTTCTTGACGTCCTCTGCCGTTTTCGCCATTTTATTCATGGCATTGGCAAACATATCATACGCATCATCGAAGGCTTCCGGAAGCTCCAATGTGCCTTCAATGCCTGCAAGCGGGCCAACGAACTGGATCTCATGGTCGAAACGGCCCTGTTCTTTGACCTCGACCGGGAAAGATCTGTAAGTGTTGAACATGGATCCGCCAGATTCAAGACCGTCATTGTAAAGGATATAACCGTCTCTGGTTATGGCATTGCCGTCTTTATCGGTGTCGGAAAAACGTTCCACTTTGACAGTATAGGTTGCATTTGCGGGAACAGCTTCCTCTGTAACATAGGTACGGTAAAGCATCCCGTTCAGGGAAATCGGATTGCCATTAGGATCCTTCAATCCATTGATCATTCCGACCAGATCATGCTTCAGATCATTCATTTTTTCACGAATTTTCTGGAGCGCATCTTTAAAGTCTGTGATTTGCTTGGAAAGCTCTGCTGTAAGCTGGTTGCTCTGCTCCATTGCCACCTGCAAAGCAGCGAGGTCATATTCCAGTTTTGTTAGCTGCTTATCTACTTCATCCTGGAAACCGATATACATCTCCGTCGTATCGGTGAAGATCTCAATGGATCTGTCCTCTTCCATTTTGTAAGTCTTTCCGTTTTCAGCCGTCAGAGAGACATCAACATCAGGGACAGAAACACCTGTTCCATCCACCACTTTCGTCGCCACGTCTACGATCTGATCGAGAGACTTCTTAAAGTCGACATTTCCGTGGAATGCACTTTCAATGTCTGTCAAAACAGCCGTCAGTTCAGCGCCGTAAACCACGACACCGACCTTACGTTTCGGACCGGTTTCTTCAGCCAGTGCCGAGAGCGGCAGCATCGCGACCACCATAACGATGGCGACGATCAGGCTGAGGATCCTAAGAGATTTCTTCTTCATATCTCTTACCCCTTTCGTACGTTTTCTTAAATGTTCAGTCTTGTGTTTCGTTCTGAATAATATCGGCACATAGAATGCGCCTATATTCAGCATTTATCTGACATTATCATTTTAAATGTATAAAAAGAGGCTGTCTATTGGAGGAACGTCTAGTCTTTTGTACGGTCAATTGTGCAAGTTGTTCAAAAGTAGTCTTTTGTACTCGTACAAAAACGCTGCTATCGGAAAAATTAAGACTATTTTAAGACTATAACGATACATATTGTTTCGCTTTTGGCGGCGCACCTTGTGCGCTTTCAAGGTACAACAATACACCTCCCGGAGAGCCCGGGAGGTGTGCATAATTTCCCTATTCAGTTATCTTGAAATGGCTTGAGGTGGATCGCCTCAGGCATTTGCAGTCATGTTGCCACCAAAGAGGTTGCTGAACAGACCGGAGACCAGCTTTTCAATGCCGGTTTTGATCTGGGTGCCAATATTGCCAAACACCTTCTTGGCTGCCTCTTTGATACCATCAGCAATCTTCTTGTTGGTAGCTTCGATCTGAGTACCGATCTTGCTGACGATGCTCTTGACCTGTGCGCCGGTCTTGGCAACCAGTTCGCCTCTCGGAGAGTTGTCGGCAGGCTTGCCATCCTCGCCGATTGCTCTGTAAGAAGTCGAGTCGTTCATGATCTTGGTGATGTCATCGGTCGACTTCTGGATCAGCTTGGTCGCAGTCGTGGTCGGGCTGGTGTCCAGATTATAGAAAGTCCAGTCGAGGTCAACTTTGTCAGTATAGACAGATTTGGCTTTCTTCGCCTGTTCATTCACATAACCCATCAGGCCTCTGGAAACTTTCGCATTGTCAAGGAGATAGGCATTCATGCCCTCCATGAGAGCCTTTCTGGAATTGTAAAGAACATTCAAGCCAAGACCGCGATACATGATGTCGGCGATGTACGCAGAGTATGCGCCCATCAGTTTGACACTGTTTTCATCGTCCAGTTTGAGAGAACCAGTCATGAGGGTATCATTGATGTTGTCGAGGATCTCGAGGTTGTAGAGCGTCGCATCGGAGCCAAATTCATAGCCAAGAGCCATCGCCTTGAACGCTTTGGCGACCGGGCCTTCGAACGTGGTGTTACGGACATACTCATAGAAACCTTTTGCGACATACGGACCGATCACACCGAGTTCAGCCACGGTAGCATAAACCCATTCAGGGTTGTCCCAGGTGACTCGCATGGTGTAAACGAGCGGGCTTCTCTGGTAAGTGTCTCCCGCTTCAGTCTGGAACATCCAGTAGGTACCGGAAGGCATTTTATCGCCAACAAGTCCTGCCAGCTTGGCAATGTCATAACCAACAGAATTGATGAGGTCTCCGGACATGCCTTTCAGGCTGGTATAGATATCGAAGACCCATTTCAGGGTGTCGTTCATCTCAGCAACATTTTCGAAAATCTTGTCAAGAGCAGACATCATCCAGGTTAGCGTCTGGTTGCTGTTTTCAGAGAATCTTACCACGCCATCTCTGCCATCAACGGTTTCGGATGTTGCCACAAGGACAGCAGGCAGAACCATACCATTCTCTCTGGCAGCGTTGAAGGAAGCAAGCAGTTCCTGGTCTACGCCCGTGAAAAGAGCCATGTAGCTCATGACAATCTTCTGTGCAACTTCGAGGTCGATCGGGACCGTCGTGTTTTCGGTATTGATCAGGTCTTTATGGAGAGCAAGAACTTCTTTATAGTTGAAAACTTCTTCGTCCTTGAAGTTCGCCATCACTTTGTTGAAAGACTTCTCACCTGCATCCTTCATGAACGCAAGGATCGTTTCGACCTGTTCGCGATTTACCATCGCAAATTCAGAACCGTTGATCCCAACGCCTGTCACATCGGTATTGGAGAATTCAAAGCCGATGTCCAGTTTCCGAATCCAGAAGCCGGGGAACTGGAGATCAAAATCAAATTTATAAGTTGAAAGACCAAAATCACCAGCCCAATGGCGGGATACCTTTTCACCGATAAACTGTGGCTTTCCATCGTTTTCAGTAACTGTAACAAGCTGATCACGATCGGTATAATCGGTCAGGACATAACCTTCGCCCTTGAATTCTTCAATGTGCATCCGGTACTGGCCTTCGTCGATTTTTCCACTGGTATAGGTGTCATAGAGGCGGCCTCTTCCAGCTTCTGCAATGTTGATTTGATCAAGAACAGTATCTGCTCCACTGGCCAGTAGAGAACCAAGTAAAGCCAAGCCATCATAGGAAAGTTTCGCAGCGGCAAGCTGCGTACCCAAAGCAAGTTTTGCTAAGCCCCTTGCCTTGTCGTACTGCTGCTGTAAATCATCAACTTTTTCTTTTTGTTCTGCAGTAGCTTTAGCATTATCAGCTTTCATCTTATCAAGGCTCTCAGATTCAAAGTTCAGCGACTGCCCCCAGCGGAGCTCGTCGGTCTTCTTCATCGTATAGACCTTGGTCGGATCATCAACGCTCGTCAGAGTGATGACTGCTTCCGGAATCATGTCCTCCCCACTGACAGCCTTTTCCGTAGCATTTTTCAGCACAGTGACAAGATTACCGATATCACCCTTTCCATCACCAATCAGGTCTGTGAAATCCGGGCCATAGACAACGGCTGCAACTTCACCCTGTTTTGTCTCTTCTGCCAAAGCAGCCAGCGGCATCAGCGAGATGGCCATGACGATAGCCAGCAGAAGAGCAATAATCTTCTTCGTTCGTTTCTTCATGAATTGAATTTCTCCCTTCATAACTTTTTCTCAGTCACGTTTACATACATACAAAAAAGCCGGACCCATCGCGCCTCACGCGCAACGAGTTCGACTCACTTTTTCATGTTCAATTTCTCATTTCTCCTCTTGTAAGTATATAGGATATATCAGTGAATATCTTTCCCATTTGTTAAAGGGGCTCATGCATACACTGAAAATATTTTTCAGGTAAAAAACGTGTCCCGGCAAAGCCGAAACGCGTCTTCTGTTATCTCAGGGTCACAGGCGGGGCCTTACTCCACCATCTTCACCAGTTCCAGGAGGTCCTGTTCGTCCATGCCCTGGACACCGATGGCGTAGTTCCAGATGCCATTGTCTTTGGCACCTTTCAGCTGCCAGAGGGCGAGGTAGAATTTGTTCTTCTGGCCTTTGAGGGTGACCGTGGCTTCGCGGCCGTCTTCGAGGGTGATGTCCACTTCCTTGACCTTGTCGTAGACGTTGTAGTCCCCGGAGATGTCGGTCACTTCGCCGGCCTTGTCGCCCTTGCCGATGCCGGCTTTGCGCATGTAGCAGACTTCATCGCCTTCCCCGCCGTAGCGGACTTCGATGAGGTCCTCGTTGATGGTGCTCCAGTAGTACTGCGCATAGTCCGCGCCGTCGAGGTTGACCCCTTCCGGGACCGTGAACTTGAACCCGGCGGCTTTCTCGGCTTTCGCCAGGGAGTCGTAGGTCTTGACCGGGTTGGCGAGCTGCGCAGACTTCGTCGTTTTCTGTGCCGCACCGCTCTGGGTGCCGGAGTTCTGCGAACTGCAGCCGGTGCCGACCACGACGAACAGGGCACAGAGAATCAGTGCGAGGAAAGAATGACGTTTCATAAGGTACCTCCTACGTAAGAAATACACAACATATTGTGGTTTTTACGGAATTATACTTGTATTTTAAGTGAAAATGGGACATAATATTTGCAATAACATATTACACCATGCAGGCCATTTTTACCATATCGGGGGAGGTAACACAATGACAGCTGCAGATTTCGCCGCACTCTATGGTTCCACGGAGGAAATGACTGAGCCCTCCATGCGCGACAACTTCTTCTACACCGAGGAAGATGACGACGACGAAGGGGCCGAGTGGGACTAACGGAATATCCAGTGACATGAGAAAGAAGAACAGCTCTCCTGGGGGAGGGCTGTTCGGCTTTTTTATGTGGTTGGCGATCTACGGGTCAAACGCTCCAGTGTCCCTGGACCATCTCGTCCCGTCCGCCGCCGCGGCCGTTCAGCTCCGCGTTGAACTCTTTCGCAAGCCGGCTCAGCGGCAGGTCTTTGGACGTGGCGATGTACCGGTAGCTCTTCGGCTGCCCGTCCGGACCCAGGTCCTTCTCCCCTGCCGTCAGGGCGACGAAGACGCCGTCGCAGAGGTCGCGCCCGCCGTTGGCCAGCGCGCGGATGGCGTCCGTCTCGAGAGACGGCAGGAACACGACGAGGTTGCCGGACGGGTCCGCCGCGGTCCGGTCCTTCAGGAAGGACAGCACAATGTCCGCCTGCTAGGTCAACGATGCGCATGATGTTCGCCTGTTTGACCTGGTAGTCATCGAGTGCCCAGGGGCCGCAGAGCAGGTGCACGCGGGTGCCGCCGTGGGCTTTCTCGGAGTTCACGATCTTGATGAGGCCGATCTCCCCAGTCCGTGCCACATGCGGTGCGCAGCAGGCGCAGACATCGTAGCCGGGGATGGTCACGAGGCGCACGTCCTCGGTGAGTTCCAGCTTGCTTCGGTAGTCGAGGTCCGGCAGAGTGGCCGGGTCCGGGTACTCGCAGAGCACTTCCACGTTGTCCCAGACGGCGCGGTTCGCCACCCGCTCCACTTCCCGGAGTTGCTCGTCCGTGAGTTCTCCGTTGAAGTCGCAGGTCACGTCCCGGTCGCCGAGGTGGAAGCCGATGTTGTCAAGGCCGTAAAGCCGGTGTACGGTACCGGAGACGATATGCTCGCCTGTATGGTTCTGCATCCGTTCGAAGCGCTGCTCCCAGTCGAGGAGACCGGTCACCTGTGCCCAAGGCGTGACCGCCCCGTCGCAGAAGTGGGTGATGATGCCATCGTCCGAAACCTGTACATCGCGCACACGAACGGCACCGGACAGCGGGGTCTCACAGTCCTTCTTGAACTCCTGCAGGGTACCGGTGTCCGCGTACTGCCCGCCGCCTTCCGGGAAGAAGGCCGTTTTGTTCAGGACGACCGCGTAGAGGCCCTTCCGCTCTTCGGAGGGCTCGCAGGAGATGACGGTCGCGGTGAACGCTTTACAGGACGCATCGGTGTCGTAAAGTTTTTCCGTTTTCATCGGGATACTCATAAGTCGTTGTTCTCTCTTTTTCTGGTTAGGATATCATTGTGATCACAGCCGGGATCAGTGCCTCCGCGGGGTCATCCGCCGGGCCGGTCCGCAGAGCGAGGTAGGTCAGGAGGACGGTCACCACGAGAACGATGGTCGCGTTTCGAATGAGCGCCCGCAGCATGCGGGGTCTCAGTTCAGGTGTCGCGGCTTCGGCCTGCGGCACACGCAGGGCGATGAGGATGGTGACCGTCGCCACAAGAATGAACATCGTGTTGATGGTGAACAGCAGCAGTGCGCCGCCCATCATGTCCCAATGAGTATTCGCCAGAGAGTAACCGGCAGTACAGAGTGGCGGCATGAGCGCGGTCGCGATGGCCACGCCGGGAATGACATTGCTCGTCGAGTCCTTCCGGGTCAGGGCGATGATGCCGGCCAGTCCGCCGAACGTGGCGATGAGGATGTCGAACACACTGGGTGCGGTCCTCCCCATCAGCTCCGAGGTCGCCTCCTTGACCGGAGACAGCAGGAAGTAGATAGTCGAGGTCACCAGAGCGGTTATCACCTGAAACAGGAAGCCGGTCATGGCGCGCTTGAACTTCATCATGTCCGCCGTCGCAATGCCGAGGCCCATGAGCTGGATGGTCCCCATCAGCGGGGAGATGAGCATGGCGCCGATGATGACCGCCGTCGAGTTCGTATTGAGTCCGATGGAGGCGATCAGAATGGCAAAGAACAGAATGGACAGGTTCATGCCGGAGACCCGGCCGCCCGCATTCAGGCGGGACTCGATGACTTCATAGTCCGCGGTATCCCCCTTCAGGGAGAACGCCGTTTTAATGAGGTCTTTCATTTTATACTGACCGTTCAGAGCTGCTTCGACAGTGGGTGGGACCGTCGGTTCCTCATCCGGTTTCAGGTCTTTCATAATGTTGTCCCAGGCTTCCGCTTCCCGTTCTTCCCAACGGTCGGCATGCCGTTGCCTGGCTCTTGTTTTGGTTTCGTTTTTCAATAGGATCACCTCGTGGTGTGGGTCAAAAAGTACGCTGTAAGTATAGCACACATCGCTTTACCGGACCAACCTCCCTGTGGTAGAATTGCTCTATACTGTCAGGAGAGGAGTTGTGGCGATGTACGAGACCATGGACGCGCTGTCCACCGCCTGCGCGAGTTGCGAAAAATGCCGTCTGGCCGCCGGCCGGACCAACCTAGTCTTCGGGGTCGGAGACCCCCACGCGAAGCTCCTGTTCGTAGGAGAAGGCCCCGGATACCAGGAGGATGTCCAGGGCGAGCCCTTCGTCGGGCCCTCCGGTCAGCTCCTCGACAAATACCTCTCCGCCATCGGGCTCGACCGGGAGCACGGGGTATACATCGCGAACATCGTCAAGTGCCGCCCGCCCCAGAACCGGGACCCGCAGCCGGACGAACAGGATGTCTGCATCCAGTGGCTCCGGGAACAGGTCCGCGTCCTGCGGCCGAAAGTCATCGTGTGCCTCGGGCGGATCGCCGCTCAACGGCTCATCGACCCCGAGTTCCGCGTCACCCGTGAGCACGGACAGTTCGTCGACAAGAAGGGCACCCTCATGATGGGCACCTTCCACCCGGCGGCGCTCCTGCGAAACCCGAAGCAGAAACCCGACGCCTTCGACGACTTCCTCGCCCTGCGCTCCGTCCTCATCGAACAGGGCCTCCTCCCACCCCTTAACTGAACACACAAAATACACAAACGACTGTGCCAACTGACACAGTCGTTTTCCGTTTGTCTCTGCTCGCCGCCAAACTGAAATGGCAGGCGTTAATAAGTTTCTGAGAATTTATTATGCCCGGGCAATGGAGTTGTACGAGCTATAAATTCTATCGCCATTATAGCTGATTTTCAAAGCCGGCAAAAGCATGGCTTTGAAAAGTGCGTCCATTGTGAAGATTGAAAAG
>ONFJ01000055.1 GCA_900317085.1 uncultured Eubacteriales bacterium | reverse complement strand
AAGGCAATCACAACAATCAACATATGCCTTTGATTTTTCTGCCCAGCGAGAAAGCCGGAAGGGGTAGGGGTCCGGGGACAGGGGAAGGTGGCTTTCTCCTACGCTCTTTGGCTTCCCCTTCCCCGGGAAATCAGCTCAACAAATTCGGATTTGACGAGGCGGCTGTAGCATAGCAGAAAACCCTGCCGGAGCAGGGCTTTCTATTTGTTGCTTAGAGGTTTTCGCATGTAAGAGATCAGTCTTCCGGGAACTGGGAGATCTCGGGCTGATACTTCAGGATGTTGTGGGTCATGCCGTTGTCGGGGACGATCTTCTCGCCGGTGATGCCGTCGGTGAAGTCGGTGCACATGGCATAGACGACGCGGGCGACGGAGTCGACAGACTTGATCTCGTCAAGCTGCGGGGTCGAGATGCCGTCGTAGAGTTCGTCTTCGTCCTCTTCGGACAGGCCGTCGATGACGAGGTTCTTCGTGGCGCCTTCCGTGGCCATGCCGCCGGGAGCGACGGTGTTGACACGGATGCCGTAGCGCTTGAGTTCCTTGGCCGCTTCGATGGTCAGGGAGACGACGCCGCCCTTGGACGCCGCGTAGTGAGCGTAGCCGCCGAAGGTCGGGTACGGGAGCCAGGCGCAGTTGGAGGAGACGAGGCACATCTTGCCTTCGATCTCGTGGTCGATCATGTACTTGGAGACATGTTTAACGGTCAGGAAAGTACCGGTCAGGTTGACGCCGACTGCCTTTTCGAATTCGCTCTTCGGCAGGTTGTAGATCTGAGCGTAGCTCCAGACCGCGGCGCAGGTGACGAGGATGTCGATGGAGCCGAAGGTCTCATCGGTGAACTTAATGAGGGCTTCGAGGTCGTCTTCGTTGGTGACGTTGGCCTGGAAGAAACGGACGCGGTCCGGGCCGAAGCCTTTTGCTTCGAGGACGCCGCAGGCGTTGTTCTCTTCGGCCGGGTTGAAGGAGGCCATGACGACGTTGGCGCCGCCCTGAAGCAGACGTGCGGTAACGTTGAAACCGAGGCCCGAGGAGCCGCCGGTGACGATGGCAACTTTGCCTTTGACGAAGAACACGTCTTCGAGAGAGGGCATGTCATTGAGGTCGCCCATCAGCATCTGGGCAGCAGGCGTTGTAATATCATAAGCCATAATAGTTACTCCTAATTATTTTCAGACTGGCTCGCGCCGCCCTGGAGCAGGCGAGCCGTGACGTTGAAACCGAGGCCCGGGAAGGGCGGGCGATTTAGTCGAGGAATTTCTTATCTTCCGCGACGGTGACTTTGGCGAAGTTCGGGCCGGCGGTCAGCAGGGTACCGGGCTCGGCGAACTTCTTGTCGACGATGGCAAAGCCGATGTTCTTGTCGATGGTGTAGCCGTAGATCATCTGACGGACGATGCCGCACTGAACGCCTTTGTGGCAGATCGGCTCGTTCTGAGCGATGTCCTCATAGGACTCGCGGCCTTCGTCGAGGACGATGCCGACGAGTTTGTACTGGTCTTCATAGGTCTCGAGGGCTTCTTTCCCGTGGAAGTCCTTGTCCATGTGGACGGACCAGCCGAGGCCGGCTTCGGACGGGGTCAGGCCCGCCATGTCCTGCTTCAGGGCCATGCCCTTTTCCATCGGAAGGGAGCGGACATAGACTTCGAGGGTCTCGAGTTCTCTGGCGTCGAACTTCGGGGACGCTTCGGCCAGAAGGTCGTGGAGCTGCGGGAGTTCTTCTCTCTTGACATAGACTTCATAGCCGTTCTCGCCGGTGAAACCGGAGCGGTGGATGCGGACGGGCAGATCGCCGATCTTGTTGTCCGCCATGCGGAACCGCTTCATGTCGTCGATGGGGGTCTCCAGCATGCTGTTCAGCATGTCGAGGGATTTCGGGCCCTGGACCGCGTACATGCCGATGACTTCGGTGAGGTCTTCCCACTCGACGTCCTTGCCCTCCGCATACTGCTTCAGCAGCGGCTGGAACTTCGGTCCGTACAGAGTGGAGACCCAGTAAACGTTTTCTGCCATGCAGGTGACGATGGTATCGTCGAGGATCTTGCCCTCATCGTTCAGCATGGTGGTGTACTTGGACACGCCAACGGTATCGGAGATGTTGTTGACGCAAATATAGTCGAGCAGTTCATGGGCATCGGTGCCGCGGACTTCGACGAGGTCGTGGGTCCAGCAGTACCAGCCGACGTTCTTGCGGACCGCTTCGGCGTCCGCTCTTGCTGTTTTATCTTCTCTGAATAACATTGTTCACGCCTCCTCTTACATCATGCGGTTGTCGATCTTCTTGCCGATGACGATTTCCATGTCTTCGGTGTCGACGCCTTCGAACCAGACGGAGAATTCCGGGCTCAGCAGGGTCTTGACCGCGCCGTTCCACTGAGCTTCATAGCCGACGACGAGCTCGTCGAGGGGAGCCATCTCGTAACGGCCGACGAAGTCGTCACAGTCGCAATGGATGCGGGTCTCGTCCTTTTCGAATGCCGTGAACTCGCAGGGAACGAGCTGGCAGTCGAGGAGGGTCTTGATGTAAGAGCCCATGATGCGGGAGTCGACCTTGTCGATGTCATGAGGTACACCGAGGAAGTCACGAAGACCTTCATAGGAAGAGAAGTCGATGAATTCGTTCTTGCCGGCGATGGAGAAGACGATCTTCAGGAGTCTCTCGAACTCGTCATCGTCGTCACACATGTCGCCCATGGCGACCAGCGGGAACTGGATGGACCAGACCCATCCCATGGCCATGACCCAGTTGTAGGCCCAGTCGAAGGACTTTTCTTCGCCGAATGCGTTGGTGTACTTGCCGTTACGAAGGATCTGACCTTCTTTGACGGTGCGCTCTTCCGGGGTGTTGTGGACCGGGAACTGAGGCTGCTCTCTGTGGTGGAGCCAGTCCTGTTTGTCGAGGCCGGTGACGTCGCGGCGCTCGGCAACGACGCGGCAGTGGCGGTCGCCGCAGCCGCGGGCCTCACACATGTTGAGGCAGACTTCGTTCTGACGGCCGACAGCAGTCAGGTCGAAGTTCGCGGTGAACATACCGGTAGTCATGTTACACATTTCGGAACCGACGATGTCCCAGGGACAGGTGTCGAGCTCTTTCTCGACGCGGTTTCTCGTGAACTGGATGACACGGCCGGCCATGTCTTCGTACTCGTCACCGGAGTCGCCCCAGATGGCGCCGAGCCAGGCAGACTTCTCGCAGAACTCGGGAATGTTCCACTCGTCGTAGTAAGCGCGGATGTAAGGATCGTCGGGGTCATCGCCGGCGCAGGCGGCCATGTTGAAGCCGTATGCGGTCTCGGAGATGGCGGCGGTGCGTTTCTCCCAGTCCGGCTCGATGATACGCATGAGCTGGAACAGGTTCGCGGAGAACGCAGCGATGTGACGGACGCCGAATTTATAAGCGTCTTTCTGGTTGATGAGTTTTCCCCACGCGGTCTCAACGGCCTTGTACTCGGGGACAACAGGTTTTAATGCCATAATAGTTTCCTCCCTTTGCAGTAGGTGTACGGTCTGCGTTTTGTACCGCCACAACTATAAAACAGGTTCCGTGAATCGCCCATCCGATAAAGAGTTTGGTTTTGGCGATGTACGCCCATACACTTTGTACGGCATGCCGCAAAAAGTTTGGGATGTCTGTCGACTAGCCACTTCCCGACCCTTTTGTTACAATAGGAAGCGGAAGGAGAGATGGAATATGAAGCTCAATGCCGACATTCTGTACGAAAACCTGAGCGAGACATTGCCCGCCGAACTGCTGGGGTTCCATACGAGTGAACTGAACCTCCGAAGACCGGAGTTCTACCTGGACTCGGCAGAGCCCATGCTCGCGAACCACCTCTACATTCTCCCGGGAGACCAGTTCCCCCGTCACTTGAAACTGGAGAAGGGCTGCGTCATCCTCTACAGCGGCAACGCGCCCCTCGCCCAGACCTACCTCGACCGATGCTGCCTCATCCGGCTCCGCCAGAAGACGGACCCGTTGGCCGTCATGAACGCTGTGACCGCCATTTTCGACCGGTACAGCGCCTGGTACGAGCAGCTCCACCAGATCGTCGAGACGACGGCAGACCTGCAGGAGATGACCGAGATCACCTCCCGCCTCTTTGGCAACCCCGTCATGGTGCTGGACTCCGAGTTCCGGTTCGTGACGACGGCGGGCTATCAGACAGAGGATCTCCAGAACATCGCCTTTGACGAGAACGGCGGCGAAAAGCTCAGTATGAATGCGCTCAACCAGTTCCTCAGCGCCATGGACATGAAGCTCGACGAGACGGACCCGATCCACCTCGAGATTTATGACAAGTCCATCCTGAGTTATAACCTCTTCGATGCAGAAGAGTATGCGGGGAGCCTGTCCATCGAACACCGCAACCGTCCGTATCGTCCCGGCGACGAACCCCTCATCCGCCTCTTTGCGCACTACCTCATGCTCGCCATGAAACAGCACACCCAGTTCATGAGTTCCGGCCACAGCGTCCTGCGCAAAACGTTCCAGAGCCTCATGGACGACATGCCGGTGGACCTGGAAGACCGCCGCAGGCTCGAGAAAATGGACCTGCCGGAACTGTGGCGATGCATCGTCCTGCAGCCCACCGAACGGCTCAGCAAGGTGCCGTCCTCCTATGTCTGCGAACAGATCGAGGCCATGTTCCCGGGGAGCATCGCGTTCTCTTACGAGAGCACCATCCTCATCTTCATCAGCGCGGACAAAATGGACAACAGTGCGGAGGACCGCCGGGAATTCATCCGGCTCATCGAGCACCACTTCGAGCCGGCGAACCTCAAAGTCGGCATCAGTTCGCCGTTTTCGGACCTCTACACCGCACGCAGGCACTACACGCAGGGGTGCATCGCCCTTGAAAACGGGAGCATCTTCGACCCGGAAGAGACCTTCTACTTCTTCGAGGAGTACGCGCTGGAAGAACTGGTCATCAACGCCCCCGGCGACCAGCCCCTCGAAATGTACTACTCGGACGGCCTGAAGCGCCTCTTCGAGCACGACGCCCAGTCCCAGACGAGCTACATCGAGACCCTGCGCACATACTTAAACAACAATATGAATGTCACCGCCACTGCGGATGCCTTGTACATCCACCGCAGCACGCTCCTCGAGCGGCTGTCCCGCATCAAGAAGGAACTGTGGGACGACCTCAAGGACCCGGACGTACAGCTGCGGCTGCGGATCATTCTGAAAGCACTGGAGATAAGGGAAAGTCACTTCGGATAAACAGAAAAGACCTCAGGCGATTGCCTGAGGTCTTTTGTTATAAGGTTTAGCCTTCGATCTGAGCGTCGAGGAGTTCTTTCTCGAGAGCGGCGACTTCTTCGGGAGTCATGCCAGCCTGCGGGAAGGAGAGGAGCTTTCTCATGGTGAGACCCTGAACGAGTTTCATCTGAGGATCAGTGGCGAATCCGGGGCTGTACTTAACGATGATCGCGGTAGCTTCCGGGCTCTTCTTGAGGGCTTTGACTTTGGAATCGAGAGTTAACATGTGTGGTACCTCCTAATAATTAATACCGTTTTTTCTGTACGGTCGGCGTGCCACACATGGTGCCGACCGGTCCTTACAGTTGCCATTATAGGAGCACATGCCCGAAAAGGGCACCGTACACTTTGACGCAAGTTTCAAAAAAACGCCCCGACGGTTTGTCGGGGCGCTCTCGCTTTTTTGACTTGTGGATGGTTCATGCCACGACTTTGCCGTTTTTCACGGTGTAAGTGGTGCCTTTGTACTTGACTTTGCCGTTTTTGTTGAAGTCGACCTTGCTGTCTTTGCAGTACCACTTGCCGTACTTGTTCTTGAAGATGCCGGTCTCCTTGAACGTGACCTTGCTGTCAGTGGTCTTCCACCAACCGTACTGGTTCTGGTAGATCTCCTGATCCTTGAAAGTGACCTTGCCGTTCGTGCACTTCCACCAGCCGTATTCGTTCTGGTAGATGCTCTGAGCATTGAAGTTGACGTAGCCGTTCTCGATGCGCCACCAGCCGTACTTGTTCTGCGCAATACCCGTGTAGTCGGTGTCGACCACTCCGTCGACGTACATCGCCCACTTGCCATCGGGGCCCTGGACGATACCGTTCAGAACGCCTTCATTGGGGTCGGGCTCTGCAGGAGTCGAAGGCTGCGAGGGTGCCGGGTCGTTCTGTGCGGGTTCCTCTGCCGGCTGCTCCGTCTGCTGTTCTTCTTCGTCCGGAATGGCTTTCAGGACCTGTTCGGCGATGTACGCATGTCCCTTCTCACTGGGATGGATGTACATAGTGTAGTCGCCCATGCCCGCGAGGTTCATGTCCTCGCCTACAAGGGAGGTCAGAGTGATGGTGCCGAGGACCGAGGTGTTGAACGCGTCGACGTAGGTGTAATACTTTTTCGCCGGGTTGAGCTGAGCGAGGTAGAGGTTCAGGCTCATCATGACCGGGTCGAGGGCCTTACCGATCTTGATCGGGATCTGGTCAGAGATCGTTGTGTCAGACAGCGGGTTGTACAGACCAATGACATAGATGTCCGCGTCCGGGTTGATGTCGTGGATCAGTCGGATGATGGCGGGATAGTTCGTGTTGAACTTGTAAAGACCGCCGAGGGCTGCCTTGGAAACGATTTCCAGAGCGTACTCGATGCCGTGGATCTTGGCCACCGCTTCGGTGAGTTTGACGATCATGTCATTCTCGGAACCGTACTGCTTCAGGAGTTCCTCGACCATCCAGTCTTTGTACTCCTTCTGTCCGAAGTAAGAGGCATACTGCGGGTAGATGGCCGCATACAGCGCCATGATGATGGGCAGCTGGATGTCATTCGAGCCGAGGTCGATGGTGATGAGGTCGGACTTGGCGATCCCTTCACGGACGCGTTTCTGGAGTTCCGGATCCTGCGGGTCTGCCAGCGCTTTTCCGTTCGCCATACCGGCAGACAACGCTTTGGCAAACTGACCGTCGTCGTTGTTGTAAGACGGGTCCAGGGTCTCGCGAAGTTCCGAGGTCCGCCAGCCGCTGTGGGCTTCGTTATAGTAGTTTTCGTTGTTCTCGTCGATGCCGACGCCCTTGGCCACGAGGTCCGGGTAGGCTCCGACGACACGCTTTCCTTCTGCGGTACCGCCCTCTTCCGCCACATCGGAATATGACTGAAGACCGAAGCCGGTCGTAACACTGTCGCCGAAGAAAATGTAGGACTGGTATTGTTTCTTCTGCGCGGCGAAGGCCGAAATGCAGATGGCACTCATGGCCATGACCAGCGCCAGAAGAAGCGCCAATACTTTTCTGGTACGTTTCATTCGATACACTCCGTTCTTGTTTAAAATGAGTCAATTTTATTATTGAATGTTCAGCTTTAAATAATCTTAACAATACACAAAGTTTCGATTAACGTATGTTATTTAGACGAGGCCAAAACAATGCGCCTTCCCGGGGCGATTTACCGCTCCAGAAAAGCGCTTACGTCAAAGTGTTCAAAGTCAGGGATGAAGCTTTCCGATGCCGCTTCCCCCTCCTGCACGAATGCATTGGTGATGCCGAGGTCCACCGCGTAGTCGACGACCTCGTCGTACTCGGCGTCGGTGACGCGCCGGTCCAGTTCTTTATACTTCCCGCCGGCCAGGGTGGTGATGCGAGGCAGCGGTGTGTACTGGTCCATGATGCTGAGGTAAATGTCATCCCCGTACGTGTCGTACAGGTATTTCAGCACCGCTTTGGAGTCCTCCGTACAGTCCGGGAGGATGAGGTGCCGGACGATGACGCCTCTCGTCATCATGCCCTGAAGGTCGAAGGCACAGAGGTCCGGGACCCAGGTGTCGTGGCGCTGGGCCGCACGGGTCTGCCGCACCATTTCTTCGAGGGCGGTGGAAGCCACGTCGAAGTAGTCCGGCGCGAAGGAATAACGGGAGGCGAGCTCCGGGCTCACGTACTTGAAGTCCGGAAGCCAGATGTCCACGAGGCCGTCCAACATCCGGAGCGTCTCCACCGTTTCGTACGTTCCGGTGTTGTAGACGACCGGAAGGCGGAGCCCCAGTTCCTTCGCCCGCTCCAGCGCCGGGACGATGGCCGGCACGAAGTGCGTTGGCGTGACGAGGTTGATGTTGTGGGCGCCCAGGTCTTCAAGTTTCAGGAGGACGTCAGCAAGCTCTTCCGTCGTGAGCTCAGTCCCGGTCACGCGATTCGCGCCCTGCCCGTCGGGTACGCCCTGCAGGCCGGCGGCGATGTTGTAGTTCTGGCAAAACACACAGCCCAGCGGACAGCCGGTGAAGAACACCGTGCCGGAGCCGCGTTCACCGGAGAGGCAGGGCTCTTCCCACTGGTGGAGCGACGCTCTGGCAATGCGCACGGTCGCCGTCTCCTGACAGCGGCCCCGCAGACCGGCCGTTCGGTCCACGCCACAGGCGCGGGGACAGAGGCCGCAGGGCGAGAACTCAGTTCTCATCGGACGTCTCGCGGGCTTTTACGGCCGCTTCCGCCGCCTGCTTCGCCTTGTGTTCCGCGATCGCTGCCTGCATGGCGGCATGCTCTTCCATGAGTTCCATCTTGAGGGCCATCGGTCTCCAGCCGGCGTTGGTCGGCGTGGCGACGGCCTTGAGCGGGATCCACAGGTCCTTGTCGCGGATTGCCTTCAGGAACGCGTTCAGGGTCTCCTCCGAAAGGTTCGCGAGGAGGAACATCTCCTCCGGGAACGCGAGGGCGCTCATCGCGAGCTTGGCTTCGGGCGTGAGTTCGGTCTGCGTGGCGACAGAACCGCCTTCCAGTAGATCGCCCAGGGTCAGGGAAAAGGCGGCGGGATTCTCGGAAGCGCGGTGGTTGATGAGGCCCACCTCGAGTTCGTCGCAGAGGGCTTTCAGCGTGTCGTAGCGCTCGCCTTCGAAGTTGAAGGCGAGGATGGCCGGTTTCGGCTGACGGGGAATGGCTTTCATGGAGGTTCCTCCTTTATGGTCTGGCGGGCATGCCGCCCGGTTTTCAGTGTCCCTATTATAGCAGAGTCCCGCGGCAAAAGGAACTGCCCGCAGAGTGGAGCACGGCCCTGTGTCCCCTCAAAACTGTCGGGGCACGCAGTCCCAATTCCATGCGCTTTGTTGTCTATTTCTTTGCGTTCATCGCCTCTATAATGTTACTTGTACAACTGTAAAGTCCTGCGGCGATGTACCGCAGGAGAGCAGCACTTCAAGGAGAGTATTTATGGAGTACCAAAACAATTACCCCGTCGTCATCTGCCACGGCCTCATGGGCTGGGGCGAGCAGGACCTCATCGACAAAAAGTACCCGCACTTCGGTCTGACCCACGAGAAGGACCTGTGCAAACACCTGCGGGAGCAGGGCATCGAGGTGCATCGCCCCTCGCTGGGCCCCGTCAACAGCGGCTGGGACCGTGCCTGCGTCCTGTGGGCCTACCTGTTCGGCGGCCGTGTCGACTACGGCAAAGTCCATTCGGAGAAGTACGGCCACGCCCGGTTCGGCAGAGAATACCCCGGCGTCATGAAGGACCTCGGCCAGGACGGCCCCCACAAGAAGATCAACCTCTTCGGCCACTCCTTCGGCGGTCCCACCGTCAAGGAGATCTGCGCACTGTTCGTCTACGGCTCGGAAGAAGAGCGTAACGGCACGGACCCGGAGGATCTGTCTCCCCTGTTCGCGGGCGGCCACGGCGGTCTTGTTCACACGGTCACCACACTGTCCGGCGTCAACAACGGCACGACCCTTGCCGACTTCCTCGGGAAGCCGGGCATGACCTTCATGACCTATTACATGCTGGTCCTCAATTCCGTTTTCGCGACGACACCCGTCATGAAATACTACAACTTCATGACCCAGCAGTGGGGCGTCATGCCGGAAGTCGAGGAGATCACCGGCTGGAAGCTTCAGGGACCCCTGTCCCACCACGACAGCATCAAAGCCTACAAGAAAAACAAGCGTCTCGACTCGGTGGCCTATGAGATGACCGTCGACGTCGTTCAGAATGATGTCAACCCGCACCAGCTGCCGCTGCCGGACATCTACTACTTCGCCCAGAGAGCGGACGGCACCGTCGACGACGGCAAGGGCGGACGCAAACCCAGCTATGACGACATGTGCGGCCTCTGCTGGTCCGCCGGCTGGCTCACCGCGAAGTTCCACCCGAAGAAGCTCGCGAAGTACGGCGTCTTCGACGACCCGAACTGGAAGCGCTGCGACGGCTTCGTCAACATCCCCGGCCAGTCCGGTCCCTTCAACGCCCACAGCGAAGAGGCGGACTACGACACCGACTTCAAGCCGGGCATCTGGTACAACATGCCCATCGAGCGCGGCGACCACGTCATCTGGAACGGCTGGCGCAAGACGAAAGACGAGTATTTCGCGATGTACGACCGCATGATCGACATCTGCCGCCGCCTCCCCGACGGCGACACGGTCTGATACAAAGCAAAAGAGCCCCCATTCGGGGCTCTCAGACTGTAGACAAAACCCCAACGTGTTTTCCACGTTGGGGTTTTGTTTTGCGGATAAAAAATAACAAAAAACGGCTAATCTACGCGGTTTTTTGGCGCTTTTGTGGTATAATGATAGTGA
>ONFJ01000054.1 GCA_900317085.1 uncultured Eubacteriales bacterium | reverse complement strand
AGGGCGAGGTCCAGTTCGAACTTGCCGTCCCGTTTGCGGGCGATGGGCGTGATCGTATTGTGGGGCTCGCCGTCGGTCTCGGCAAAGATGAATGCCGCTTCGTCCGTGTAACCTCTCCAGGCCTTAAGGATGTGGTCCGCGAGGTCAATGATCTTCTCGTCGTCCTCGCCGCGCAGGCGGATGACGGACAGCGGCCAGTGGACGATGCCGGCCTCCACGTCCTCGTAGCCGGGGACCGTGAAGGTGCTCTCGTACGGAGCCTTCGCCATGGCGAACTCATAGCGGCCGCCCTGGAAGTGGTCGTGGCTCAGGATGGAGCCGCCGACGATGGGCAGGTCCGCGTTCGAGCCGAGGAAGTAGTGCGGGAACTGTCCGACGAAGTCGAAGAGTTTCCGGAACGCGGCACGGTCGATCTTCATGGGCACGTGCTCGCCGTTCAGGACGATGCAGTGCTCATTATAGTAAACGTAGGGAGAGTACTGGAAGCCCCAGTGGCTCTCGTTGATGGTGACAGGGATGATGCGGTGGTTCTGCCGCGCCGGGTGGTCCATGCGTCCGGCATAGCCCTCGTTCTCGAGGCACAGCTGGCACTTCGGGTACGCGCTCTGCTTCGCGGTCTTGGCGGCCGCGATGTCTCTCGGGTCCTTCTCCGGCTTCGAGAGGTTGATGGAGATGTCGATGTCCCCGAATTCACTGGGCACGCTCCAGCGGATGTCCTTCGCGACCCGGGTGGCCCGGATGTAGTTGGTGTCCTGGCTGAACTGGTAGAACCAGTCGGTCGCCTTCTCGGGAGATTCACCATACAGGCTTCGGAACGTCTCGATGACGTCGGACGGCCGCGGGGTGACGGCACCCATGAGGGCGGTGTCGAACAGGTCCCGGCCGGTGATGCTCTCGCTCTTCAGAAGGCCCTGCTCCGCCGCATAGTCGACGAGAGTGTCGAGGATGTCGTCGAGGCCTTCGAAGGGTACATCGCCCACCGGGTCATAATCGTCGAGGCCCAGTTTCTCCAGCAGGGCGTTGACGAGGTAATGACGGTCCGCGTCTTCCGCGAGGCCGTGTGTGACAGCATAGTCCACCAGTGCGCCGATGGCGGCATAAACCTTGTTCATTCGTGTTCCTCCATAAATGTCAGTCGATGTATACTCGCGGCACCCGTTTGTTGATGTCGCAGGCGAATTCGTAGTTGAAGCGGCCGGAGAGGTCGCCGAGTTCTTCCATGGTGATGGTGTCCGAGAACGCTTCGGCGTCGTCGAAGCCCCGACCCTCTTCGGGCCAGGTCTGGCTGCCGAGCAGGACGACTTCGTCGCCCTGAGCCACACCGGGGAGGTCCGTGACGTCCACCATGAACTGGTCCATGCAGACCCGTCCGATGATGGGAGCTCTCCGTCCGGCGATGAGCACCTCGCCCTTGTTGGACAGCGAACGGGGATATCCGTCGCCGTAGCCCACCGGGACCGTGGCGATGACGGTACGTTCTTTTGTCGTCACATAGGTGGAACCGTAGCCCACCGGGAAGCCGGGGCCCACTTCTTTCACGTTGGAGACGTGGGACACGAGGCTCATTCCGGGGCGCAGGTCGATCTTGTCTTTCTGCACCTCATCGGAGGGCCAGAGGCCGTAGACGGTGATGCCGACGCGGACCATGTCGAAGAAGTCATCGTCCTTCTCGAGGCCGGCGGCGGAGTTGCACATGTGGCGGATGCCGAGGTCAAGGCCTCTGGCTTCGAGGTCCGCGACCGTGCTCTTGAAGAGGGCGATCTGCTCGTTCATGAAGGTCTTGTCCGCCCAGTCCGCCTTGGCGAAGTGGGTGAAGATGCCGTCGATCGAAAGGTTCGGCAACTGAAAGATGCCCTCGATGGTGTTGAGGACCTCTTTCCGCTCCTCGCTCCCCGCTTCGTGGGGCACGAAGCCGATGCGGCCCATGCCGGTGTCGAGTTTCAGGTGGATGTGCGCGGTCTTACCGATGGTGCCGGCCACGATGGACAGCATGACGGCGTTGCCTTCGTTGAAGACCGCCATGGTCAGTTCATGGTCGATGGCCGCTTTCATCATGTCCGGGAAGACATGCCCGAGGATGAGGATGGGTTCGGTCACGCCGTGTTCCCGCAGTTCCACGCCCTCCTCGACGGTGGCAACGGCGAATGCGTCGACTCCGATCTTCTCGAGGGCTTTCGCCACCATGACGGCGCCGTGACCATAGGCGTCGGTCTTGATGACCGCCATGGTCTTGGTGTCCGGACCGGTGTGGTCCATATACCACTGCACGTTATGGCAGATGTTGTTCAGGTGGATGCCGGCATAGACCCGCTGGGGCAGCGGCAGGTCCGCGTTCCAGGTGGTCAGTTCCGGCTGGTAGTTCACGACTGTTTGTTCAAACGTCACGTCGGTTCTCCTTCTGTGGGTTCTTCTATGTTATAATGTTCTATAGTATTTTAGTATTTCTTGTTATCTTATTCAAGAGAAAGGACGTTCCATGGCACTGCATACCATTGAGCCCATCGCCCACATGCATACGAACCTCACCGGCAAGTTCGGACTGCCCCGCCAGGCCGGCGTCGTCCCGGAACTGACCGGCGTCATCACCTTCGAGCCGGACTACCGCTGCGCGGACGCGCTTCGCGGCCTCGAGGGCTTTTCCCACATCTGGCTCCTCTGGGGGTTCTCGGAGTCCGCCAAGGAAGAGCACCACGGGTTCTATGGCGATGCACCCTATGCCCCCACGGTCCGGCCCCCGCGGCTGGGCGGCAACCTGCGCCGGGGCGTCTTTGCCACCCGCTCGCCCTTCCGGCCCAACGACATCGGCATGTCTGTCGTCAAGCTGGAGGCGCTGTACCTTCCGGCGACCATGATCGGAGAAGAGAACGACGAGCAGTACAACCCGGGCCAGGAGCTCATCCGGTACAAGACGGTCCTGCCGGAGGGCCCGCAGATCGTCGTTTCAGGCGTCGACCTCATGGACGAGACGCCCATTTACGACATCAAGCCCTATATGCCCTACTCCGACTCCATTCCGGAAGCGGCCTCCGGGTTCACCACCGGGGCCACGGACCTTAAGCTGAAACTCGCGAACGAAGAAGCGCTCCATGAGTTCGCCGTTGCCGCCGGTCTTGACGAGGAGATGGAGGCGGAACTCGTCGGCATCCTCCGCAACGATCCCCGCCCCCAGTACCAGAGGGACCCGGACCGGATCTACGGTCTCACTTACGGCGGGCACAACGTCCGGTTCCGCATCGAAGACAAACCGGAGCCGCTGCCGTCGGAGGTCACGGTCATCGAAATCGAATAAAAAGAACTGCAAAAAACGAGGCATCGGTAAAACCGGTGCCTCGTTCAGTATTCCTTCCGTTTAATTTTCAGCCAAGCGAGATGCCCATCTCTTCAAAGCGTGCCAGAGCATCGGCATCGTCTTTATAGTACTCCTTCAGGAACGCGCCGACGTCCTTGTTCAGCTTGTACAGGTGCGGCAGGTGCTGCTGGATGGAGATGTAGTAGTAGTGGCTGGTGCCTTCCGGACGGCAGTGGATGATGCCTGCTTCCTTCAGAACATTGAGGTGATGCGAAACAGCGGGACGGGAGAGATGTGCGTTTTCCGTGATCTCGTTGACGCGGGCGCCTTTTTCACCAGACGCGATGAGGAACAGGAGGATGCCCTGTCGGGTCTCATTGCCGATGGCCTGGAAAAACTTCGAATTGACTTTGAAGTCTTCGTAGATTTTCATGTATTCATCCTGGTATTTCATGTGTTTTCCCTACTTCCGATAATACTGTTTACTATCTTTACAGTGTAAGGTAGGTCGAAATGTTTCGATATATCTTACAGACTTTACATTACTTTATCACTTTAAAGTAAAGGATTCAATATTTGATAAGAAAGTGTATACATTGTTATTTCGAATAACCTCATACATCTGTATAATCTACCCGGAAATGTGACCTGGATGCGGCCGGTGAGTCGAAACTCATTGACAGAATAATTATCGATTGACTATAATTGTCTAAACAAATAGAAACCGGAAAAGTAACATAACAGAAAGCGGGCACCACATATGGCAGAAGAAGTCAAAGTCAAGCAGGGCAAAAGCACGAAAGTCAAGGAAACTCTTCGTGTCATCAAGTACGCCCTCTGCGCCGGCAGCGCAGGCATCATCGAGACCCTGTCCTTCACCCTTCTGAACGAGACGATGAACTGGCCCTACTGGCCGGCATACCTCATCGCCCTCGTCCTCTCCGTCCTCTGGAACTTCACCCTGAACCGGAAGTTCACCTACCGGTCCGCGAACAACGTTCCGAAGGCCATGCTCCAGACCTTCCTCTTCTACCTGGTCTTCACCCCCGTCACCACCCTTGGCGGCAACTTCTTTGCGGAACACCTCGGCGTCAACGACTATGTCGTCCTCATCGGCACCATGGCGCTGAACTTCATCACCGAGTACCTGTACCAGCGCTTCTACGTTTTCCGTGCCACCATCGACACGAACGACGTCGCAGAACGCGCCGGCGAGAAGCAGCTCTCCGAAGCAGAGCGCAAAGCCCTGGAAAAAGAATAAATCAGCAGGCAATAAACCCCCGCCATGAGGCGGGGGTTTTCTTGTATCTTCTTAGAAGAAGGATTTGTTGGACTTGGACGGGTCTTCGACTTTGTCGTGTTTGCCGGTCCAGACCTTCTGGCCCTTCTCGAGTTTGAAGGTGTAGTCCATGCCCATGTTGATGACTTCGACGACACTTCTCTTGCCGGCGCCGGTGACGGGGAACGGATAACGCTCCGCGAAACGACGGTAACGGATGTGGTCGTGGATGTCGGGGAAGTTCTTCTTCATGCGCTTGTCGAGGTCACGGACGATGTCGTGCTTGTGGCTTTTGCGCAGCGGGCTGTACTGGAAGTTGACGATGAAGTAGGTCTTGCCGTCCTCTTCAGCCGTGGTGACCACGGTGGAAAGAAGGTTCTCGGCGTCCTTCTGAGCTTCGTCAGCGATCTTGTACGGGAAGACGGTCTTGCCGTTCTCGAGGGTGACCTGGCTGTCGACGCGGTCCTTCATATGGATGGCGCCGGAGTCGTCGATGTAACCGAAGACATTGCAGGAGACCCAGTCGATGCCGTACTTGTCGGTGATGACCAGAGCCTTGGTCTTCTCCCAGTCGTTCTTGTAACGGGCCATGGTGGTGGCGGAGTTTGCCACGATGATGCCGTTTTCGTTGTACCCGGCCTCTTCATACTCGCCGTCTTCGTTCTTGCGAAGGACGCAGCAGTGAGCATACGGAACGGGCATCATGCCGTAGGGCTTACCTTTCAGTTCTCTCTTCTTCAGAGTCTCGTTCATCTTGTGGAACAGCGAGTAGTAGATGCCACCGTGTTCGGTGTCGCCGCCGCCGAGGCCGACCGTGACGATGGGAAGACGGACGGGGCCGACGATGTTGACGCCCCAGCCGGCATGGGCCTCGCGGAACCAGGTGTTGATGAAGCGCTCTTCACCGGCGGTGCAGCCTTCGCCGACGGCCAACATGGCGAGGAGCCAGGGCATCTTGCGCTTGCCGAGGCGCTTCTCGATGAGGTACTGACGGGCCGCCTTCAGAAGGAAGTTCGTGGTGGCGAGGCAGAAGTTCGGCTTGCTGACGACGAGGTACTCGAGGAAGTCGTCTCTGTCGTATTCCGGCTCAAAGGCAACGGACCAGCCCTGGAACAGGGAGTCGGAGATCATGGTGATGAGGTCCGTATCGGAGTCCGTATGGATGAGGGCAAGACCACGGAGGTTCTGGGCAGCGGGGTTGCCGCACAGTTTCGGGTCGTGGAAGACGCCGACGGTGATGAGCGAACGGTTGCGGTGCACTTCACGCTTCGGGAAACCGATGCGGGTGGAACCGGAGGTGTAGGTGACGAGGAATTCGGTGTCGAGGTCGTTGTCGTCCTTGACCTTGCCCTTGAACTTGGCAGACTTGTCGAGGAAGTCGAACCAGGTCATGTGGGTCTTCTTGTTCTGAGCGACGTATTCGACGGCTTTGTTGTCATAGTGGTAGTACTTGTCAAAGTCCTCTTCGTACTCCTTGCACTTCGCAAGGTTCTCCGGCAGATAGTCGGCCAGAGAGATGACGACGACGTTCTTGACCTTCGCCTTCGCGACGTTGTCCGCGATCTTGGCATATTCGTCATCGGTGACGAACAGGACCTTGTCGGAAACTTCGCTCAGGATGACCTTGATGAATTTCGGGTCATAGTGACCGCCGAAGCAGTTGAGCTTGGCACCGATCTTGTTGGCGCCGAGCATGATCATGCCGACGGCAGGAACGTTGGACAGGCAGCAGGGAATCTCGTCGCCCTTCTTGACGCCGAGTGCCAGCAGTGCTTCCGCCACTTTGTCAGCAGTGGCAAATGCTTCTTTGCGGGAAATGACAGTTCCGCGGTAGAAGAACATCTCGTGTTTCGGTTTCTTCTTCATCCAGCGCTCTTTGATGCAGCTGTACCAGGAACGGTTGTATTCCTTTTCGATCTGTTTCAGACCCTTGTGGCCGTTCTCGCCCCATTTGGTGCTGAACATCCGGTAAGACGGCAGATGCTCACGGCCTTCGAACAGGTCCTTCATTTCTTCGACATGGTAGACTTTGAAGCCCTGATTGGCTTCGTCCAGAATGTTGAACTTCTTGGTTGTGGTCCCCATACTAAACTCCTTTTATTTCTTTTGCTGGAATCGCCTCTGTGCGAGGTCATTCATACAACCACTACTATACCACACTTTGTGAATAAATTGTAACTATTTATTGCATACAATTTGTAGATTGATTATCAAATTGTAACTTTTGTTACACTCGTATAGTTGTTTCTGCATGTTTTTGGGCGATTTACCCCACTTGACTCCAAGCCAAATCTGTATCATTATAATAATCGATTCTTTATTAATACTGGAGCAATTCCCTATGACAAGATATTCCATCCATCGCTCCCTGTCCGCAGGACTTGCGATGTTATTGTGCCTGCTCCTGGTGGCAGGGACCGCGGTCTTCCTGACCGGTTCCGCGAAGTTTGCGCGGGGCACGACGGTCTCCTCGTCATCGACCACCCGGTCCACCACGACGAAAATCGGCAAAACGAAGTTCGCGGACCTCGTCATCCTGAAGCAGAAGGACGGCACCTGGTGGGCCTGCAACAAGCACAACAAAAAGAAGACCGACTACACCGGCGTCGCGCCCACCATGGAAAATGGCTGGTGGTACTGTTACAAAGGCAAAGTCGACAAGAAGTTCACCGGCGTCGCCGAGAACCCCTTCGGCCTCTGGTACTGCAAGAAGGGCCACGTGGATCTCGACTTCGACGGCTACTTCGTCCGCAATTCCATGCAGATCTACCGCATCAACAGCGGTGCCGCGAGCATCTACACGACCGACCTCGAGCTGTCCGAGTACGGCATCGAGAACGGTGTGTACAAGGACGGTTCCAAGGAGGCCAACAAGATCATGGACCTCACGGAGCACCTCTTCCGGGAGAACATCTCCAAAGCAGCGGACCACGGTGTCGTTCACACCAAGGGCCTTGACCTGTTCAAGAGCGCCATCATCCTCGCCTGTGCCCTCGCCTTCCTCGGCTACCTCATCTACCACTTGAGAAAAGACAAAAAGCGGAAGGAAGAGGAAGGCCTCGACGACATCGACCTGTTTTAAACTGCATAAGACGTAAAAAGAGCGGCCTCCCCAGAGGTCGCTCTTCTGTTATTGACGTAAATCGCCAACAGACTCTTATTTGGCCTTGCCCTGGTTGGCAACGGCTTCCATCTTGGCCTTCAGTTCCTCTTCGGAGATGAGGTAACGGTGGCTGATGGGTTTGAGGGTCTCTTCGTCCAGCTCATAGTACAGCGGGATGGCGGTCGGGATGTTGACTTCGAGGATCTGCTCCGGGGTCAGGTCGTCAAGGTACATGACGAGAGAACGCAGGGAGTTGCCGTGTGCGGCGATGAGGACGGTCTTGCCGGCTTT
Organism: uncultured Eubacteriales bacterium; assembly: GCA_900317085.1. Classification (GTDB taxonomy): domain Bacteria; phylum Bacillota; class Clostridia; order Oscillospirales; family Acutalibacteraceae; genus RUG420. The sequence continues at coordinate 4,803 of ONFJ01000054.1, read as the reverse complement.
GAGGTCCGGAACGATGACGTCCTTGAAGTAGGGAACGACACGGGCGATGCAGGTCTCGAGGGACTCGGTCGCGGGCAGTTCTTCTGCCGGAACGGTCTTGAACATCTTCTGGTTCTTCGGGTTGCGCTCGTCGTCGTCAGCCAGTGCGGGCGGAGCGACGTCGAAGGAACGTCTCCAGATCTTGACCTGGTCGTCGCCGTACTTGGCGGCGGTCTCAGCCTTGTTGAGGCCCTGAAGGACGCCGTAATGCTTCTCGTTCAGCTGCCATGCGCGGATGACCGGGATGTACTCCTGGTCGAGCTCGCAGAGAACGTTGTTCGCGGTGTGGATGGCTCTCTTGAGGTAAGAGGTGTAGCAGACGTCGAATTCGAAGCCTTCTTCTTTCAGCAGCTGACCGCCGCGTTTGGCCTCTTCGACACCGTTTTCGGACAGGTCGACATCGGTCCAGCCGGTGAACAGGTTGGCCTTGTTCCACTCGGACTCGCCGTGTCTGACTAATACCAGTTTGTAGCTCATAGTTTGCTCCTCCTTGGGGTTGGTAGGTTTGCGACGGCCGAAGCCGGTGCGCAGACTTTTACAGTAATATTATAAAGGATAACCCCCTTGAAAGAAAGCACTATTTCACTAATTTCGAACAACTTGTTTTTCGTGATTATTTCCACAGAAGAAAAGGTCCCGGACGAAGGTCGTCCGGGGGCTTTCCCTGTATTTCTTTTCCGAGTTTTTGCGCAGGTTATCTTCCTTTTTTGCCGCTCTGCAGGAAGGGCAGGAGTTTGTCCGTGAGCCTCGGCAGGAAGACGAGGACAACGAACTCGACCGGGATGAGGATGGCGATCTGCAGGACGCGGGAGGCCATCATTCCGGTGTAGGGCGAGCCGTAGAGAAGGCTCAGCCAGTAGGACTGGAGCAGCATACCGAAGGCCAGCTGGTCGAACAGCGTCGTGCCGGCACAGACACCGATCCAGGCTTTCTGATACTTCTTCGGGTCGTCAATGACCTTCGCGAGGTACTCCGGCACATACTTCAGCATGACGCCATACAGGATGCCGCGGAGGACCGCCGTGACGGTCAGAGGCGGGAAGAACGCGCCGGTGGGTACCAGCAGGGCGCCGATGATGTCGGCGACGGCGGCGGTGACGGCCGCCTTGAAGGGGCCGAGCAGCATACCGGCGACGACGATGGGCACGAAGCCGAAGCCGATGCGGGTATTCCACAGGTTGATGGATCCGAAGCGGGACAGGACGATGTCGAGGGCGACCAGCAGAGCCATCGTGACCAGCTGCTGAGTATTGATCGACAGTTCGCGTTTCCAGATGGGCACGTTCATGCGGTTCCCTTCTCTCGTGGCAGTGTTGTTCATCATAGTTGTTCCTTCTTTCTCGAGTTTCAAAGCCTGAGAAAGTCAAAGCGCGGCGTGCAAAAGTACAAAAAGCTCCTTTTGCAGCCACTGCTACAAAAGGAGCGATATTTGCTCTTCTCGTCGGCAGCGGACGCGAATAAGAACCGCGGGGCACTTCCCCTTCGTCTGTGGGCGAACTTCCCATCCCACAGCACTTTACGCTCTTATTCTACTCTGACAGACCAGATATGTGTTTTTACGGGTCTCCCCGTTTTGCAGTTCTATGATACAGGAAGATATGGCTCCTGTATATAACTAATTTTGCGGATTAGTGCATGTTATTTTGTTACAGAGCCGCTTTTTCCGCCGCTTCCACCACGTGACGGATGAGGACCGCGGTGGTACCGGAGCCGACACCGCCGGGGACCGGGGTGATGGCATCCACGATGGGTTCGACTTCGTCAAACGCTACATCGCCGACGAGCTTGTTCTTCTCTTCGGACCAGTTGATGCCGACGTCCAGGACGACCTGGCCGGGTACGAAGTAGTCTTTGTTGATCATCTCGGCGCGGCCGAGGCAGGCGATGACGATGTCCGCCTCTTTGACGACGGACGGCATGTCCTTCGTCCGGCTGTGGCACACGGTGACCGTGGCGTTGTTCGCCATGAGCAGCATGGCGACCGGCTTGCCGATGACAAGGCTTCTGCCGATGACGACGGCGCGTTTGCCGGACATCTCGACGTTGTTGTACTTCAGGATCTCGATGCAGCTTTCGGCCGTACAGGGCGCGAAGCCGGCACCTTTCCCGGAGTAGATGCTCGCCATAGAGCCGCGGGTAATGCCGTCGACGTCCTTTTCCGGAGCCAGCGCCTCGCAGGCCTCGTTTTCGTTGAGGTGCTTCGGCAGCGGGCGGAACATGAGGACACCGTGGACGGCGTCGTCTTCATTGAGAGAGCGGATGGCGGCCAGCAGCTCGTCCTGCGTGACGTCTGCGGGAAGCAGCACCTGCTTGACCGCGACTCCGTTCTTTTCGGCTCTCTTCAGAGCGCCGCGTTCGTATGCGAGGTCGTCCTCTCTCTCGCCCACGCGGAGGATGGCGAGAGTGGGAGTGACCCCTTTAGCCTTCAGGGTTTCTACGCGCTTGGATGTATCCAGGTCCAGTGCGTCCGCTGTCGGCTTACCTTTCAATACTGTGCTCATCTCAGACCTCCATAAACAAGCTGGAATGCCTCTTCTGCCATCGGGACATACTTTGCCACGAGAGCGTCGAGTTCTTCGTTCATCTTTTCCGCATAGTCCCGGTCTTTCATGAGACGGGTGTTGATGGCCACGTTGAGGGCCGCGGAGGGCGGCCTCAGCCATAGCGGCGGCACAACCGGCGTCGGAGATGACGAGACGGCTGCCTTTTTCCGCGTACTCGGCGATGAGGTCCATCGCTTCACAGGACAGGCGGAGGATGTTCATGGGCGGCTCAGCGGCGGCGTGGAGGCAGCGCTCGAGCTCTTCGTCTCTGCCGGGGGCGTCCTTCGGGATGCCGTAGGCTTTGGAGAGGGGTTCGAAGGCCTTCGCGTCCTCATCCATCTGGGCGAGGAGCTTGCCGCGGAGTTCTTCGGATGCCGCGTTCAGTTCTTTGATGCGGTCTTCGACGTCAGCATACTTTTTCTTGCCGACGGTGAGGCTTCCGACCATGTTACCGAGGGCAACGGCCAGAGCGCCTGCCAGCGCGGCCGCGCCGCCGCCGCCCGGTGTGGGGGCAGCGGAGGCGAGCTTTGCTGAAAATTGTTCCAAGGAGTTGTTGAGCATGTCCATGGGTGGTGTTCCTTTCTTAGAAGAGGCCGGTGATGACGCCGTTCTCGTCGACGTCGATGCGTTCTGCTGCCGGGACTTTCGGCAGACCGGGCATGGTCATGATATCACCGGTGAGGGCGACGACAAAGCCGGCGCCTGCGGAGACCTTCAGGTTGCGGACCGAGATACGGAAGTCTTTCGGTGCGCCCTTCTTGGTCGCGTCATCGGAGAAGGAGTACTGGGTCTTGGCCATGCAGATCGGCATCTTGTCGAAGCCGAGCTCTTCGAGCTGTTTCAGCTGCTTCGGAGCCTTGTCGACGAGGTCGACACCGTCAGCGTGGTAGATCTTGGTTGCGATGGCGTTGAGTTTGTCCATGATGGAAGCGTTCTCATCATAGCAGAACTTGAATTCGGACGGCTCTTCGCAGAGACGGACGACTTCTTCGGCCAGAGCGACACCGCCTTCGCCGCCTTTTGCCCAGACTTCGGACAGAGCGACGTTGACGCCGAGCTCGTTGCACTTCTTCTCGACGAGGTCGAGTTCGGCCTTGGTATCGGTCGGGAACGCGTTGATGGCGACGACGACCGGCAGACCGTAGACGTTCTTGATATTGTCAACATGCTGGAGCAGGTTCGGGAGACCGGCTTCCAGAGCTTCGAGGTTTTCGTTGTTCAGGTCTTCCTTGGCAACGCCACCGTGGTTTTTGAGAGCACGGACGGTAGCGACGATGACGACTGCGGACGGAGCGAGGCCGGCCATACGGCACTTGATGTCAAGGAACTTCTCAGCGCCGAGGTCAGCACCGAAGCCTGCTTCGGTGATGGCATAGTCGCCGAGTTTGAGCGCCATCTTGGTGGCGGTGACGGAGTTGCAGCCGTGGGCGATGTTCGCGAAGGGGCCGCCGTGGATGAAGGCCGGAGTGCCTTCGAGGGTCTGGACGAGGTTCGGTTTCAGAGCGTCCTTCAGGAGGGCTGCGCAGGCGCCCTGTGCCTTGATGTCAGCGACCGTGACGGGTTTGCCGTCGAAGGTGTAGGCGATGACGATGCGGGCAAGACGCGCTTTGAGGTCGGTGATGTCGGAGGCCAGGCAAAGAACAGCCATGATTTCGGAGGCGACGGTGATGTCGAAGCCGTCCTCACGCGGGACACCCTGCATGCGGCCGCCGAGGCCGTTGACGATGTTTCTGAGCTGACGGTCGTTCATGTCGACCGCGCGCTTCCAGGTGATCTGCTTGACGTCGATGCCAAGAGCGTTGCCCTGCTGGATGTGGTTGTCGAGCATGGCAGCGATGAGGTTGTTGGCAGCACCGATGGCGTGGAAGTCGCCGGTGAAGTGGAGGTTGATGTCTTCCATGGGAACGACCTGGGCGTATCCGCCGCCGGCCGCGCCGCCTTTGACGCCGAAGACCGGGCCGAGGGACGGCTCACGGAGAGCGACGACGACGTTCTTGCCGATCTTTCTCATGCCGTCTGCGAGACCAACGGTCGTGGTGGTCTTGCCTTCGCCGGCGGGAGTCGGGTTGATAGCGGTGACAAGGATGAGCTTGCCGTTCGGTTTGTCGGCATTGTCCTTGAGGAGTTTGTAGTCGACTTTTGCTTTGTAGTTGCCGTACATTTCGAGATATTTCTCGTCGACGCCGGCACGCTCCGCGATGACGCGGATGTTTTCCATTTC
>ONFJ01000100.1 GCA_900317085.1 uncultured Eubacteriales bacterium | reverse complement strand
CACAAAGGTCAGTTCCGTCGCATCCGGCAGTGTCACTTTGTAGACACTGCTGTTTTGCTTTTTGACCTTCGAGTCTGTCCCGAAGAACCAGGCATGGTCGGCCGAGTCATAGCTTCTTGTGAAGTCGAAGTTCACGTTCCGGTAAGACAGAGAGAAGTCGGTGCTGCTCTCGCTGTAGGAACCATAGTACTTCGAAACCGATGGGATGTCTTTGTGGATGACGACGCCTTCATCGCCCAGTCTGGCATAAACCGTCGTAGTCTCGAAAGCGGGCACGGTGAAGGGACCGGTGTACTCTTCCCAGGTGCCTTCCGCGCCGACTTTGTACTGGATCTCATCCGTGTTACTCGTCGTGTTCACGAGACCGACCAGCTGGCCGTCCATGTAGAACTGCGGGACACCGGAGGAGACGGTTTCCGTTCCGATGTTTCCGGCGTTGTCTTTGACCTTCACCTGATTGGTGGTGGAGTCCGCGTCCACGTCGGCATAGTTGTTTTGCTGCCAGTTCGTTCCGCCGTCGAAGCTGTAGGAAGCGATGCCGGAATGATCATCGGTGGCATCGACAGTGTACTTGACTTTGTCTTCTTCAGTGCTCTCAGACACATCGATGCTGTTGATGGCGGGAGCCACATCGTCAAACATGGAAACGTTGATCGCCGTCGGAGGCGACACATTGCCCGCGTTGTCGATGGCATAGACGTAGAAGACGCCGCCCAGGACGTCGGGATGCCCGTGATGTCCGGCGAAGACGGCTTGACCTTGTCGATATACTGGATGGTCTGAGACCCGAGGTCCAGAATGTTGCCGTCGTTATCTCTTACCTTGATATATACCGTACAATTCTCTTCAAAAGTCTTCGTGTTCGATGCCTGCCAATAATTGGTGTTGGCATCGGTGCTGAACGAATAGGCTTCACTGGCAAGGCCCGAGCCGGAGTCTGCCGCACCATCGACAGATAGCGTCACATTCTGATTGGTCCAATAGGTGGCATTTCCGGAAACGCCGGTGGCGGTAGGCGGAGTCGTGTCCCATCCCTGAGCTCAGGCATTGACCGCTGTTTGGATGTCGAACTTGTACCAGTGACTGCTGTTTGGATTGTCGATGGATGCTGCTTTGGAGGTGTCGACAATGTCTTTGGTGTAGCCGGACATCATGGCAGACACTTCCAGGCGGTTTTTCACCATAGAAGTCTGGCAAAGGAGCTCCACAAGAGCACCGATGACCATTACAGCTGCCAGCAGGACAGCCACCACTTTCATCCAGAGTTTTGTTTTATGGGCATTCTCGAGTTGATAGGTTGCCATGAAGAAGCCTCCCTCTTTTTGTGAACAAACTGTTATGTTAATTGTCTCACAAGGTTACTTCTTCTCGCAATAGGTCTGGCTAAACTTTCCTTGATTTGTGAAAAGTGCGATTGTTTTTAACGAATTGCCCAAACCTTATACTATAAAATTGTGCATAACAACCGAGTTTTCCGAAACGACGAAAACAGACGGTTTCCATTGATATTCTTTGAAATATCATAGATTATTGTCGTAACCTTTACAATTTCAAATATTGACATTCTGTGAACATGTGCTATATTTGATATTGTAAAGATTATTCTGCTCGAGCAGGTTTCTCCGCGCAAAGAACCTCAGGAGGAAACATATGGCAAGTTGCACAAATCCACTATCTGCCGAAATGAAAGACTATCTCAAAACAATGGGCGCTGTCGTTCGCAACGAACGCCTTCAGCAGAACTTGTCCGGAGCCGAACTCGCAAAACGTGCCGGCGTTGGGGTGAACACCATTTGGAATATTGAAAACGGAAATGCTTCTGTTTCTTTGAAGAATGTACTATCCGTTCTGGATGCTTTGGACTATTCCGACCTGATACTCAAAACGATTCCCTCAGACTCCTCCGTTTCACCGACGCGCCAACGCGCTCGAAAACGCGCTCCACGACGTGTCAAAGTAATCGTTCGGAAACACACTAAAAAATGCGACTGATTCGGTTTGATCCCGGTTCAGTCGCATTTTTATAGGTTTGATTGCTTGATTATTGTCCGTCTCTCGGGGCCAGAGCACTAAGATCCAGCGCAACGACCATATTCTCCGGCAGCTGGTTTTGTTTGAAAAACATAATCATATACCATGGCAGATATGTCACCGTTTTCACCTGTTCCACATTACCCATGCAGAACACCAGTGCATCGCCGATTCCCCATTCTTCTACAGACAACACATTGTTCAGTGCAGCATGGACGTGATAATCTTTACCGGATTTCACTTCGACAGGAATGACCGCGTGACCTTTCTGAACAATAAAGTCGACTTCCCCGATTTTCTTACCATTGTAATAACGAAGGTCAAAGCCAGCTGTTTTCAGTTCTTCCGCAAACACATTCTCGAGGACGCTTCCCATATTCACCGATACATCGCCCTGTAGGATATCGAACTGGACCTGATCCAAACCCGCCGCACAAAGCAAGCCGACATCATTTAAAAAGAGTTTGAACAGAGACCGTTTTTCATTCAGCTTCAAAGGCGTTTTGGGTTCCGTCAGGTTATAACACGGAAGTGCCACGCCGGCATTGGACAGCCACAAAAAGGCCGCTTCATATTCCCTTTGCCGGGCATTGGATGAGATCGATGACAACACAAAGCGACGATTTTTGTCATCCAGCTGAGATGGGATACGATCAAAAATGTCGGTCACTTTCACTCGCTCAGCTTCGGATGTATACTGCCCAATATCTTTTCGGTAAAGTGCGAGGATATTCTTCTGCTCTGTCATCACCTGTCCGATATCTCTGGTGTCCACAAACGTCTGGACCGCAGCCGGCATACCGCCGACCACAACATAATAACGAAACAGCTCTAGCATGGTCTCGTGGACTGCCGGGGTTACCTGGGTTTTCGTTTCATAGCATTCCCGCAAATAATGAAACGTATTTTCCGGCACACCGTTCGCTAAGCAGAATTCTTCAAAATCCATCGGGTACATATGGACCACCGTTTCAAAACCAACCGGCATAGATGGGACATGCTTATAATTGACACCCAACAACGAGCCCGATTCCATATAGTCGTATCGCCCATCTTCGACCAGAAACTTGATTGCAGTTCTGGCGTTTGGACATTCCTGGATTTCATCAAAAAAGACCACTGTGTTTCCCGGCTCCAAAGGGGTCCGCAAATATGCGGTCAGGTTCGTAACCAAAGTATCTGCATCCAGATTCCCATCGAAGATTGCCTTCGCGGCGGGGTCCTCTAAAAAGTTGAGCTCTGCAAAATGTGCATAATGTGCTCTCCCAAACTCGCGCAAACTGTAGGTTTTTCCGATTTGCCGTGCACCATCGACAAACAGCGCCGTTTTTCTTGTGCTTTTCAGCCATTTTTCAAATTCTTTCGTCACGTTTCGATCCATGAAATTATCCCCTTTCACGAAAGTTCTCACAATATTCCGCTCTGTTTCGTCCATATTATACACGTTTTTCCTCACGTTTTTCAAGTCTATAATGCCTCAGCAGCACACGTTTTTTCCCACAAAATTCCACAAACAGGTATTGTACTCGCCTCATAAAAAATGCGGCTGATTCGGTTCTCATCCCGATTCAGTCGCATTTATATTTATATAGATTTGATTACTTGATCATTGTCCAATGACCGGGGCCGGGGCTGCGGTCGTGGGCTGGGCCGCCGTCGTAGACTGGCGCCACCACCAGGGGTTCGCGCCGCCCTGGGACTGGGTCGTCTGCTGGCCGCCACCGGACTGGGTCGTGGTCTGGTTCCACCAGCCACCGCTCTGGGTGGTCTGCGCGGAAGTCGTCTGGTAGGCAGTTGTGCCGCCGGAACCGCCGGAGCCGCCGTTGTTCGTGCCGGTGTAGGCCGGGCGGGTCGTGTAGGTCCGGTTACCGGAGCCGGCGCCGCGGGTCGTGGTCATGGTCTTGCCGTTCGAGAAGTCGAGCGCGTTCTTGCGGTCTTCCGCCAGAGTGATATTGGACTGACCGTAGAGCATGTTCTGCAGCTCGAAGGCGGCGCCTTCGTAGTCGCAGATCCAGATCCACTGCTCGCCCGCATAGCCTTCCTTACAGTACTCGACCGGTGGCATGACCGCCTGCGTCAGAGGGTACTTGAGCCAGCCCTGCGTGACCGCGTCAGAGGCGAGGTCCAGCATCTGAGACTTGCGCATGGAGGTCTTGACTTCGGGTAAGATGGCGTTGATCGCCGCATTCACCTGTTTCACGGAAGCGGACTTGAACTGCGTCATAATGGCGGTGATGACCCGGCGCTGCCGCTCCGTCCGGTTGATGTCGGAGTCGAGCTTCCGGATGCGGGCAAACATGAGAGCGTGCTCGCCGTCCATGTGCATGGTGCCGGCCTTGAACTGGATCTTCTTGCCGGTACGGGTCCACTTCTTCCAGGTCTTGTTGAGGTAGTTGGCTTCCTTCTTCGTGACCTTGACGTCGACACCGCCGAGGGCATCGACCAGTTTCGGGAAGGAGTCATACCCGACGAGCGCATAGTCGTCGATGTCGATCTTGTAGTCTTTCTCGATGACATCGACCACCATCTCCGCACCACCGTAGTAGTAAGCCGCGTTCATCTTGGCAAAGGCCGACGCGCCTTCCTCGGTCTCCATGTACGTATAGCTGTCCCGGTAGAACGAGACGAGCGAAAGCGTCTTCGCGAGGCGATTCACCGACAGGACCATCATGGAGTCAGACAGTTTCGAGTCGGAGTCGATGCCGATGAGCAGGATGTTCTTGACATTCTTTGAGTGCATCGCCTCACCGCCGTTCAGGTACCAGGCCTTCATGAGGGCGGTCAGGGAACCGGCGTCCGTAATGGAGTCGATGGCGGATGCGTCGATGTCGTTTTCGAGGATCTCCTCGGTCTCGATGCCGGTGTACTCGTCCACATTAGAGCCGACCAGGTTCAGCTTCCGGTAAACGAACACGCCAAGCACGGTGCCGGCGATGATGATGAGCGCCAGAATCGCCGCGAGGATCTTCCGGCCGGTCTTCTTTTTGAGCTTGGCGCCTTCCACCATGCCGAGCTGTGCACGGTACTTCGCGGCCTCTTTGTCGAGGTCGGCGATCTCCGCTTCGACGTCGTCGAGCTCTTCCTGTGTGGCGATGAGCTTCTCATACTTCCGGGGCTGGTCTTTCAGGGCCTCTGCGTCGCCCATTTTGGCGAGCTGGTCCTGCAGCTTTTTGCTCTTCTTGCCAAAGAACTTTTGGTCTTTCATGACGTCTTTCAGTTCTTTTTCGAGGAGCTTGCGTTCTTTTTTGTCGGTGACGACCAGAACGGGCGGCTCTTTCGAGGCGACCGGCTCGATGACCTGCGTGGCATCGAACTCCGAGGCGTCGAACTCGGCGAGCCGTTCGCGGGCCTTGCGCTGGACCG
>ONFJ01000053.1 GCA_900317085.1 uncultured Eubacteriales bacterium | reverse complement strand
CTGTCTCAGGAAGAGATCAAAGAGCTCGAGCCCGAGATCGTCGAGTTCGCTGACATCGGCGAGTACATGGACCAGCCGGTCCGTTCCTACTCGAGCGGTATGAAAGCCCGTCTCGGCTTCGCCATCAACGCGAACGTCCATCCCGAGATCCTCATCGTCGACGAGGCCCTCTCCGTGGGCGATAAATCCTTTAAGGAAAAATGTCTCGACAAAGTCCGCCAGCTCATCGCCGACGACAATGTCACCCTGCTGCTCGTCACGCACAACGCCAACACGGCGAAGCAGTTCTGCGAGCGCGGCATCTTCATCCAGAAGGGTACCGTCAAGTACGACGGACCCATCGAAGAAGCCGTCGGCCGCTACGAGAAAGAACTCAAGAAAAAGAAAAAGAAGAAGAAAGAGGCCAAGGCGCAGGAAGCGGCAGCCATCGCCAACGTCGCCGAGGCCATCAAACACAAGGAGAACGATATGAAAACGACTCTGGTCATCATGGCCGCCGGCATCGGCAGCCGCTTCGGGACCGGCATCAAACAGATGGAATCGGTCGGACCCAGCGGAGAGCTCATCATCGACTACTCCATCCACGACGCCATAGAGGCGGGCTTCAACAAGATCGTCTTCGTCATCCGGAAAGACCTCGACAAGGACTTCCGGGAGATCATCGGCAACCGTACCGCCGAGAAGATCGACGTGGCCTATGCGTACCAGGACCTGAATGACCTGCCCGAAGGCTTCACCGCCGGCGAGCGCACCAAACCCTGGGGCACCGGTCAGGCCGTCCTTGCCTGCCGCAGCATCGTCGACGGACCCTTTGCCATCATCAATGCCGATGACTACTACGGCAAGGAAGCCTTCGTCCAGATCCACGACTTCCTGCAGGGCGGAAAAGCGTCTGTCGAGAACGGCGTTCAGCACCTCTGCATGGCCGGCTTCCAGCTGAAGAACACCCTCTCCGACAACGGCACCGTCACCCGCGGCGTCTGCGAAGAGGAAGACGGTCTGCTCACGAACATCGTGGAGACCCACAACATCGAAAAACTCGACGGCCGCGCCGCGGTCCGCACCGAGACCGACATCACTTACTATGATGATGAGACGCCGGTCTCCATGAACATGTGGGGCCTCCCGGCCGACTTCATCGGTGTCCTCGAGGAGCGGTTCCCGGAATTCCTGAAAAACATTCCGGAAGGCGACCTCAAGGCAGAGTTCCTCATCCCGGTCATCATCGGCGAACTCATTGGGGAGGGCAAGGCCGACTGCGTCGTCCTGCCGACCTCCGACAAGTGGTTCGGTATGACCTACAAGGAAGACATCCCCACCGTCAAGGACGCGTTCAAAGACCTTGTCGCAAATGGCGTCTACCCGGAGAACATCAAATAACGTATGGCTACTTCCAGGAAGCGCCCGAACAGAAACAGGACCGCCTCAGCCCGAAAACGGGGCCGGGGCGGCTCTTTTGAAAAACGGGTCAAACAGTTTTGGAAACAGAATAAAACCCTCATCAAGGGCGGACTGCAGTTCCTCGCGATCGCGCTGGTGGTGTTCGTCATCGCCATTCCTTTCATGCGGGTCGACAACCCCGGTAACACTTACGGCATCGACGTGTCCTCCCACAATGGGACCGTTCGCTGGGACGAAGTCTCCGAGAACGGTGTCCAGTTCGCGGTCATCCGAGCCGGGGCCCGTACCTCGCGCACCGGGGAGATCTATCGGGACACTCAGTTCAAACGCAACATGAGACGGGCCTGGTTCCACCATGTGGATCGGGGCGTCTACTTCTACTCCCAGGCCATCAACGAGGAGGAGGCCAGGGAAGAGGCGGAAGCCGTCCTCAAATGCCTCTCCGGCGCCAACCTGAAGCTTCCGGTCTTCTATGACATCGAGGACACCGGAACGGAGGGGAAGGGCCGTGCAGACGGCCTCAGCCGGGCGCAGCGCACTGCCAATGCGCTGGCGTTTGCCGAAGTCATCGCGGAGGAGGGCTATACGCCCGGCGTCTACGCGAACCGCTGGTACCTGACCAGTGAACTGGACGCGGATGCCCTGCGGAACGCCGGCGTCTCCATCTGGCTCGCCGAGTACACAAACAACGAACGCCCCGCATACCGCGAGGCGTACGACTACTGGCAATATTCGAAAACGGGCCGGGTGCCCGGCATCGACGGCGATGCGGACCTTGACCGGGTGTATGCCTGAAGGAGCGGTCAATCGCCTTCCTCCGCCCAGAGGTAACCCTGGAACTCTTCGGGGACCGTCATGTAGAGGGCGTGGGCTGCCTCTTCCGGGGTCATTTCATACTTGCCCCGGATCCAATCTTCATACATGTAACTGCAACCGCCGCAGAAGACACGGAGCTTCAGCTTCTCGACTTCTGTGAGCGGTTTTTTTCGGTTTGCTTCGATGATCTTTTCTGCGGCTTCATAGCTGTAGTCCGCGATGAAGTGGGAGAGGGAGTTGATGCCGGTGGAGTCGAACATGCGGACGAGGGGCTGCCAGTACGTGCGGCCCATCTGGTAGAAAATGAGGAAGAGGTCCTCGAGGGTGTCGATGCGCTCCGGCGTGAAGGCCATGTCCACCATCTGCTTGTAGTTGTAGTTCATGACGTCGTACTTGTCGGTGAAGTAGCGGTAGAACGTGGCGCGGGAGACACCGGCCTCCCTGACGAGCATGGAGACCGTGATTTTCGAAAAGCCGACCCGTTCCACGAGGCGGTCGAAGGCATGTAAAATGGTCAGTCTGGTCCGTTCGGGCATAATGACGAACCTCCTTTTGTTAGTGTTGAGTTATCTGAGACATTGCAACAATATTGTATCATACTGAGACAGTGTGTCAATTGTGTTGCAGGCAAGGTCCTTCCGTACATCGCCCCTTATTTGATAAAATATTTATGGCATATAGTTATGATTTTAACAAAGTAATTGGGAGGTAATTTATGTTCCGTACACCACACACGCTCACCGATGGTGAGAAAAAATGTCTGGAGCCCTACTGGGAGGAAACCAAAGGGCAGGCGCCCCGGAAAAACCTCATCAAACTGGTCCGGCACATCAACATGTTCAACCCGGTCCCGGATGAGAATTCCTGGGAGTACATCTTCTTCAACCGTCAGCTGAATGACGCGCAGGTCGACTTCGCGCTGAAGATGAAGCACCGCCACCAGTACACCATTCCGGAACTGGCTGCGGAAGAAAACATGAGCATCGAAGACACCGCACAGATTGTCTATGACCTCTGCTACATCGGTCTGCTCGAGTATTGCAACAAACCCGGCGAAGAGGACAAATGCCAGCTGCCGGTCTTCGCGCCCGGCTCCATGGAGTCCACCGTTATGACCAAAGAGCGGACGGACAAATATCCGGAGACCGCTCCCGCATTCCTGAACTACGTCCTCGACCTTCAGAAGAAGATCACCTGGGGCGGTTACATGGGCGTCGCGCTCATGCGTGCCATCCCCGTCGAAAAGGCGATCGAGAACGAGACCCGCAAGGTCGACTGGGAAGAGATCTCCTACTGGCTCGACTGGGCCGGCGAGAGCATCGGCGTCGCCCCCTGCGAATGCCGGAAACTCCGCGTCATGTGCGGCGAAGGTACCGCGGACCTCGAAGGCGAATGGTGCATCAACCTCGGTGAGTACGCCGAGAGCTGCATCCGCATGGGCAAAGCCCGCCGCCTGACGAGAGCCGAAGCCGAAGAGAAACTGAAGAGAGCGGAAGAACTGGGCTATGTCCATCAGCAGTCCAACATCGACGGCTCCCGGTTCTCGCTGTTCATCTGCAACTGTCCGTGGGACACCTGTATGGCGCTCCGTACCGCATGGTGGACCTCCTCACCGAACCTGTCCGCTTCGAACTACAAAGCGTCTGTGGACCCGAACAACTGTGTCGCCTGCGGCGGCTGCGTCGAGGTCTGCCCCCAGAACGCGGTCAAACTTGGTCAGAAACTCTGCCAGAAGAACCCGGTCGACATCGCGTCCCCGGTCATCAACGACGACCGTGTCCTGCTCCATCCGAAACACTGGAACGGTCCCGAATTCCTCGAGGGCGGCAGGGACAACGTCGTTCCCGAGACCGGCACTGCTCCCTGTAAGACTGATTGCCCGGCGCACATCGCAGTCCAGGGCTATCTGAAGATGGCCAATGAAGGCCGCTATCAGGAAGCGCTTGCCCTCATCAAGAAAGAGAACCCGTTCCCGGCGATGTGCGGACGTGTCTGCGCAAGGTTCTGCGAACAGGTCTGTACCCGCGGCGACATCGACCAGCCCGTCGCCATCGACGAAGTCAAGAAGTTCGTCGCTGACCTCGACCTCAAGGCCGAGACCCGCTACATCCCCGAAAAGAAATTCGACGAAGGCAAGAAAGTTGCCGTCATCGGTTCCGGTCCCGCCGGTCTGTCCGCTGCCTACTACCTGGCAGTCTGGGGCCACGATGTCACCGTCTTCGAGAAGGAACCGGTCCCCGGCGGTATGATGACCTTCGGTATGCCGAACTTCCGTCTGGAGAAAGACGTCGTCAATGCCGAGATCGATGTTGTCCGTGAACTGGGCGTCGAAATCAAATGCGGCGTTGAAGTCGGTAAGGACGTCACCATCCAGCAGCTCCGTGACGAAGGTTACAAGGGCTTCTATGTTGCCATCGGTGCCCAGGGCGGCCGCAAGCTCGGTGTCGTTGGGGAAGACTCCGAAGGCGTCGTCTCCGGTATCGACTTCCTGCGCGATGTCGCGTTCGAGCGTATGCCGAAACTGTCCGGTAACGTCATCGTCGTCGGCGGTGGTAATGTCGCAGTCGACGTGGCCCGTACCGCCATCCGCTATGGTGCCGACAAGGTCACCATGCTCTGCCTCGAGTCCCGTGACGAAATGCCCGCAGCGGACGATGAAGTCCTCGAAGCGGAAGAAGAGAGCATCGTCGTCGAGTGCGGCTGGGGCCCGAAGGAGATCGTCGCGAAGAACGGCAAAGTCACTTCCGTCATCTTCAAGAAGTGCACCTCCGTCTTTGACGCCGACCATCGCTTCTCCCCGAAGTACGATGAGAACGACACCATGACCCTTGACGCAGACTTCGTCCTCGCCGCCATCGGCCAGTCCATCCAGTGGGGCAACCTGCTTGACGGCACCAAGGTCGAGACCAACCGCAACGGCACCGCGAAAGCCGACAGCTGGACCTATCAGACCGCAGAGCCCGACATCTTTGTCGGCGGCGACGTCTACACCGGCCCGAACTTCGCGATCCGTGCCATTGCCGCCGGTAAGGAAGGCGCCGAGTCTGTCCATCGTTATGTCTGGGAAGGCCACAGCTTGACATTGGGCCGTGTCCGGAGAGATAATTATCATTACATCGACAAGGACAACATGGTCGTCTCGAGCTACGACCGCGGCATCCGCCAGGTCCCGGGCAAAGACCCCGAAAAAGTCAAATCGTTCTCCGACGAGCGCCTGACGTTCACCGAAGAGCAGGTCAAAGCGGAAACGTCCCGCTGCCTGTCCTGTGGCGCCGCTCTCGTCGATCAGAAGATCTGCATCGGCTGCGGCCTCTGCACGACCCGCTGCGAATTTGATGCGATCCACCTGAGCAAACTTCCGGACGAAGATTGCGCCGAAGGCGTCGTCTATGAGAAGATCATTCCGAAAGTCATTCAGGAAGAGGCCAAGAAAGTCAAACGTCTGGCCATCAAGAAGATCCGCGCGTAAACAGGAGGAAGTAAGAGATGCATGAGATCAGTGTCCTGAAAAGGGCCGTCGATCTCGCGGAACAGACCGCCATCGACAACAACATCGACCGAATCGCCTACATCACCCTCGAAGTCGGAGAACTGTCCGGGTACCTCCCGGTGTTCTTTGAAAAGTACTTCGACGTCGTCATCGAGGACCGCCCCATCTTTGAAGGGGCGGAACTCAAGATGATCCGCCCGAGAGGGGAGGGGCTTTGCCTCGACTGTCACGCGATGTACAACGTCATGCAGAACGAAGGCATGTGCCCGAAATGCGGCTCCCGGAACAAGAAGATCCTCGGAGGACAGCAGTTCCTTCTCAAGGAGATCGGTTTCGCCGTTCCGGTCGACGAAGCGTAACACAATGAAAAAAGACCTCAGGATAACTCCTGAGGTCTTTTCTTATGTCTTATGAAGAGCTGCGTGCGCTTATTCAGCCGCGTTTGCTTTCAAAGTGAGAGCCGACTTTTTGCGGGCAGCGTTGTTCTTATGAAGAATGCCCTTGGCGGCAGCCTGGTCGATCTTTTTGATCGCATCCTTGACGAGAACGTCCTTGTCAGCTGCGTTGGTCTCAATGGCGATGTTGGCCTTCTTGAGAGCAGTCTTGAGAGCAGACTTGGTGGACTTGTTTCTCTGAGCCTTCGTGTTGTTGACGAGAACACGTTTTTTAGCAGACTTGATGTTCGGCATGTATAGCGCACCTCCTTCTCGTTGTTACAGGCAAATATAATAGCACGGAACGCCTGAAAATGCAATTGTTTTTTAACGTTTTTCCTGCTCCTTCGTTATTTCCAGAGGTACACTCTCGTCTCGTAGGGACGAAGGGTGCATTTGTCTGACTTCGCCTTCGCGTCTTTGTAGTTCTGGAGCACCAGTTCGCCCTTCTTCAGGTCGAAACCCTTCGGGGCGCGGAAGGTCTCCTTCTTGTCGGAGAAGGACGTGATGACCAGAGCTTTCACATCGCCCAGGCGGCGCTCATAGACGTAGAGTTTCTTGCTCTTCCTGTCGTACTCTTTGTAGTCGCCATAGACGAGGACCGGGTTCTCTTTGCGGACTTTGAACAGCTTCTTGTAGTAGTTCAGGATGGAGTCGGGGTCCTTTTTCTCCGTGTCGCGATTCACGGTCTTGTAGTTCTGGTTGATGGAGAACCAGGGGGTCCCCTTTGTGAACCCGGCGTTCTTCTTCGCACTCCACTGGACCGGGGTCCGGGAGTTCTCGCGGCTCGTCTTGTTCGCGACCTTCAGGTAGAACTGGTCCGAGAAGCCGAACTGCTTGAAGAGTTTCGCGTTGTTGAAGGTGACGACGTCCTTGAAGTCCTCAAGGTGCTCGAGTTTGTTGTTCAGCATGCCGAGTTCCTGGCCCTGGTAGACGAAGGGCGTGCCCTGCAGCATGTAGGCGCAGGTGGCAAGGGCTTTGCCGCTCTCCTTCCAGTACTTCTCGGAGCCGTAGCGGGAGATGACGCGGGGATGGTCGTGGTTCTCGATGTAGAGGCAGTTCCAGGCCCGGCCGTTCAGGTTCTCCTGCCAGGAGGAGAGCGCCTTCTTGAGCTTGCGGAGCGAGAAGGGGAGGTGGATGGTGTCCGTCATGAAGCAGTCCGCGTTCATGTGGTCGAAGGTGATCATCATGTCGAAGACCTTGTCGTCGCCCACCGTGAAGTTGACCGCGTCTTTGGCGCCGGTCATGGGGGACTCGGCTACCTGGATGCAGTCGTACTCGTCGGCGACGGCGCGGTACTCATGCAGGTACTTCATGAGGTTCGGGCCCTTGTTGTAGTGCTCGATGCCGGCGGCGATGGGGAGCGGGAAGCCGTTCGGCAGGCCCTCTCTTTTC
This sequence comes from uncultured Eubacteriales bacterium, assembly GCA_900317085.1. Lineage (GTDB taxonomy): Bacteria > Bacillota > Clostridia > Oscillospirales > Acutalibacteraceae > RUG420. The sequence goes on along the minus strand of ONFJ01000053.1, from coordinate 3,334 downwards.
GAGATGAACGTGATGACGTCCTCCCGGAAGCCGTCGACGCCCATGTCGAGCCAGAAGCGCATGACGTTCTTCACTTCTTCCCGGACCTTCGGGTTGTCATGGTTGAGGTCCGGCTGTTTCTCCGCGAAGACGTGGAGGTAGTACTGGTCGACGGACTCGACATACTTCCAGGCGCCGCCCTCGAACAGGGAGATCCAGTTGTTCGGAGGCAGGCGGTTGCCCTTCTTATCGTACTTCGGGTCTCTCCAGATGTAATAGTCGTGGTAGGGGTTGTCCCGGGACTTGCAGGCCTCTTTGAACCACACGCACTCGTCAGAGGAGTGGTTGACGACGAGGTCCATGAAGACCTTCATGCCGCGCTTATGGGCGTCGTCCAGGAGCTTCTTGAACAGCTTGAGGTCGCCGTACTCCGGGTTGATGTTATAGTAGTCCGCGATGTCGTACCCGTAGTCCGCCTGGGGAGACGGGTAGATGGGGGAGAACCAGATGGCGTTGCATCCGAGGCTCTGGATGTAGTCGAGTTCCTCCATGACGCCCCAGAGGTCTCCGATGCCGTCGCCGTTGCCGTCCTTGAAGGACCGGCACCAGATCTGATAGACGACGAGGTCCTTGTACCAGCTGTTGTCGTATTTCGGAGCGGGAGCCGCTGCCTTTTTCTTTGCCATTTCACTTCCACCTTTCTATGTGGTTTGTCCGAATGTTTCCGCTTCCTATTATACTCGCTTTGTTCGCGATGTGACAACCGGACAAGGGAAAACATCTGTTGACAGAGACTGCCGGGAGGCGTAAGATGAACTGGAAAGTTAGCAAAGGCAAACTGAAAAGGAGCAATGACCTATGTCCGGCAACACTGTCATCACCATCCTCATCATCGCGGTCATCGCCGTCGTGGCGTTCATCACCATCCGCAACTATCGCAAACAGCTGAAGGAAGGCTGCTGCGGAGCGGGCGGGGACGAGGGCCCCGGTGCCAAAGTGGAACCGAAGGACACCAATAAAGAGAACTACCCGTACATCGCCGATGTGTCCATCGAAGGCATGCACTGTAAGAACTGTGTCCGCAAGGTCGAGAACGCGGTCAACCGCATCGACGGAGCCTGGGCGGACGTGGACCTCGCATCCAACTCCGCAAAAGTCCTCCTGAAGGACCCGAAGCTCGAAAAGCAGATCAAGATGGCCATCGCGAACAACGACTTCCTCGTCACGTCCTTCGCGGTCGCTGAGAAGGCCTGAGACGCCTTTTCCTTTGAAATGAGAAAAGCTCTTCCCATTTTCGGGAAGAGCTTTTTTGTGTGTGCTGTGGCGATTTACCAGCGGTTCTCGACATACTCACAGAAGGCATACATGTCTTCAATGTGGAGGACCGTGCCGTCGTCGAGGGTGCAGGTGCCGCTCCAGAGGCCGTGGACCTGGTGGGAGTGCATCCGCATGACGAGCGCGTTGATGTCGGAATGGTGGTCGTAGAAGGGCTTCATGGTCATGTCGAACCGGCCGTCTTCGGAGACGAAGTGCCAGGGCTCCATGTACTTGTCGGGCTTCGGGAAGGTCTCGACGTCGACTGCACCGAACTTGTGGGCCTTGCCGTCGTAGAAGATGCAGGTCTCGGTGGCGTTGGACTCGTCGCCGATGGCCCAGGTGATCTCAAAGCCGAAGAGGTGGTCTTTACCGTCGTCGCCTTTGAGCCAGGTGGAACCGTTGCCCCAGTACCAGCAGAGCTTGTACGGTGTGCAGACACGGCCCCAGTCGAGGTTCGTGAAGCAGGTGTCCTTCGAGAAGGTGTAGGTGTCCTTGCCGACCTGGAACGTGCCTTCGGTGGGCATGCAGTTCTGCTTGGTCGTCATGAAGTAGCGGTCTTTATACTTTTTGCCTTTGAAGGGAAGGACCGTCGTGATGTTCTCATGGTCTTCGAGGATGTCCATCTGGAAGTCCAGCTTGACCTTGCCCCGCTCATACTGCAGGTAGCGGTAGGTAGCGCCGGTCAGGAACTTGAAGTGGGCTTTTCCGATGGTCATTTCGACGGTGTTCGGTACATCGCCCTTCGGGGGCAGGACATACTTGTCTTTTCCGCCGAGGAAAATGTCCATGGTGTTGGAGATGACTTTGCCTTCCTGCAGGTCGACGAGGACCGCATTGACATAGCCGCCGAGCGTGATGTTCGCGAAGCTCAGCTGGACCATGTAGTGGCCGTCGGAGAGCTGATAGAAGTCCCACTCCTTGCGGTGGATGAGCTTTTTGACTCGGTCGCGGTCATAGTCGAAGACGTTGTGACGGGCCCAGCCGGGGGACAGCAGTGTGCCGTCTTCCGCGAGCAGTGTGGTGGGCTCGGTGTACTCCGTCTGTTTGCTCGGGTGTTTCCACTCCTGCCAGGGGGTGTAGGTTCGTTTCATGTTCGTTTCCTCCTTCTTACACGGGATTGTTCGAATGATTTGTCCAGTTACATCATAGCCTTTTTTGATGAAAAAGGGAAGAGAAAAAGCCCTCTGAGACTGCTTGTTGTCTCAGAGGGCTTTACAGATATTTGCTTATTCCTGATCGAAGTCCTTCTTCGTCAGTTCTTCGACTTCCTCACAGACATCTTTGAGGCTGCAGGTGTGGCAGTCCATCTTGACGTCTTTCATGAGGTGGTCGAGGGCCGTTGTGATCTGTTCCGAACGCTCCATAATATCTTCCAGCTTTTTGTAGGGAAATTCGGGGTCGGTGATGAAGAACAGTTTGACGGCTTCCACCGATGCGTTTTTCTTGTAGGCGTCGATGAAGGACTGGCCTACTTTGGCGAAGTTCAGACCTTTGCGAAGACCTTCCTTGCCGACGCGGACCGCTTCTCGGTGGGAGAAGGCGGAGATCCGCAGCATGTAGCCTTCCGGACTCAGATGGTAACGGGTGTATTCGATCTTCCGGATCATCGCGTAGAGTTTCTGACCTGTACCCATTTCCTCTTCGTTGACCCGGAGGAAGGCGATGCGCGCGATGGGGCTGTCGCTGGAGAGTTCCGGCAGGTCCTTGCCGATGAGGTACACTTCATCTTTCGGGACAAAGGACTCTTTGTCGGTCAGCGCGATACTGCTGACGGCGGGGAGGCCTTTTCCGCCCAGCTCATAGGCGGTGTCGGCGGCGAAAAGGACCTGGTTGTTGCCGAGGTCTTTCCAGTTACCGGCGCCGGTGAGGTCGAGGGGCTGCATGTGGAAATCTGCCACGAGTTCTTCCATGCCAATCAGGCATTCATCATAGAGCTTCATACTGGATACCTTCTTTTATACTTTGGGATCGCGTTTCCGCAGGTCATAGACCTTGTCGAGATAGGGCTCGAGGAATGCCAGGAGCTTCATGTCGAGGT
>ONFJ01000076.1 GCA_900317085.1 uncultured Eubacteriales bacterium | reverse complement strand
TAGGCGATGTACGCCACAAAAATAACGAGCAGGACAATACCGAGCCAGCGGGAGACATGTCCCACGTTGTCTGACATCGCATGGTCCAGAAGCCCGCCGCTCATCAGAAGTGCATAGCAGGAGCCGATGAGCAGCAGGAACGTGACGCCCAGGTTCACCGGAAAATCTCGCTTCAGGACGCTGGTGCCGACCGGAAGCGGTTTGATCATGGAACAGATACCGAGGACCATGAGGGTATTGAACAGATTCGAGCCGACGACATTGCTGACGGCGATCTCGTTCGCGCCCTGGATGGCAGCTGACGTACTGACGGCCAGTTCCGGTGCGCTGGTGCCCATGGCAACGACCGTAAGGCCGATGATGAGGCCGGGCACCTTCAGTTTCTTGGCGAGGGCAGCCGCGCCGTCCACGAACCAGTCGGCACCTTTGATGAGGGCGACAAAACCGACGATGAGGATGACCACATCGAGCAGGATTTTCATAGTATTTCTCTCTAAAAAAGAGACTTCTACTGCAAGACGCAATACGATTGCGCGTTACAGTAAAAGTCTCGCTTCTTACGACATGTTCCGGGGATTTCTTCCCGTACTGACGAAAGCATGTCACATGGGGCGCGCCCCATGCAAGCTACTCCCTAATACTTTTTCCAAAGAGCAATTTACCAGTTTCCCGGTGAATTGTCAATGGTCAGCGGAGAACTTCCTTGATGGATTCCGCCACGTTGAAGTAGTGGTCGGCCACACGCTCGACGTTCGAGAGGAACGTCATGTAGTTGGCGCCGATCTCCGGGTTGCAGATGTCCTCATTGAGACGATAGAGGTGAGCGCCCTTATAGGCTTCCGTCAGATCGTCCATCTGCTGCTCATAGGCTTTCGCCTCTTCGAACGCGTCGAGGTCCCGGTTGACATAGGCCCTGACTGTCGCGTCATAGAGTTTCTCGAGCAGTTCCTGAAGGCTCCGGACCTCGTCGATCGCATCCGGGGACAGTTCGCCGTCCGTCTCGTCGATCATGTCCTTGAACTCGATAACGTTCTTCGCGTAGTCGCCGACACGTTCGAGGTCGGTCAGGGTGTGGAACGCGGTCGAGATGTACCGTTTATCCGTGACGCTGAGGTTCTGGTCAAACAGTTTGACGAGGAAATGCGTCAGTTTCTTGTTGAGGTAGTTGAGCTCGTCCTCATTGGCCCGGAACTGTTCCATATCGATGGCATCCGGATGCCGAAGCCTGTAGAGCGAGTCGGAGAAGTTCCGCATGGCGATGTCGGCCATGTTCATGATCTCCTTCTTCACCTGCTGGACCGCAAGGGGCGGAGTGGCGAGCATGTGCTCATCGACATAGTAGAGCCGTTTGGTGTCGGGCTTCTCCTCTTCTACCACAGCGACGTGCTCCGGAATGATGCGCTCGACGAGTTTGACGAGTTTCTCCGTGAACGGAAGGAACAGGAGGACCGCCACACAGTTGAAGAACGTGTGGAACATGGCGAGCTGGGTCTGCGGTGCATCCGGGAACAGCGTGCCGAAGATGGTGCCGAAGTCCACATCGCGGCCCGGGACCATACCGAGCAGCAGGCCGATGATCAGGAAGATGATGACACCGCCCGTGTTGAAGAGCAGGTGGATGAGGGCCGTGCGTTTCGCGTTCGTACCGGAGGTCATGCCGGCGATGATGGCGACAACGCAGGAACCGATGTTGGAACCCATCGTCAGGTAAATGCCCTGATCGAGGGAAATGAGTCCGACGAAGAGCATGGTGATGGCAACGGAGGTCATGACCGAAGAGCTCTGGATGATCGCCGTCAGGACGGCACCGACCAGGACCAGCAGCAGCGGGTTCTTGATCGACGCAAGGAACGTCTTGACCGCGTCGAGTTCCGCAAAGCTCTCCATCGAGCTGCTCATCATGGAAAGACCGACGAACAGCATACCGAAACCGGCGAGGATGCCGCCGATTTTCTGAAGGACATCTTTCTTCGCAAAGGTCATGATGAACGCGCCGACACCCGCCATCGCAGAGAACAGCACCGTCGTCGAGATCGAATCGCCTCCGAACATACCGAGGGCAACGATCTGACCGGTGATGGTCGTACCGATGTTGGCACCGAAGATGATGGTGGCCGCCTGGACCAGCGACATGATGCCGGCATTGACGAAACCGATGACCATGACGGTGGTGGCACCGGAGCTCTGGATGGCTGCGGTGGCAACGGCACCGATGCCGACGCCGAGCCATTTACTTTTGGATACTTTTGCAAACATCGCCCGAAGCTTGCTACTGCTGACGGCCTCCAGGTTGGAGCTCATCATGGAGCAGGCGATCAGGAAGATACCGATGCCGGCGAGCAGGGTCAGGATCGCGCTCGCAACAAAAGCAGCACTCATTTATGAATTCTCTCCTCTCATATCTCAGGCCTTCGGCAGCGTTACTGTGAACGTGCTTCCGGCATTTTCAACACTTTCGACGTGGATGGATCCGTTGTGGGTCCCCACTGCGTACTGGACGATGGCCAGCCCGAGGCCGGTGCCGCCGACTTCCCGGGAGTGGCTCTTGTCCACCTGGTAGAACCGCTCGAAGATGCGGTCGTAATCGGATTCCGGGATGCCGATCCCGGTGTCTGCCACCTCGAACCCGGCGAGGTCCAGCGTGTAGACCATGAGTTCGCGGATGTTCGAATCATCTTCGAGACAATAGATCGCCATACTTTCACCTCCGGCTTATAGTTATAACAAATTTGTCTTATAAATGTCGACGACCCTGTGTAAAAACCATGTAAAATCCCGCTGTGGCGATTTACGGGCGTCAAAAAACGGAGGCCCCGTCCGGGAGCCTCCGCTGTCGTTTCACAGTATTCAGGCGTTCTGCTCCAGGATGTGGCGGGCCACATAGACACCGCTTGCCGAGGCGTGGGACAGGGAGTGCGTGACGCCGCTGCCGTCGCCGATGACGTAGAGGTTTTTGTGGCAGGTCTCGAGGTTTTCGTCGAGTTCTACTTCCATGTTGTAGAACTTGACCTCGACCCCGTAGAGCAGAGTGTCGTCGTTGGCCATGCCGGGCGCGATCTTGTCGAGGGCGTAAATCATCTCGATGATGCCGTCGAGGATCCGCTTCGGCAGGACCAGAGACAGGTCGCCGGGCGTCGCCTTCAGCGTCGGAACGGTCCGGCTCTCCTTCATGCGGTCCACCGTGCTCCGTCTGCCCCGCTCGAGGTCGCCGAAGCGCTGGACGATGACGCCTCCGCCCAGCATGTTGGACAGGCGGGCGATGGACTCACCGTAGCCGTTGGAGTCTTTGAAGGGCTCCGAAAAATGCTTGGAGACCAGCAGCGCGAAATTCGTGTTGTCGGTCTTCTTGCCCTCGTCCTCAAAGCTGTGGCCGTTGACCGTGACGATGCCGTTGGTGTTTTCGTTGACGACAATGCCGTGGGGGTTCATGCAGAACGTGCGAACGTTGTCTTCGAACTTCTCTGTGCGGTAGACGATCTTGCCCTCGTAGAGCTCATCGGTGATGTGCTCGAAAATGGGAGCCGGAACTTCCACGCGGACGCCGATGTCCACACGGTTCGACATGGTCGGGATATCAAGTTCCGAACAGACCGTCTCCATCCAGTGGGACCCGCTTCGTCCGACAGAGATGATACAGGTCTCCGCGTCGTACATCGCCTCCGCGGTATGGATGCGGTAGCCCTCGCCCTCTTTTTCCACCGAGGTGACCGGGGTGTTGAAGTAGAAGTCCACCTTGTCCTTCAGTTCGTCATAGAGGTGCTCGAGGACGATGTAGTTGATGTCCGTCCCCAGGTGGCGCACGGAAGCGTCCAGCAGGGTCAGACCGTTCTGCATGCATTTCTTTTTGAACTCGGTACCGGCCGTGGAGTACATTTTCGTGCCCGCTCCGCCGTATGCGCAGTTGATGTCGTCGACATACTCCATGAGCTCGAGGGCCGTCTCCCGGCCGATGTGTTCATAGAGCGTGCCGCCAAAGTCGTTCGTGATGTTGTATTTGCCGTCCGAGAAAGCGCCCGCCCCGCCGAAGCCGTTCATGATGGCACAGGTGGGACAGTGGATGCAGCTCTTCACTTTCTTGCCGTCGATGGGACAGTGGCGCTTCGAGAGTTCATGGCCTTCCTCGAAGACGGCGATCTTGAGACCGGTCGCTTTGCGGGTCAGCTCATAGGCGGAAAAGATGCCGCCGGGGCCCGCGCCGATGATGATGATATCGTAATTCATGTTCATTCCTCCAGAGGATCAGTCGCAGCCGTCACAGGTGCTGCAGTCTTCGTCGTCCGGGACCGCCGCAAGACGGCCGCCGAGCGTGACTGCCTTATCCCCGCCGACACGGTGGGGTTTGTAAAGGTCCGGGTGCTCCGCGTGGGCCACCTGGATCATGATAGCGCATTCGATGCGTTTGCGGAACAGCTCACAGCCGTACTCGTAGATGCCCTTGACATCTCCCGTCGCGTGGTAGGCATTCGCCGCGCAGCCGCCGGAGCAGTAGAGTTTCGCCCAGCAGTCGGCGCAGTCGGGACGGGCGTAGGCGTTGCAGTACCGGAACTCGTCCTGTTTGTCCTTCTCGGTGACGCCGTTCCAGATGTCGCCGAGTTTGTATTCCTCTTCCCCGACGAACTGGTGGCAGGGGTACAGGTCGCCCCAGGGGGTGACTGCCATGTACTCTGTCCCCGAGCCGCACCCGGAGATGCGCTTGTAGATGCAGGGGCCGGAGGTCAGGTCGATCATGTAGTGGTAGAACGTGAAGCCGTCTCCGGTCTCTTCTCTCCGGAGCATCTCCTTCGCGAGGAGCTCGTACTCCTCTTTCAGGACCGGCAGATCTTCTTCCGTCAGCGCCAGCGGGTCGCCGGGCTTGCAGACGACCGGTTCCATGGAGAGTTCCCGGAACCCGAGGTCCGCCATTGTGAAGATGTCGTTCGTGAAGTCGGTATTGAGATGGGTGAAGGTGCCGCGCATGTAGTAGTTCTTGCCGCCGCGGGCCTCCACCAGTTTTTGGAATTTCGGGACGATCCGCTCCCAGCTGCCGTTGCCGGCGTAGTCGACCCGGGTGCGGTCGTGGACCTCTTTGCGGCCGTCAAGGCTCAGGACCACGTTGGACATCTCTTTGTTGCAGTAGTCGATGACCTCGTCGTCGATGAGCATGCCGTTCGTCGTGACCGTGAAGCGGAAGTTCTTTCCCGCCTTCTTTTCGATGGACCGGCAGTAATCGACGGTCTGCTTGACGACGTCCCAGTTCATGAGGGGCTCGCCGCCGAAGAAGTCGACTTCGAGGTTCCGGCGGGTGCCGGAGTGGGCAACTAAGAAGTCCATCGCCTGTTTGGCCACCTCAAAAGTCATGAGGGCCCGGTCGCCGTGGTACTTGCCCTGGCTCGCGAAGCAGTATTCACAGTTGAGGTTGCAGGTGTGGGACACGTGGAGGCACAGAGCCTTGATGACGTCCCCGCTGCGTTTCTTGAATTCGCCCGCGAGGGGTTCGTAGGTGTCCGGGGTGTAGAGCTTCTGGTGCTCCTCGAGGTAGCGTACATCGCCGATGCACTCCCGGATCTCGTCCTCGTCGACGTCGTCCCGGTCCCCGTACTTCTCCATCATGGCGGAGATGATCTCCTCCTCGGTGTGATCCGGGTACAGGGCGATGATGTCGTAGGCCACGTCGTCCACCGAGTGGACGGAGCCCGAACAGGTGTCGAGCACGACGTTGTAGCCGTTCAGCTTATATTGATGAAGCAAACTGCTTCCCTCCAAAATCTATAATAGTCGCAGACAAGACAAAAGCTGCGCCGGGATGCGGCACAGCTTGGTTTGTCGGTTCAGAACTTACTTCTGCTCGCACTGCTGGTTGGCAACACCGCAGGAAGTTTTGCAGGCGCTCTGGCAGGAGGTCTGGCATTCGCCGCAGCCGCCGTTCTTGGCGCTTTCGCAAAGGTTCTTGGTCTCAAGAGTATTGATTCTGCTCATGGTTCTGTCTCCTCTATAAGAAAAGAATAATAATATGTCGCAAATAATCTACCACAGTTTGCCCCGTTCGTCAACATCACAGGGGCATTCCGAGGAGGCGGCCGACGAGGACCACCAGGAAGGACACGACCCAGGCGATGGCACACTGCCAGACCGCCATACCGGCCGCGGTCTTTCCGCCGAGTTCCCGGCGCACCGAAGCGATGGCGGCGGCGCAGGGCGTGTAGATGAGGCAGAAGACCAGAAGGCTCGCGGCACCGAGGGTCGTGAGGACACCGGAGACCCCGGCGCTGCCGAACAGCATGGAAATGGTCGAGACGACGCTCTCCTTGGCGAGGACACCGGCGATGAGCGACGTGACGATCCGCCAGTCCCCGAACCCGAGGGGTTTGAAGAGAGGCGCCATGGCGCCGGCGATCGCTGCCAGCATGCTGTCATGCTGGTCGGTAACGACCGTGAAGTGGAAGCTGAAGGTCTGCAGGAACCAGATGATGATCGTGCACAGGAAGATGATGGTGAACGCTCTCTGCAGGAAGTCCTTCGCCTTCTCCCAGAGGAGCCGTGCCACGTTCTTCGGACCCGGCATGCGGTAGTTCGGGAGCTCCATGACGAAGGGCACCGCGTCTCCCTTGTACGTCGTTTTTCGGGCGATGTACGCAAACAGGACACCGAGGATGATGCCGAGGAAGTAAAGGGCGAACATGACGATGGCGCCTTTTCCGGGGAAGAACGCCGCCGCGAAGAAGGCGTAGATCGGGATCTTCGCGCCGCAGCTCATGAAGGGCGTCATCAGGATGGTGATTTTCCGGTCCCGCTCGGAGGGCAATGTTCTCGCCGCCATGACACCGGGCACGGTACAGCCGAAGCCCATCAGCATGGGGACGATGGAACGGCCCGAGAGGCCGATGCGCCGCAGCGGGCGGTCCATGACGAAGGCGATCCGCGCCATGTAGCCGGAGTCTTCGAGGACCGACAGGAAGAAGAACAGCAGGCAGATGATCGGCAGGAAGCTGACGACCGCGCCGACGCCGTTGAAGATGCCGTCGATGATGAGCGACTGCACGACCGGAGACACGCTCCCCGCCTCCATGGCCCGGGACACGAGTTCCGCCAGTTTGTCGATACCCAGCTGCAGGAGGTCCTGGAGCCAGGGTCCCACGACGTTGAAGGTCAGGTAAAAGACCAGCGCCATGACGGCGATGAAGACCGGCAGCGCGGTCCACTTGCCCGTGAGGATGTTGTCGATCCGCTGGCTGCGGTTATGTTCTTTGCTCTCCTTCGGTTTGACGACCGAGACCCGGCAGACCCGGCGGATGAATTCGAATCGCATGTCGGCGATGGCGGCGGAGCGGTCGAGGCCTCTCTCCTTTTCCATCTGGTCGACGATGTGCTGGATGGTCTCTTTTTCATTCTGGTCGAGGCCCAGCGCGTCTTCGACGCGGGAGTCTCCTTCGATGAGTTTATGAGCGGCGAAACGCAGCGGGATGCCCGCGTGATCCGCATGGTCTTCGATGAGATGCATGACCGCGTGGAGGGCCCGGTGGACCGCGCCGCCGTGGTCGCTCTCGTCGCAGAAGTCCCGATAGGTGGGCTTCTCCTGATAACGGGCCACATGGATCGCGTGGCTCACGAGTTCGTCGACGCCTTCGCCGGTCAGCGCGTTGACGGCGACGACCGGGACGCCGAGGGCCATCTCGAGTTCATTGATGTGGACTGCGCCGCCGTTGTCGACGACTTCATTGAGGAAGTTCAGGGCGACGACCATGGGCCGGTTCAGCTCGAGGAGCTGCATCGTAAGGTACAGGTTGCGCTCGATGTTCGTGCAGTCGACGATGTTGATGATGCATTTCGGCTGCTCCCGCAGGATGAACTGGCGGGTGACGATCTCCTCGCTGGTGTACGGGGACATCGAATAGATGCCCGGAAGGTCCGTGACGAGGGTCTCCGGATGCTTCTTGATCTTGCCGTCTTTCCGGTCCACGGTGACGCCGGGGAAGTTTCCGACGTGCTGGTTGGCACCGGTCAGCTGATTGAAGAGCGTCGTTTTGCCGCAGTTCTGGTTTCCGGCCAGCGCGAAGGTCAGGGTCTCCCCCTCCGGCAGCGGCGTCTCGTTCTCCTTGAGGCCCGGGTGTTCCATGTGGTGGCCGCGGCGCCGGGGCATGGGCGTCCAGTTCTCACCGACCGGCGACTCCTCCTCATCGCCCGCACAGATGGCGACACCGATGTTCGCGGCATCCGCCAGACGAAGGCTCAGCTCATAGCTGTGGATGCGCAGTTCCATCGGGTCTCCCAGGGGCGCGTAGCGGACCAGTTTGAGCCGGGCGCCGGGCAGGATGCCCATGTCGAGAAAATGCTGTCGGAGCGCGCCGCTGCCACCCACCCGGGTGACGACAGCGGTCTTGCCGACTTCTAATTCGTTCAGTGTCATATATCTCTCCAGTTAGCACAGGGTTATTCCGCCTAATTGTAGCATAATCGCAAAACAAATGCACTGAATTGCAACAAATTTACAAAAAAGAAACAGACCTTCCGTTTCCGGAAAAGGTCTGTGTGGCTTCGGGCGATAGACCTCAGGCCTGCATCAGCATGCCTACGACGATGAGCAGTTCGCCGAACAGGTACGTGAGCATGACCGTGAAGTGTTTGTGGAAGATGAGGTCCTCGTTCTTCTTGTAGTACCGGACCAGGAACAGTGTGCAGTCCGAAATGAAGAACAGGAGAGCACCGATGTAGGCGACGACGGCGCCGGCGCTGCGGTGCGTGATGAGCTGCATGAGGGCGAACGAGTTCATGGTGGCGTTCGCGAGCAGATAGATATACATGGGGCCGACCATGATCTTCGGTGTCGTCGGCTGCACCGCGAAGATGACGGCGAACACGACGGCAAAGTACAGGAGGGCCACCGGGATGACGATCCACCAGTTCATGCTTTCGAACACGATGTTCGCGGCGTAGACCAGGATGAAGAAGACGTGGGAGGCTCCGAAGGAGACGCCGCCGAGGGCGAACCAGTGGTGGCCTTTGGGCATGAGCAGTACATCGCCAAGCCAGCTCGTGACGAGAGCGAGGAGCAGATGGTACTCGATGCCGCCGTGTCTCTGGGCAGCGGTCACATAGAACAGGATGAGAAAGATGAGCAGGAAGGGTTTGGTCTTTTTGCGGGCTGCCGCGTCATCTTTCCAGCTGTCGAAAAGGTGGATGCCGGAGAATACGAAGAACAGGATCAGGAATGCATAAGTTGCAACGGACATAGAGTCCCTTCTTTCTGTAAAGACAAGCTTGTTCGAACAACTAACATTTTACCATACCTATACAGTTTTGGTCAACTGCTGAAAACCGCGGTACATCGCCAAAAGTTAGCGGTTGCTAACATACAAAAAATCGTTGACTAGTTGCTACATTTATGAGAACATATCATGGGACTCGTTAATAGTATGTCAACTATTACTTAGGCTTAGTAGACAGCTACCCAAAAGTATCCTGTAAGGAAGGAGTTGTGGTTGAGCATGATTTATACCACAGAAGTACAGAACATGTGCCCCGTCGCCAAGGGCGCGAAACATGATCCGGCCCCCATTCCTGAAGAAGGAAAATGGGTATACGCCAAGGAGATCAAAGACATTTCCGGCTTTACCCACGGCATCGGCTGGTGTGCACCGCAGCAGGGCTGCTGCAAACTTTCCCTGAACGTCAAGGAAGGTATCATCGAGGAAGCGCTCGTCGAGACCATCGGCTGCTCCGGAATGACCCATTCCGCCGCCATGGCCGCTGAGATCCTCCAGGGCAAGACCATCCTCGAAGCACTGAACACCGACCTCGTCTGTGACGCCATCAACGTCGCGATGCGTGAGCTGTTCCTGCAGATCGTTTACGGCCGTACCCAGAGTGCGTTCTCTGACGACGGTCTTTCCATCGGCGCCGGTCTCGAAGACCTCGGCAAGGGCCTTCGCTCCCAGGTCGGCACCATGTACGGCACCAGAGCCAAGGGTGTGCGTTACCTTGAAATGGCCGAAGGCTATGTCACTGAGCTGGCCCTCGACGCAGACGACCAGGTCATCGGTTACAAGTTTGTCAGCCTCGGCAAAATGACAGACTTTATCAAAAACGGCGATGATCCGAACACCGCATGGGAAAAAGCTTCCGGTTCTTATGGCCGCGTCCAGGACGCTGTGAAGTTTATCGACCCGAGAAAGGAGTGATTTGATCATGGCACTGTTTGAAAACTACGAAAGAAGAATCGATCAGATCACCGCTGTCCTGAACCAGTACGGTATCAAGGACATCGAAGAAGCAGAGAAGATCACCAAGGACGCAGGCCTCGAGGTCTACGACATGGTCAAGGGCATCCAGCCCATCTGCTTTGAGAACGCCGCATGGGCTTACACCGTCGGCGCCGCCATCGCCATCAAGAAGGGCTGCAGAAAAGCTTCCGACGCTGCTGCCGCCATCGGCGAAGGCCTTCAGGCATTCTGCATCCCCGGCTCCGTCGCTGACCACAGAAAAGTCGGTCTCGGCCACGGCAACCTCGGCAAGATGCTCCTCGAAGAAGAGACCGAGTGCTTCTGCTTCCTGGCAGGCCACGAGTCCTTCGCAGCCGCTGAAGGCGCCATCGGTATCGCTTCCAAGGCGAACGTCGTTCGCGAGAAGCCCCTCCGCGTCATCCTGAACGGTCTTGGTAAAGACGCCGCTCAGATCATCTCGAGAATCAACGGTTTCACCTATGTCGAGACCAAGATGGACTACTTCACCGGTGAAGTCAACGTCATCTCCGAAACTCCGTATTCGGACGGTGTCCGCGCTTCCGTCAAGTGCTACGGCGCTGACGACGTCGTCGAAGGCGTTGCCATCATGCACCTCGAGAACGTCGGTGTCTCCATCACCGGTAACTCCACCAACCCGACCCGTTTCCAGCATCCGGTCGCGGGCACTTACAAGAAAGAATGCAACCTTCAGGGCAAGAAGTACTTCTCCGTCGCTTCCGGCGGCGGCACCGGCCGTACTCTCCACCCCGACAACATGGCTGCAGGCCCCGCTTCCTACGGTATGACCGATACCCTTGGTCGTATGCATTCCGACGCCCAGTTCGCAGGTTCCTCCTCCGTTCCGGCACACGTCGAAATGATGGGTCTCATCGGCATGGGCAACAACCCCATGGTCGGTGCCACTGTTGCTGTCGCTGTTTCTGTGGAAGAAGCTGCGAAAGCCGGCAAATTCTAATTCTGTACTTTCTACTTATTAGATACGAAAAACCCTCTCCGGAAAACTGGAGAGGGTTTTCTGTTTGTGTCAAAGGGTCTCCCCTTCTGTGGCGATTCAGTCTCTGTTGAACGCGCCCTTGCCCGGGTACTCAGCGGCACAGCCGAGGTCTTCCTCGATGCGGAGCAGCTGGTTGTACTTGGCGACACGCTCGGAGCGGGACGGCGCACCGGTCTTGATCTGGCAGGAGTTGGTGGCAACGGCCAGGTCGGCAATGGTGGTGTCCTCGGTCTCACCGGAGCGGTGGGAGACGATGGCGGTCATACCGGCCTTGTGGGCGGTACGGATGGCGTTCAGGGTCTCGGAGACGGAGCCGATCTGGTTGAGCTTGATGAGGATGGAGTTGCCGGCGCCGAGCTCGATGCCCTTGTCGAGACGCTCGGTGTTGGTGACGAAGAGGTCGTCGCCGACCAGCTGGACTTTGCCGCCGATCTGAGCGGTCATCTTCTGCCAGCCTTCCCAGTCTTCCTCATCGAGGCCGTCTTCGATGGACCAGATGGGGTACTTGTCGACGAGGGACTCCCAGTGGTCGATGAGTTCCTGAGAGGTGAAGTCCTTGCCGGATTTCGGCTGATGATAGAAGCCCTTGCCCTTTTCGCTCTTCCATTCGGAGGAGGCGGCGTCCATCGCCAGGACGAAGTCTTCGCCCGGCTTGTAACCGGCATCTTCGATGGCCTTCAGGATGTGCTCGATGGTGTCTTCATCGGACTCGAGGTTCGGTGCGAAACCGCCTTCGTCGCCGACGGCGGTGGTGTTGCCTTCCGCCTTCAGGAGCTTCTGGAGGGCGTGGAAGACTTCGGTGCACCAGCGGAGACCTTCCTTGAAGGAGGGAGCGCCGACGGGCATGATCATGAATTCCTGGGTGTCGACGGAGTTCGTGGCATGGGCGCCGCCGTTCAGGATGTTCATCATCGGGACCGGGAGACGGTTGCCGTTCTGGCCGCCGAAGTAACGGTACAGCGGGATGCCAAGGGACGCGGCAGCGGCTTTGGAGGCGGCGATGGAGACCGCGAGGATGCCGTTGGCGCCGAGGTTGGATTTATCTTTGGTGCCGTCGGCCTTCAGCATGGCGGCGTCGACTTCATAGATGTTCCCGGCATCGACACCGACAACAGCTTCTTTGATGACAGTATTGACGTTCTCGACCGCTTTGGAGACGCCTTTGCCGCCGTAGCGGGCCTTGTCCCCGTCGCGGAGTTCGAGGGCTTCGAATTCACCGGTGGATGCGCCGGAGGGAGCGGCTCCTCTGCCGACCGTGCCGTCTGCCAGGACGACTTCAGCTTCGACGGTGGGGTTACCGCGGGAGTCGACGATCTCGCGACCGATGACGTCTACGATTTCAAGTTTCTTCTGCATGATGATACAACCTCTTTTCGGGATCAAAAATAATTGTTGCAGGTTAGCAACGGCTAACTACTATTCCATTCTACCAAAGTTGTCTGTTCAAAGCAAGTAAGCGGGAGCCCCTTTCCGAAAAAAGCTTTTTATCATTTCGGGAAAGATGTGTGAAAAACTTAACAGTTCTATTGACGCACTTCCCTCTGGTTTATTATAATTCTGTTTTGTAAAACAACTATTTTGTAGTGTGTGGAAAGAGAACTCTGTGAAAGGAACTGTTTATCCATGACTGGAGCTTTGGGACTGCTGTCCATCAAGTCGATCACGTACCTGACCTTTACGGTCTTCCTCATCGCCGCCGCGGGCTACCTGCTCGGGCGCGTCACCATCAAGGGCATCAACCTCGGTACCGCCGGTGTGTTCATCGCCGCATTGCTGTACGGCTGCTTCTTCTATTCGTCGCTGGAAACGAACCTGGTGGTGGGCGATGTATCGTTCGCGAAGGAAGCACTGAAGATCGTCGAGAACGTCGGCCTCGTCCTGTTCGTCTCGTCCGTCGGGTTCATCGCCGGTCCCAGTTTCTTCCGCAATCTCAAGAAGAACTATAAGTCCTACGTCAGTCTGGGACTCATCATCATCCTGGCCGCCGTCCTCGTCACGGTCGCCATCATCTTCATCGGCGAGCGGTTCTCCACCGAGGACCACGAGTCCTTCAAGGCCCTCGTCGCCGGTCTCCTGTCCGGTGCCCTCACCTCCACCCCGGCGTTCTCCGCCGCCAAGGAGTCGGTCGGTGCCGCCCATGAAGACCTCGTCGCGGTCGGCAACGGTATTGCGTACCTGTTCGGCGTCATCGGCGTCGTCCTGTTCGTCCAGCTCGTCCCGAAGTTCCTGAAGGCCGACATGGTCGTCGAACGCCAGAAGATCATGGCGGACTCCGATGACCATTCCAAAGACGACTCTGACCTCATCAAGCTCGACGACTTCGGCCTCTGCGCCTTTTCCGTCGCCGCCATCCTCGGCATCATCGTCGGATGCATCGGCTACAAGGGCTTCTCCCTCACCGTCACCGGCGGCTGCCTTCTGGTCACCCTGGTGTTCGGCCACTTCGGTCACATCGGCAAGGTCAGCATCATGCCGAGCGTCACGTCCCTGAAAGTTTTCCGGGAACTGGGCCTCATGCTCTTCCTCATCGGCGCGGGCGTCGCCGGCGGTGCCAGCTTCATCCGGTACTTCCGTCCCATTTACGTCATCTACGGCGCCATCATCACCATCCTGCCGATGATCATCGGGTTCTTCTTCTCCCGCTTCGTCATGAAGATGCCACTGCTCAACACCCTCGGCTCTCTGACCGGCGGCATGACCTCCACCCCGGCCCTCGGCACCCTCATCTCCACGGCCGGCACGGAAGCCGTCGCTTCCGCCTACGCCGCCACCTACCCCATCGCCCTCCTCTCCATCGTCATCGCGACGAAGCTGATGATCCAGCTCTT
>ONFJ01000067.1 GCA_900317085.1 uncultured Eubacteriales bacterium | reverse complement strand
TCCCCACCCACTACGACTTCTCCGGCAACATCGACGGCACCGGCGGGAAAAGCAACATCCTGATCATGGTCGGCCTCGCCTGGTTCATCTGGCTGACCTTCACGGTCCTCGACTTCTTCCCCGGCGCCTGGAACGTCCACGGCCTCTCCGAGATCTCGTCCACCGCGGGCAAGGCGAAGGCCATCACCCTGACCCGTACGTTCCTGCAGGTCATCAAGCTCCTCATCGCTATCCTGTTCTCTTACCTCGCCATCTGCATGGCCCAGGGCCGGACCGCGAGCCCGCTGCTCCTCCCCTTAAGCATCTTCCTGCTCATGGGCGCGACCGTCGTGCACATCCTGCTCCTGAGCCGTTTGAAGTGACACCGTACATCGCCAAAAAACGAACCCCTGCCGTAAAGCAGGGGTTTTCCTGTATTCGTGTGGCGATGCACCGCTCAAGCCTTCGGAAGCACCTTCAGGATCTGCTGTGCCATGTATTTGTGGCCGGCATCCGTCGGATGCGGGTCCCAGGTGTCGCTGCTGTTCAGGACCGTTTCGGTGCCGTGCATGTCGACATAGTAGTAGGTGCCGTACAGCGTCGGACGTACCATGGTGTAGAGGTTCATCGCCTCGAAGCTCGGCTGGAAAATGGCGAAGTAGTCGAGGAAGTTGGAAGCGTCGAACTGTTCGCCGGGAAGCAGGGCGTCGTGGTAGCCGATGGCGACGACGGTGACGTCCGGGTTCAGAGCATAGATGCGCTCGATGATGGCGCGGTAGTTCACGAAGTAACGGGCCTTGGCCTCGATGCCGGCCTCGGTGATGACCGGAATGTAAGGTGCGATTTTCATGACCGTGTTCAGCGCGTTCTCCGCCTGCTTCAGGGCCTTGCCCATGCTGCCGAGCTGCTCCGCCTTCTTGAAGAGGGTCAGTTCCGGGGTCTTGGAAACCTTGCCATTCTCGGAGAGCTCGACGGCTGCCGCCAGAATGGAGAACCAGACGTCGTTGAAACCGATGCCGACGGTGATGAGATCTGCCTCTTTGACCGCCTTCTGGTAGAGGCCGCGCAGCTTCTGGTAGTCCTTCACCGGGTTTTTGCCGGTGTACTTGCCGCCGGTCGCGGTGAATCCGTTCAGGGCGTTGGTGACATAGGCCTCATGGCCGTCTCCGTTGTAGTCGTCCGTGAGGAGCATGCGAAGTTCCTCCGAGCGCATGCCGGGCTGGGCCAGCGGGTACAGCTTCTTCGTGTGGACCTTTTTCGCCACCCGGTCCGCATAGGTGCCGGGCACCCGGACGAAGTAGTTCTTCTTCGCTTCTTTCGTCTCATGGGCCGCTTTGTACGTCGAGGTCGACACACCGGCGGCCACGCTGTCGCCGAAGCTGACATAGGTCTTGTAGGTCTTATAGTCTTTGCCTTTGGCCGCGCCGGCACTCTTCGCGAACGCGGACACACCGGCGACGGACACCAGCATCAGCATCACGAGCAGGACGGCTACGGTCTTTCGAATCGTTCGTTTCATAGAGGTTCCCTTCTCACTGATTGGTTTTCACTTCGATTGGTCAATCGATTCCCGATTATTATGCCAGTAATTTCTTAAATTATTATGGAAGCTTCTTCAACAAACTGAAATGTCGAGCTTGCCAAACTGGGATTAGCGAAGTTTCCTGAGCTGAAACTAGTCGAGTTGATTGTTCTGATTCCAGCCACTCTGCAGAGGTTGCGCGCCCGTGCACACTGTCCGACACAGGCGGGCAGGTGGAAAGGTTCGAGAGCCCGGGCTACGGTGCCCGTGCTTCGAACCTGCGGCGTTCCACGACCCCGCCTGCTGAACGTTTCTCCCTGACTTACGCCGAAGAAAACTACATAAAACTCATTCAATACCTATTTGCGTGGTTTTTGAATCAGATTTTTTGTTTGTCAAACTACATTTTTGAAATGAATTCATTATTTCCGTAGTTTTTAAAGACCGATCAACATGGATAAACTACATTTTTGAAACAAACAAGCTTGGTTGCGTTGTTCTTGGCTGATGGTGAGGCACTCAAAAACAACGCCTTTCTGTTTCCCAAGGAGATTGTGTAGTTTTCATTTCTTCAAATAACATAGAAAAAGAACAATTTCTAAAATAGCAAAAGGTTTATGTAGTTCTCAGATCCGTCATTCCCCATAAAACAACTACACAATAAAAGACGTAAAAGAGTCTATGTGGTTTACTGCTCCTGCGACTTCGGGTAAGCGAGCAAGCGGGGTAAGCAGGAGTAGTTCCCAAAGTCAATGATCTGGCCATACAATCAGACTGAAACGATGGGTTGCACTTTTTAGGTATGACTTTGATGGCATGCCTGGGCCCTGAAACGATGGGTTGCACTTTTTAGGTATGACTTTGATGGCATGCCTGGGCCTTAAAATCAGACCTAGCCAATGGGTTACGCTATTTTGGTCTGACTTCAACAGCACTGCCAGGCCTTAAAATCAGACCTAGCCAATGGGTTACGCTATTTTGGTCTGACTTTGACAGCACTGCCAGGCCTTAAAGTCAGACCTAGCCAATGAGTTGCACCATTTTGGTCTGACTTCAACAGCACTGCCAGGCCTTAAAGTCAGACCTAGCCAATGAGTTGCACCATTTTGGTCTGACTTCAACAGCACTGCCAGGCCTTAAAATCAGACCTGGCTAAGGGTTTGTTCCTTTTTGGTCTGACTTTGATTATTTGAGAGGGGCCCTGTTAGATTTAAAAGATGCTTGCGAGTTGCTTTCCCTCACCATGTATGCAGGTCAAAGGGCCGCAGTGCCCCTTTGGCCTGTTGTCTGCCCCGTGCCGCAGGGAGGAGGGGAAGTCAAGAGCTGGCAGAGTATGAAACGTTGTAAGAAAAGGAGCAGTTGGCAGCCGCGAAGCGGGCGAAAGACTCTTTACTTCCCCGAAGCACTGTGGCACCTGCAAACTTGAGCGCTTCTAAAGAAGAAAAAGTATCAAAAAGCAATGCCAGTAAATACGCACGGCAGCTAACAGGGGCGTTTACGGTGTACTAGCTGCGCGTCGCCGTCCGCCCCGCTGCCTGGCGGATGTTTCCATGTAGGAGGAGGCGAAGCCTCCGGGAGTTTAGGCAGTGGTGCTGGGATTGAGGGGTAAATCGCCCAGGTAATGCAAGCTTGACAAATGCGAAGCGCCAGGCGTTGGAGGTGCCTCAACAAATTCGGAGTTGTGGGGTTTACATGGAGGGAAGCAAAAAAAGACCTGCAGTCGGAACTGCAGGTCTTTTGGTGTGTTTTAGAGTGCTGTGAGCGCCGGGCAGGGCGACGTTAGTCGATGTCGGTGTAGCTGTCGTCATCGTCGGGGTCGTCCCAGTCGTCGTAGTCGTCGCCTTTGGGGCGGCGGGCGGCTTTGCGGGCGGCCTTGTCGGCGCGCTTCTCTGCTTTTTCCGCTTTGCGCTCGGCTTTCTCGCTTTCCTTCGCCGCTTTTTCAGCGGACTTTTCGGCGCGGTGGACTTCTTTTTCGGAGTCGTGGTCCGTCTTCTCCCAGCCGGCGCGGATGGCGCGGCAGCCGATGCCGGTGAGGATGGCGGAGACGAGGGTGACCGCGGCGGCGGTCCAGAGGCTCGCGAGGCCGACTACAGCGAGGACCATGACGATGGCCTTCAGCGCGATGGTGACGATGGTGTTCGCGCGGGCCAGTTTGAAGGTCCGTCGGGCGGTGTCGAGCAGGGGCACGACGCGGGACGGCGCTTCCGGCATGATGATGACGTCGGTCGTGTCGTAGACGTCCGTCGTGCGGAAGCCGCCGAGGGCGACGCCCGGTTCGGCGAAGGCCAGCAGCTGCCGGTCCTTGATGCCGTCGCCGACGAAGACGAGGGTGCCTTCATCGCCAAGGCGCTGGGCAAAGGTCTGCAGTGCGGCGATTTTGTCCTCGGGGGCGAGTTCGGAACCGAACTCGTCGATGCCCAGTTCCTCCGCGAGGAGTTTGGACGGTCCGCGGGCTCCGCCGGTCAGCATGGTGACGCCTTCGAGGCCGAGGTCGTGGAGCCCGTCGATGGCCTCCCGGCTGTCCCGGCGGGACGTGTCGGAGGTGACGATGCAGCCCAGGTACTTCTGGTCCACGGCCACGTGGAGTTTGTTGCCGGCCTGGTGGCTTTCACGCACGTCGATGCCCTCCGCCAGCATGCAGCGGACGTTGCCGGCGACGAGCCGGTGACCGTCGACATAGACACTGACGCCGAAGCCGGGCACTTCCTTGAAATTCACGAGGGTGGCCTGGTCGACTTTCTTGCCGTATGCCTTGCGGATGCAGGCGGCGATGCGGTGGTCGGAGAGGTACTCGGCCTTGGCCGCCATCTCCAGAAGCTGTGCGGAGCGGTAACCCTCCGCGGGGATCATATCGACGATGTCCGGTTCGCCCTTCGTGAGCGTTCCGGTCTTGTTGAACACGACTTTCTTCGCGCGGGACAGCTTCTCGAGGGGGCCGTCACCGCGGACCAGGACGCCGTTATAGAAGGCGGTGCCGAGGCCGTTCTCAAAGCACAGCGGTCCGTGGAGCAGGAGCTCGGCGGATCCGGCAAGGATCATGAAGGTGAAGGCGATGCGCATCCACTCGTGCCAGTTGTCGGTCAGGATGGAGGGCACGATGCCGAGGGCAAGGCCCAGCACGATGACGACGATGCCGAACGCCAGAGAGAACTTCCGGTCGAATTCACTCTCCCGGGACTCCTCGGCGGAGTCGTCGTACATGAAGTCGGCCACCTTTTCGGCGGTGGAACCCGCGTAGGGACAGGTGGTGACGATCTGCAGTTCGTCGGACGTGACGACCATGCCGGAGTAGACTTTGTCTCCGGCGAACACGTACTTCGGCGCCTCGTCGCCCGTCAGGAGGACGGTGTCCAGAAGGCCGCTGCCACCGGCGACGACGCCGTCGATGGGCACGAGTTCGTTCTGGCGGACCAGGATGGTCTCACCGGGCCAGACTCTCTCCGGCGCCACGGACTGGAAGCCGCCGTCCCGGTACACATAGACCGAGTCGACTTCAAAGTCTTCGAGCGCGCCGAACAGGGCGTCCGAGTGGGACGCGTTCAGCGACGAGATGAAACCGGCCAGGACATAGAGGAACATGGCCGCGGTCGCCGCCGGGAACTGGCCAACGAACACACCGCCGATGCAGGCGATGGTCATGAGCACGTCGGAGTCCAGAAGCTTCAGGTGGAACAGCTTGCTGATGCCGTCCATGATGACCTCATAGGCCAGGATGAGGAATGCCACGACGAGGAACGCGATGGACATGAAGCTCGCGCCCTCCGCGTCGGTGTCCGAAAACTCGAAGAACAGGCCGAAGGCCAGCAGCACGCCGCCGGCGATCAGCTGGAACAGCTTGAAGCCGGGACTGCCGAAGCCGGGCAGCACGCTCGTGCGCACCGCGCTGACCTTTTCAGGACGGGGCTGAGGTTTCGGGAGTTCCTGATGGGTCTCCTGGTACTCCTCCGGGTCCGGAGCCTCGATGGGTTCCGGCTCGGGGTTGATGGCCTGCTCGTCCTGGATGATGACCGGCATCGGAGTCGGCGGCATCTCGTCGGTATGGGACGGCTGGTCGTCGAGGAGCGACTGGACTTTATTTTTGGATTTCTCTGCCACGCTGTCCGCCGCTTTGGACGAGACATCGTGGACGATGATCTTCTTTTTCTTCTCTGCCAAAAGGGGTGGCCCTCCTTTCCGCATCTCCTATATATAGTTATTCACTTTATTGTACTAAAGAATTCTTGTCATTGCAACAAGGGAAACTGTGCTATAATATCCGCAAAAGTTCCGGCCGTCGCGCCGCAGGAGGAATGAACATGGGAGCATTTGCAAACGTACAGGAAGCCGCCAACTTCTTTAAGGATGACCGCTTCGCCACCGAGAACGGCATGGAGGTCTGTGAGCTGACCGACGAGTATGCCGTCGCGAAGATGACGATCACGTCCCGCCACCGCAACGCCATGAACAACGTCATGGGCGGTGCGCTCTTCACACTGGGCGACCTCGCCATCTCGGCGCTGGGCTGCCACCTGCATCTGCCGGTCGTGGGCCTCGACGGGAACATCAACTTCCTGTCCACTGCCAAGGGCGATGTACTGTACGCGAAAGCCACATGCCGGAAAAATGGCCGCACCACCATCGTCATGCAGTGCGACATCACCGATGACACCGGGAGACTGGTCGCCGTCATGACCGCGACCGCGTTCAAGATCCAGCAGAAAGCATAACGACGCAAAAGCGCAACAAAACCCCGCTGAAACAGCGGGGTTTCTTTATGTCCGTTTTCCGGGCCGTATCTTTTCTCCAGTTGTCATTCCATATGCACGAGCAGTGCCGTCATGTCGTCCGAGGCACGGGCGACGCGGATGTCGAAGCCGCCGTCGATGCCGGGCTGTTTGTAGAAGTTCAGTACATCGCCCTCGTAAACGGAGTTGCGGAAGATGACGTCGAAGGACTTCGGCTGCATCTCCCGGAGTTCTTTGTTCGAGAAAGTGCCAAGGAGCGCCTGCACATACTTTGCGTTGTTCATGTGGTGGCCGATGTCGATGTCGGTGGAGCGCACCGTGTACTCCGCGTACTTGTCCGCTTCGGAGAACCGGTCCTTGATGCGCACGAAGCCTTCCGGGCAAGCGGACGGCCGGCTGTAGTCGAGGCCTTCCGGGTACACCTCGCTGATGGGGATGAGCTTCATGGTCTCGGTGTTCAGGACCGCCCATTCGGTCTTGCCGCGGGCCAGGACCTTGTCCCCCGCGCGCATTTCGTAGCTCCGGTCGCCCCGGAGTTTGGTCGGCTCCTCGACCCAGGTGGCCAGTGTCACGGTGTCGCCGAGTTTCGGGCGGTCCTCAAAGACGATCTTCGTCTTGACCGTCAGCCAGAAGAGGTTCCGCGGAGAGATGTGCCGCCAGGCGACCCCCATCTGACCCGCGTGGTCGTCCGCAATGTCCATGAAGATATTGAACGTCTCATAGCGGTTCAGGAGCCCCTCCGCGTCGGCCAGGCTCGGGTTGATGTACAGTTCTTTTTCAAAATAGTTGGTCACAGCTGACCCTTCTCTCTAAACGGTTTTCCAATACTATACCGCAAACGCCCGTCAATTGCATTGCTCAGATTTCGCTGTTTGTCACCCCGGTCAGGTCTTTCACGACTTCGCCGGCGAGGACGAGTCCCGCGACGGAGGGCACAAAAGCGATGGAGCCCGGTGTGTCTTTCCGCCGTTTCGGCGCTTCATTGGGCGATGTACCGTCCGTCTCTTCCGACGGCAGCGACAGCGGCGTCATCGGCGCCTCTTCGGAGTACACGACTTTCAAAGACTCGATGCCCCGTTTGCGGCACTCCTTGCGCATGACGCGGGCGAGGCCGTCGAACTGCGTCTCGAAGAGGTCGCAGACCACGAACTTCGTCGGGTCCAGCTTGTTGCCCGCTCCCATAGCGGAGATGACGGGCACGCCCGCCTCCTTCGCGCACTGGATGAGCAGGAGTTTCGCCGTGATGGTGTCGATGGCATCGACCACGTAGTCGTACTGCGTGAAGTCGAACTGGTCCATGGTGTCCGGCAGGAAGAAGATCTGATACGTGGTCACCACACAGTCAGGGTTAATGTCTTTCACCCGCTCCGCGGCCACCTCGACCTTCGGCCGTCCGATGGTGGAACCCAGCGCGATGATCTGCCGGTTGATGTTCGTCTCATCGACGACGTCTTTATCGATGAGGTCCAGTGCACCGATGCCGGAGCGCGCCAGCGCCTCCACGACATAGCCGCCCACGCCCCCGACGCCGAAGACGGCGACGCGGGACTCTTTCAGGCGATGCATCGCCTCAGGGCCCAGCAGCATTTCAGTTCTCTGGAAACGGTCAGGCATATCACTTCACTCCATACATGTGGCCGAGGATGAGTCGCTCGGCGGTCTCTTTGCCGAAGAGTTTCGTCACCTGGTCGACGGCGGGGCCGCCCTGGTCGAAGAGAGTCTGCGCGAAATGCCGGACATTCTCTTTCTTGGCCACCGGGTCGCAGTCCGGTGCGGCCCTGACCTGGGCGATGTACTCCTCCAGGTACGCAGCGGCAGCTTTGTTCAGACGTTCCGAGATCTTCTTGCCGGTCTTGTCATAGGACTGAGGCAGGAGGATGTCGTCGTACCAGTGCGGGTCGGTCTCCCGGTCCGCGAGGTCCGCGTCTTTATCCTTGATGGCCTGAAACTTCGCGGTGGCCTCCGCCGGGTACGGGGCGATCTGGTCGTCGTAAAGTTCACACATCTGGGTCTCCTTGCCCATGGCGAGGACCCAGTCGAGGTTCATCATGGGGACGTCCTTCGCAGTGGTCGCGAGGACCGCGGTCTCCATCTTCATGAGCCCGCCCATCGCCTTCATGGTGAGGAAGCAGATGTGGCCGAGGCCTTCCGCCTCGTAAGCTTCCGTCTGAAAGTGGAAGCCGTTTTTCTTCATGGTCGCTTCATCGCCCACGTCGACACGAGTGAGCGGGTAGTCTGCCAGTGCGCCAAGCACCAGCTCGGGCAGAGTTGCTCTCTGGTATTTCATGCGGTTGCCTCCATTCCTGTTCAAAGGTACTTCCAAAACCTGATGTTCCCAGTATAACACAAATGCAGGGCCCTGCGGCGGGGCGGTTGCGCAATTATTTCTCATATGATATAAATAGCTCACATCTTATTTTAAGCGCGATTTATCCGCGATCCACAGACCGGGAGCAACACAGACTATGAAACAGAACACCGCAGCAAGAACTTTGTATTATTACGGGAAAACGGTCATGAAACACTGGCCCTACTTTTTCCTCGGCATCCTCGCATCCTTCGGGTACACCTACTGCCTGACGTTCCTGAACGCCAAGGCGGTGTCGGACATCATCGACCGGGTGGCCGAGGGCGGCATCGCGGCGGACAACGTACTGCACACCTTCATGCCCTACATCATCCTGCTGGTGGTCGCGAACCTCGTCGGGCAGATCTGTTCGAAGCTCCAGGACTACGCGGTCTGGAAGCTCGAGATCCTCGGCTACTACGACCTCTCCACCCTCGTCTTCGACTCGCTCTCCAACCAGAGCATGACCTTCCACAACAGCCGGTTCGGCGGCGCGCTGGTGTCCCAGACGTCCAAGTTCACGAACGCCTACTCCTCGCTCGTCGAGCTGTTCAACTACTCGCTGGTGCCCCTCATCTCGGCGACGGTCCTGACCATCGTCATGCTGGCACCGCTGGTCCCGCTCTACGTCATCATCCTGTCGGCCATCCTCGTCGTGTACGTCATCGTGGTCTGGCTCCTGTTCCGCCGCACGCTGTCCCGCAACACGGTGGCCGCCAGCGCGCAGAACCGCCTCTCCGGCGAACTCTCCGACAGCATCACGAACATCCTCGCCGTCAAGACCTCCGGCCGCGAAGCCTATGAGAAAGACCTGTTCACGGCGGCCAACAAGGAAGTCCGCGCCGCGGACTCCCGCCGCATGCATGCGACGCTTCTGAGCGCCTCCGTGGCCGCCGGCATCATCGTCATCATCATGGTCATCCAGACCATCTTCGTCGCGGGCGGCAATGCCTGGTACGGCATCAGCGCGGGCACACTGGTCCTGATCTTCTCCTACACCCACAACCTGACGCTCCGGTTCAACATGATCAACCAGACCATGACGGTCATCAACCGCTGCTTCGGCGACGCCGCCGAAATGACCCAGAACCTCGATGAGCCCCGCCTCGTCGACGACGTTCCGGACGCGGTGGACCTCGAGGTCACCGACGGTCAGATCTGCTTCTATAACCTTCGGTTCCAGTACACGGACGGCGTCGGAGAAGACGGCGAAGTCGACCCGGAGAAGGCCGGCACCGTCGAGAACATCTTCGAAGACTTCTCGATGACCATTCCCGCCGGACAGCGCATCGGCCTTGTCGGCCGGTCCGGTTCCGGAAAGACCACGCTGACCAAACTGCTCCTGCGCCTCGCTGACATCCAGGAAGGATGCATCTGCATCGACGGACAGGACATCTCGAAAGTGACCCAGGTCTCCCTGCGCCGGCAGATCGCCTACGTGCCCCAGGAGCCCCTCCTGTTCCACCGGACCATCGCGGAGAACATCGCGTACGGCCGGCCGGACGCCACCATGGAGGAGATCCGCGAGGCGGCGGAGAAGGCCAACGCCCTCGAGTTCATCGAGAAGTTCCCGGAAGGGTTCGAGACCATCACCGGCGAACGGGGCGTCAAGCTGTCCGGCGGACAGCGGCAGCGCATCGCCATCGCCCGCGCCATCCTGACCAATGCGCCTATCCTCGTCCTCGACGAGGCGACCTCGGCGCTGGACTCCGAGAGTGAACGAATGATCCAGGAAGCCCTCGGCAACCTGATGGAAGGACGCACGTCCATCGTCATCGCCCACCGGCTCTCGACGGTGTCCCGCCTCGACCGCATCGTCGTCCTGAAGGACGGCGAGATCGTCGAAGACGGCACCCACGACGAACTGGTCGCCCGGGGCGGCGAGTACGCCGGCCTCTGGGAGCGCCAGACGGGAGCATTCGAAGAATAAGAGGCACATCGCCACAAAACGAAAAGGCTTCGCCAAAACGGCGGAGCCTTTATTCTTGACATATGCCAGGAACCGGCGTATAGTAGTTGCAGTTATTGACATATGCCAGAAAGGAGACGCCATGCCGAGACCCAAAACCTGCAGACGCATCTGCAGCTATCCGAGCTACTGGAGCTTCGCTCCGGAAGACGGCCACTGCGGCGAGTCCGTCCAGCTCATGCTCGACGAGTATGAGGCCATCCGGCTCATCGACCACCAGAAGATGACACAGGAAGAATGTGCCGAGGCGATGGGCGTCTCCCGCGCCACCGTCACGAGCATCTATGAGAGCGCGCGGTCCAAACTGGCTGACGCCCTCATCAGCGGTAAGCAGCTCCGCATTTCCGGCGGCGCCTACCGGATCGATGACGTTCCGGCGGCCGCGGAAGTCCC
>ONFJ01000105.1 GCA_900317085.1 uncultured Eubacteriales bacterium | reverse complement strand
ATTATAAGCCGTTGGCCGTCTCTTTCATAGGGGCGGCCGACGTTATTTCAGAAAAAGGGAGCCATGTCACTAATTTAGCTTAGTGACATGGCCCCTTTTTCTTTTCTTGGTGGACGATACGGGACTCGAACCTGTGACCTTCCGCACGTCAAGCGGATGCTCTCCCAGCTGAGCTAATCGTCCATGTCTGGGCGTTGCAGTAGCGGTGCAACGTCAATTATTCTACTAGTAAATCGCCCAAAAGTCAACAAGAAGTTTTAGATTATTTTAAAATGATAAAGAAACGCGAAGAATCGCGAAAAATGCAGGGTGTATCGTTTTTTTAAGTTTCTTTTAGGTTTGTTCGAATATGATGGAGCCACAACAGGAGAAGAAGAAACTGTTGTTGCAGGACTTCAGAGAATGAAAGCTGCATTTTACCACTGGAATTCTGAAAGGAGAATCCCTATGTATTGCAAAGCATGTGGCAAAGTAGTTCCCGACGACGCTCTTTATTGCCCGCAGTGCGGCGCTCCCCTCGAAAAGGTGGACGCGGAACCCGCACCGAATACCAGCAACAACGGAAACTACCATGCAAACAACAATTACAACCACCTGAGCGACAAGGAACGCGAAGAGATGGAGTTCATCCAGGGCAGACTCAACAAGGGCCGGCTCTATGGCGTCATCTCCATCGTCTGCAGCATCCTCGGACTCGGTTCGTTCGGCAGCCTCGACGTGGTCGCCATCATCTGCGGCTACCTCGGCCTCAAGAGCCTGAAGGCAGTCCCGAACAGCTACCCCGACAAGGTGACCGCCGTTACCCTGAACCGTGCCGGCATCATCTGCAGCGCCGGACTCATCATCCTGACCGCAATCTTTATCATCATCGCGCTGGTGGCCTTCCCGTGGATCTTCGCATCCATCGCAGGCTTCTTCGCGGGACTCATCTAAGGAGGAAATGTAACTATGGCTCGCACGTTCACCGAACATGTGGTCCACGAGGGAAAACTGACCCTGAAAGACTGGATCAAGTCTCAGTTCATTCTGACGACCATCACCCTCGCGGGACTGCTCATCGGTCTCAACCTTATTGGCATCGAACACTGGATCCTCGCGGCGGTGGCCATCACCATCGTCGACATGCTCCCGGTCCTCGGCCTTTCCGTCACCATGATCCCCTGGGCTGTCTATGAACTGGTGTTCCAGAAAGACACCCGCACCGGACTCTGGATCTTCCTGCTGTTCGTTATCATCATGGTCATCAAGCAGGTGCTCGAACCCTTCGTGCGGGGCGCGTCCCTCGGCATCAGCCCCTGGGAGGAGATCGTCTCCAGCGTCGCCGGCTTCGCCCTCATGGGCGGCAACGGCCTCGGCCTCATTTTAGGGCCCGTCGTCTACATCGTCGGCAAGAAGGTCTACCGCACCATGCATCCGGAACTCGCCGGCAGAGGCACCACCGGGTACTTCGACCGGGGCTTCGGCCAGAGAGCGGAACCGACCCGGAAAGAACCGGAAGGCACCGTTATCGACATCACCGATGAGGTGGAGGAAGTCAGAGAAGAGGCTCCGTAAATCGCCACAAACACAAAAAAGAAACCCTTCGGCCATGCGGTCGAAGGGTTTTCTGATGTCCGGGGTTTATGCCTGTGTGGTCGTCGTGGTGGCGGCAGCCTGCTGCTCCGCGTTGACGATCCGCTGCGCGGTGGCCTGACGGACTTTGGCTTCCTGGAGGGCAGCCTTTGCTTCGTCGAGGTCTTCCTTCCGGTCGTCCAGAAGGACGCGGTATTCGGCGATCCGCTGGCGGTACTCGGCGGTGGTGTACGTTTTCTCACCGTTCGCGCTGCTGAAGTAGACCTGGCAGAACTTGATGCCTGCGCGGGGACGGCTGTTGGCCGCGGCTCCCGTGACGGTGAACTTCTTGCTGCTCATGTTGAAGTAGTGGCCGACCTGGGACCAGTTCGGGCTCGAATAGCTCATGTAGTCCGGATGCTCGTCAGCGACCTTCTTCTCGGCGTACCAGTTGTCGACCGTTTTGCCGGCGTCCGCGAATGTGCCAAGGTTCTCGGCGATCTTCGCGCCGTTCACCGTGAACTGTTTCGGTGTCGTGTTCAGGTCGTAGTACGCGTCGGCGTCCGCCTGGGCCATTGCCATCATGGTGTCGGTGATGACGAGCTCCTTGAGTCCGTCTGCTTTGCGCTTCTCATTGACTTTTTCAATGAGTTCCACCGCGGTGACCATGTTGTCGATGGAGGTGGCGTCTCCGGCAGTGCCGTAGGCGATGAGGTTTTTGTACTTCGCGTCGTCAAGCGCTTTCATGGCGGACTCGGAACCTGCCCACTGGAAAAATCCGTAGGACCCCCGACGGCTCTGGGTCTGTGCCGTGTTATACGCGGCCTGACAATCGGCGACTTTCTGCTCCAGTGCGATGACCTGGGCATTCGCTGCCTCGAGTTCTTTCTCGGCGTCGGTTTTCGCGAAACCGGGAACGAGGAGGACGCAGACCAGAAGGACTGCAGCAGAGATGGATGCAAGCAATTTCTTGAAATGACCTTTTTTCATGAAGTGCTCCTTTCTTTTTCTCCGCTTAATAATATA
This sequence comes from uncultured Eubacteriales bacterium, assembly GCA_900317085.1. GTDB lineage: Bacteria > Bacillota > Clostridia > Oscillospirales > Acutalibacteraceae > RUG420. The sequence continues at coordinate 1,353 of ONFJ01000105.1, read as the reverse complement.
ATATCTTTTTCCACAAATGACAAGAGCAAATGTTTGTGAATGTTTACTAAGGGGGATAAATCGCTCTTATGCAAACTACACAAAGAAACCGCCTTTTCTGCGGAAAAGGCGGCTGAAAAGCGGTAAATTCAGTGCGGAAGACTGTGGAATATCATTCTTCGGTTTTTTCTTCACCCGTTGCGGCGGTCTGCTGTTTCGGTGCGAGTTTGTTCAAAAGCGCGATGACGGCGCAGATGCCGATGACGGAGATGATGGTCTCGGGGACCATGTATGTGGCGTTGTAGCTCGCGGAGTAGGCGAGGACGGCCTTGATGGCGGTGTCCGGTGCGTACTCGGTCCAGATGGTGGCGCCGCTGATGAAGTGGCTGATGTAGCGGATGGCACAGACCATGACGGTACCGACCGAAGCCGCGGTGTACGGGTTTTTGATGACTCGCTTGAACATGCCGCCGAAGCCGAGGAACGTGAAGGGCACGAGGTAGTCCGCGAACACCAGGATGATGTAGGCGAGGATGCCCTGGACGTAACTGAAGTTGCCGATGCCGCCGACGAGGAGCTGCAGGATCGCATAGGCGAGACCGGAGGCGAGTCCCCACGGGATACCGAGGATCCAGCTGACCGCGAGGATGGGCACCTGGCTGAACAGAGTCACGCTTCCTCCGAAGGGGAGCTGCATGACCGGGATGACGCTCAGCACGGTGGCCAGCGCGACCATGACGGCACTGAAGACCATCTGGAAGGTCCGGTTGTGGATGTCGATTCGAGTTTTGGTTGCCATAGAAATTCCTTCCTTTCCTACGCAGGCATTACCCTGATCAGGTGTCGGGGTTTTCGGGTGGTGCCCTCATCTCAGCCCGTTGCACGAGCTCCCCCAGGCGGGTATGCGGTTTTTACAGTGGCGATATACGCCTCGAAGATATTACCACAAGTGCCCTTTCCTGGCAATTCTCACTTTTTGCGCTGTCTCAGGAACGAGACGCTTTCTGCTCTTCGAGCTCCGCGGCCAGCTCCAGCGGCTGCGGGACGATGACCCGGATGGTCAGGGACCAGAGCAGGAACAGGACCGAGAGGATCATGCCGAAGAGGTAGGCCGGATGGCGCAGATCGCCCAGAAGAGCGGTGGCGCCGGCCACTCCGGCACAAAAGAAAAAAGCGCAAGCCCGGGGAATTCGGACTTACGCTTTGCAGCAACTCAATTCGCCCCGTATTGTATCTGAATTTCCCGCTGAAAGTCAAGCAGGAAATTCCCACAACTCCGAATTTGTCGAACTTTCTAATGCCTAGTATTGCAAATTCTTCAAGCTTGCATTTCCTTGGCGATTTACGCCTCATTTGCTCCACCACAGGCGAAGC
>ONFJ01000050.1 GCA_900317085.1 uncultured Eubacteriales bacterium | reverse complement strand
TAAAAGAACTCGTGAAGAAGGCCACCAAAGACTTTCGAGCCAAGAAATACATGTCAGACTTTTATAAAGCAAAATGTGCCATGTATTTTTCAAAAGAAGACGGGGCGAAGGGGCTGTCACAGGGTGGGAACCGCGTGGACGCGGCGCACAGGTGCGCCCTTTACTGCCCCGAAGAGCTGTGGCACCCAGCCCGGAGCAACGCGGAGGGCAAAATACGCGGACAGATCCGCTGGACGCGGATGTCACCGAGGAGGCTTTGGCCACTTTGATGAGATTAGTTAGTGAATCGCCACTGCAAATACAAGTTTAGAGAAAAAGGAAGCTTTGCATTTCTTGTTTTTCTTTTCCGCGATGGTGTCGATCTCGGCGAGGTCGTACGGAGTCTCCTGGTACACGAAGTAGTTGATCCAGTTCGAGTAGAGGAGGTTCGCGCAGGAGCGCCAGGTGTTCGGCGGCCGTTTGGTGACACGGTCGTTCGGGAAGTAGTTCACCGGTTTCTCGATGGGGAGTCCGGCGTCGAGGTCCCGCTTGTACTCGTTGTACAGCGTGTCGGCGTCGTACTCGGTGTGACCGGTGATGAAGATCTGACGGCCGTGCTTCGTCGCGATGGCGAAGACGCCGGCCTCCTTCGAGGAGGACAGGATCTTCAGTTCGGGCACCGCCTCGACCTCTTCCCGCCAGATGGTGGTGTGACGGGACTGCGGGACGTTGAAGATGTCGTCGAACCCGCGGAAGAGCATCGAGTTCTTCTTGTCGACCGTGTGCGGGTAGACACCGAAGAGCTTTGCCGGAAGGTCGTGTTTCGGGATGCCGTAGTGGTAGTACAGACCCGCGAACGCGCCCCAGCACAGGTGGAAGGTGGAGTAGACATGGGTCGTGCTCCATTCCATGATCTCACACAGTTCCTCCCAGTAGTCGACCTGTTCGAAGGGCATCTGCTCGACCGGTGCGCCGGTGATGATGAGTCCGTCGAAGTTGCGGTCTTTGACCTCGTCAAAGGTCTTATAGAAGGACAGCATGTGGTCCTCCGGAGTATGGGTCGATTTGTGCGACTGTGTCATGATGAGCTCGAGCTCGATCTGCAGAGGCGTGTTGCCGAGCAGGCGGCAGAGCTGGGTCTCGGTCTCGATCTTCTTCGGCATGAGGTTCAGCAGCAGGATGTGCAGCGGACGGATGGCCTGGGTGTTCGCCCGGGTCTCCTTCATGACGAAGATGTTCTCGCTGTTCAGTACTCGCGCAGCGGGAAGGTCGTTCGGGATCTTGATCGGCATTTATTTCACTTCTTCCTGAACCTGACGTTTCTCGTGGAGTTCTTCGGTGATCTCCGCGACTTTTTCTTCCGTCAGGATGAATTTCTTGGCAAAGATGAGGATGGCGATGACCATCAGGAGGATTGGGATGACCGTCATGGAAAGGCGCAGACCGGTGCGGGCGGCCTGGTCGATGACCACGGCTGCGTCGCCGGCTTCGGTGCCGCCTTTCTGGATGTGGTTGATGGACAGGGTCAGGGACGCTGCCAGGGCCGCGATACCGCTCGCGAGTTTGACGACGAACGTCTGCATGGAGAAGACAACGGACTCGTCACGGGTGCCGTTCTGCAGTTCACCGTAGTCGACGGTGTTCGCGAGGAAGACGGTGACGAGGACGGTCAGGATGCCGTTCGCGGCGAAGATGAGGAAGCCCGGGATGAGCAGCAGGTAGACGTTGTCCATCGGGGTGAGGAACGCGATGGCGATGAGCGTCAGGTAGCCGACAATGGCAGAACCCGTGCCGATGTAGAAGACCTTCGTCGTCGAGAAGAACTTCCGGAGCAGCGGGAACAGGACCATCATGGACAGGATGGAGACGGCTCCGCCAAAGGTGTTGAAGATGGTGTAGCTGTTGTACCATGCATCGCCGCCGACATCGTACTTGAAGAAGTAGATGACGAGGTTCGAGGTGATGTACACAGCGGTGTTGACGAGGACGATGGCCAGGACGACGACCATGGTCTGGTCGTTGTGGATGAGGGCCTTGAACATATCGCCAACGGAGGTCGTCTTGACGTCGACCGTGGACTTCTCCTTGATGGTGATGACCGCGATGGTCTCGAAGAGGACGAAGACGGCCGCGATGACGAGGGCGAACCGGGAGAAACCGATGCGCTCATCGCCGGCGCCCAGCGCCTGGACGGCGATGATGGTGACGATGGTGATGAGGGCGGAACCGACACCGGCACAGGAACGGGCCAGGGTCGTGAGGTTCTCACGCTCTTTGCCGCCTTCGGTGAAGGCGGGGATCATGGACCAGAATGGGATGTCCATCATGGTGTAGGTCGTGCCCCAGAGGATGTAGAAGACGGCCGCGTAGGCAGTCAGTCCGGAGGGAGACAGGCTCGGCGGGGCCGAGAACATGACGTACAGGATGACGGCGTTCAGAACGGTGCCGATGAACAGCCAGGGGCGGAACTTGCCCCAGCGGGTGCGGGTCTTCGCCGTGATGATGCCCATGATGGGGTCGTTGAACGCGTCGAAGACACGGGCCACGAGCAGGATGACGCCCATCGCCGCAGCAGAGACGCCCATGATGTCCTGGAAGTAGTAGAGGACATAGCTCGCGGACAGCATGTAGCAGAGGTCCTTACCGACCGCTGCCAGACCGTAGCTGGTTTTCTCCTTGCCGGATAGTTTCTTGGTATCAAGTGCCTGCGCCATAATACACTCTCTTTCTTATTTCCAACTCGAGTTTAAGTCGACCGTCCGGTTGAAGATGAGTTTGTCTTCCGTCGAGTACTTGTCGACCGTGTAATAGCCTTTTCTCATGAACTGGAAGGTGTCGCCGGGTTTCAGGTCGACGAGGTCGCCCTCGATGACGGCATCCGGCAGGACTTCCAGGGAGTTCGGGTTCAGGTAGTTCTCCAGGGGTTCCGCGGGGTCGGACGGGTTCGGCACGTTGAAGAGCCGGTCGTAGAGCCGGACTTCGGCCGGGATGCAGTCCGCCGCGTTGACCCAGTGGATGGTGCCCTTGACCTTTCTTCCGTCGGGCGATTCGCCGCCCTTGCTCTCCGGATCATATTCGACATGGATACAGGTGACGTTCCCGTCATCGTCAGTCTCGTAGGATGTGCAGGTGGCATAATAGGCGCCTTTGAGGCGGACCTCATTGCCGGGGTAGAAACGTCTGTACTTCTTCGCGGGTTCGATCATGAAGTCGTCCTGCTCGATGTACAGTTCTCTCGAGAAGGTGACCGTGCGGGTACCCAGTTCCGGTTTCTTCGGGTGGACTTCCACTTCGATCTCTTCGGTCTGCCCTTCGGGGTAGTTGTCGATGATGACTTTCAGCGGACGAAGGACCGCCATGGCACGGGGCGCGTTCTCATTGAGGTCGTCCCGGACACAGGCTTCGAGCAGGCCGAAGTCCACGACGGAGTACGCCTTGGAGATGCCGATACGGGCACAGAAGTCCCGGATGGCTGCGGGCGGGAAGCCGCGGCGTCTCATGCCGGAGATGGTGACCATGCGCGGGTCGTCCCAGCCGTCGACATAGCCGTTGTTGACAAGATAGAGGCAGCGGCGTTTACTGGTGACACAGTAGTTGAGGTTGAGACGGGCGAACTCGATCTGCCGCGGAGCCGGTTTGTCCACTTCGCACTCCCGGCAGACCCAGTCGTAAAGGGGTCTGTGGTTTTCGAACTCCAGGGAGCACAGCGAATGGGTGACGCCTTCACAGGCATCTTCCAGCGGGTGCGCGAAGTCGTACATCGGGTAGACGCACCACTTGTCGCCCTGGCGGAAATGGCTCATGTGTGCAATGCGGTAGATGACCGGGTCTCTCATGTTCATGTTCGGAGAGCTCATGTCGATCTTCGCGCGAAGGACCTTCTCCCCGTCGGCGAACTCGCCTTTGGTCATGCGGTCGAAGAGGTCGAGGTTCTCCTCAATGGAACGGTCCCGGTACGGGCTGTTCTTGCCGGGCTCGGTCAGCGTGCCGCGGTACTCGCGGATCTCGTCAGCCGAGAGGTCGTCGACAAAGGCCAGGCCCTTTTTGATGAGCAGGATGGCCTTCTCGTACATGTAGTCGAAGTAGTCGGAGGCGTGGTACAGGTTCTCATAGTTGTACCCGAGCCACTTGATGTCCTCGGCAATGGCGTCCGCGTACTCGGTGTCTTCCTTGCCGGGGTTCGTGTCGTCCATCCGCAGGTTGCAGATGCCGTTATATTTCTCCGATGTGTAGAAGTTGATGTAGATCGCCTTCGCGTGGCCGATGTGCAGGTAGCCGTTGGGCTCCGGCGGGAACCGGGTCTGGACGTGGTCGTAAACGCCTGCTTCCAGGTCCGCGTCAATGAAGTCGTGGATGAAGTTCGAGGGCGCTGCGAGCGCGTTCATAGTTTTCTCTTCCATTCGGTTCACCCCTTATAGTAGTTTGCTGCCTTCTGGAGGCGATGTACGCATTCCTCTTTGCCAAGGATCTGCATGATGGCACAGAGGTCCGGCGTGTTGGTCCGGCTGGTAATGGCCACCCGGATGACGGTGGACAGGTGGCCGACATGGCCCTTGAAGGCGGTCGGGTCCTGCTTCCACTCCTTGACGTTCGGCGTGTAGCCGAGGGGCTCGCAGAGGCTCTTGACCTTGCCAAACCATTCAGACTGGTCGTCGTTCTTGTCGTAAACGTTCGTGTAGGCTTCGAGGATGGCCGCGGCGTCCGCCGGGGTCACGTTCTCGGGAAGCTGGTCGAAGTCCTCTTTGTAGAGGTCGTCATAGAGATAGGCGACGAAGTCCGGGACTTCGGACCATTTGGCAATATCTTTTCTCGGCTTCTTTCCGCCGCGGTCGACACTGAGGATCCGAAGAGCCTTGTCCTTGTCGGCGGTCAGAAGGTCGTAGAAGTCTTTGTTGTACTCCTCGGCCCAGGTGAGCACCCGGTCGAGGACGGTCTCCGCGCTCATGACGGAGATGACGTTCTTCGAAACGTCGTTGAGCTTCGCAAGGTCGAACAGCGCGCCGGACACGCTCATCTTTTTGAGATTGAACGGGAAGTCCGAGAGCGGTGCTTCCTTGTTGGCGCGGCGCCAGTCTTCGAAGTTCGAGTTGGCCAGCGTCAGCAGGTACTCGAGGACAGCCTCTTTCGGGTAGCCCTCTTCCACATAGTAGCTGACCGCCGCTTCCGGGTCTTTCCGCTTCGAGAGCTTGCGCTTGTTGCCGTCATCGAGTTTCATGATGGGGGCGATGTGTGCAAACTTCGGAGCACGGAACCCGCAGTACTGGAACAGTTGCAGGTGGACCGGCACGGAGGAGATCCACTCGTCGCCGCGGACCACATGGGTCGTGCGCATGAGGTGGTCGTCCACGCAGTGGGCGAAGTGGTAGGTCGGGATGCCGTCGGTCTTCAGAAGGACGATGTCCATGATGTTCTCGGGCAGTTCCATCTTGCCCTTGATGATGTCCTGGTAGCGGACCTTCTTTTCGGGGTCGCCCTGGGACTTGAGGCGTAACACATAGGGCAGCCCTTCGGCGATGCGCCGCTCCACTTCTTCATACGGCATCTCCCGGTCTCTGGCGTACTTGCCATAGTAGCCGGGGTTCACGCCCTCTTCCTCCTGCTGCTTGCGGATAGCTTCCAGTTCTTCCGCCGTGCAGAAGCAGGGGTACGCGAGGCCTTCTTCGGTGAGCTTCTTTGCGAAGCAGCGATAAATGTCTCTCCGCTTGCTCTGCTGGTAGGGGCCGTAAGCGCCGGTCTCCTGTTCGAAGCCGGTGATGCCTTCGTCCATGGTGACACCGAAGTCGGCAAGCCCTTTGACGATGCCGGAGACGCCGTCGTCCACTTCCCTCTTCTTGTCGGTGTCCTCGATGCGCAGGTAAAAGACGCCGCCGGTGGTGTCCGCCGTCAGCTTCGCGACATAGGCGGCGAAGAGACCGCCGATGTGCAGAAAACCGGTGGGACTCGGCGCGAATCGTGTGACTCTTGCGCCTTCCGCGAGACCTCTCTCGGGGTACATCGCCTCATAGTCTTCCGGGGTCTTTTCCACATCCGGGAACAGCAGTGCTGCGAGCTTCATGTTGTCTGTCAAAAAAACCGCTCCTCACAAAAAATGGTTCTTAATATTATAAGGGAATCCGCTATAAATGTAAATAGAACGGAGACTCCCGGAAACGACCCGTTTCGCAAAGTGCAGCAATACATAAATGGTGCAAATACATATGATATCAGGATATTTTAGTAAAGATATTTACTAACTCAGCCTAAATTCATTAACTAATGGTAACATACTTATACCAAACGGAAAGCCCCTGTTCTTGGGGGATCGTTGTGTACAGTGTGGCAGACCGGTTTGGAATCAGGAATTGTTTCATTTTCCGACAAACTGAATAAGGGTACAGGTATCATTATGAGAGAATATCAAAGCATCCTGCGTGATTTGAGGGAAGATCACGACTATACCCAGGAAGAGGTCGCCCACATCCTCGGCACATCACAGACCATGTATGCCCGGTATGAGCGCGGTGCCAGCGAAATGCCGATTCGGCATCTCATCACACTCTCCAAGGAGTACAAAGTCTCGACAGACTTCATTCTGGGTCTCTCCAAGAAAAAGAAACCAAGCAGATGACCCCCATTTCCTCAACAAACAAAAAAGCATCCGGTATACACCGGATGCCTTTTGTTTTTTGTGAAGTTGTGAAAACAAACTTACGCAAGTTCGATGGTAGCACCGACTTCGTCGAATTTTGCCTTCATCTCTTCTGCCTCTTCCTTGGAGACAGCTTCCTTGACGGTCTTGGGAGCGCCGTCAACGAGGGCCTTAGCATCGGCAAGGCCAAGGCCGGTGATCTCACGGACGACCTTGATGACCTTGATCTTGTTGGCGCCGACCTCTTTCAGGACAACGTCAAACTCAGTTTTCTCCTCAGCAGCAGCTTCGCCACCGGCAGCGGGGCCAGCGACAGCAACAGCAGCAGCAGCGGAAACGCCGAATTCTTCTTCGACAGCGTGAACGAGCTCGGACAGCTCGAGAACGGACATGGTTTTGATCTCTTCAAGAAGAGCAGTAACTTTCTCAGAAGCCATGGTATTTTCCTCCATTAAGTTGATTTTAAAATAGTAGTAGTTGGATTATTCAGCTGCGGGAGCTTCTTCAGCCGGAGCTTCCTCTGCGGGAGCCTCTTCGGCGGGAGCTTCTTCAGCGGGGGCTGCCTCCTCTGCGGGAGCAGCTTCTTCAGCCGGAGCCTCCTCTGCGGGAGCCTCTTCAGCTGCGGGTGCCTCTGCCGGTGCTTCTTCGGCTGCAGGTGCAGCTTCTTCAGCGGCCGGAGCGACTTCGCCTTCCTCGGACTTTTTGTCGACAACAGCCTGAATGACCCGTGCGAAGGACGCGATGGGTGCGTTGAATGCGTTGCAGACGGTGGCGAGAAGAACTTCGTAAGTGGGCAGGTCTGCCAGAGAGTTGACCGTTGCGAGGTCGACGACCTCACCGTTCAGGTAACCGCTCTTGATCTGGAAGAAATCGTGCGTTTTGGAGAAGTTCTTGAGGATGCGGGCAGCGGCGACGTGATCTTCCTTGGAGATCGCGATCGCGGTGGTACCGGTCAGGACGTCCTTCAGACCGTCAAGACCTGCCTGTTCAGCGGCTCTGCCGATGATGGAGTTCTTGATGACGGAGTAGTCGATGCCGGCCTCACGGAGTTCGCGACGAAGGTTGGTGTCGTCGGCGACGTTGATGCCCTTGTATTCGACGAGAACGCCGGCGACGGAGTCGGTCATTTTACCGGCCAGTTCCGCGACCTGAGCTTTCTTCATTTCGAGTACTTTTTCGCTTGCCATTTACGTTTCACCTCCTGGGGATAAAGAATAATGCTCTTCCTTTTCCAAGGAAGAGCATTTCTGTAAACTAAACGCAATGGCGTTGAAAGTCTATTCGATGGCTCTTTCCTCGGCAGGTAGGACGGACCTGTTACGTGTCTTGCGACACACCTGCTGTCTTAGGTAAAGAAACAGCATTGGTATACTAGCACAGGGTCTCCCCCGTGTCAAGTAACTTTGTGACGACGCTTACTGAGCGTTCGTGTACTTCGCCGGGCTGAACTTGACGCCGGGGCCCATGGTGGAGGCCAGAGCGCAGGATCTGAGATACTGGCCCTTTGCAGCGGCGGGTTTTGCCTTGACGATCGCGTCCATCAGAGTGTCAAGGTTCTCCTGGAGTTTCTCAACGCCGAAGGAAGCCTTGCCGATGGGGCAGTGGATGATGTTGGTCTTGTCGAGTCTGTACTCGATCTTACCGGCTTTTGCCTCGGTGACAGCCTTGGCAACGTCCGGAGTGACCGTACCGGCCTTCGGGGACGGCATCAGGCCACGGGGACCAAGGACACGACCGAGCTTACCGACGACACCCATCATGTTGGGAGCGGCGATAGCAACGTCGAAGTCCAGGAAGCCTTCGTTCTGGATGCGGTCTGCAAGATCTTCGGCACCGACGATCTCTGCACCGGCTTCTTCAGCGGCCTTGGCCATATCGCCCTTGGCGAAGACGGCGACGCGGACGCTCTTACCGGTACCGTTCGGGAGAACGACTGCACCACGGACCTGCTGGTCAGCGTGACGGGAGTCGACACCCAGACGGATGTGAGCTTCGACAGTTTCGTCGAACTTGGCTTTCGCTGTATCGCAGACGAGCTTGAGAGCTTCGTCTACCTCATAAGTCTTGGTTTTGTCGATGAGCTTTTTGCTGTCGACATATTTCTTGCCGTGTTTCATTCTTCTTTACCTCCCGCGTTAGTCTTCCACAACGACGCCCATGGAACGTGCGGTACCTGCGATCATAGAGCAGGCAGACTCGATGCTGGAAGCATTGAGGTCACGCATTTTCGTCTCGGCGATCTGTTTGATCTGGTCCATGGTGATGGTCGCGACTTTGGTCTTGTTGGGTTCACCGGAAGCTTTCTCGATTCCGCAAGCCTTCTTGATGAGGACAGCTGCGGGCGGGGTCTTGGTGATGAATGTGAAACTGTGGTCTGCATAAACTGTGATGACGACAGGAATGATGAGGCCCATGTCATTCTTGGTGCGCTCATTGAACTCCTTGGTGAACGCCATGATGTTGACGCCGTGCTGACCAAGGGCCGGACCGACGGGCGGTGCCGGAGTTGCTTTACCTGCGGGGATCTGCAGTTTAATGAAACCGATTACCTTCTGTGCCATTGTTTTTGCACCTCCAAAAAAATGTGGTAATTGGCGGAACGGTGTTTCCCGGTAAGGGGCGTTCCTCCCACGGGACCTGGAAAAGTCCCTGTAACAAAAGCAGCGAGCTGCTTATTACCAATGTTACGGTTTTTACACTCAGGCAAGTTCTACCTGATTCAGAGCAAGGTCGGCGGAAGTCTCTCGACCGAACATGGAGATCGTGACTTTGACACGACCGGTCTCGGTGTTGATTTCCTGGACCACGCCGGAGTAGTCGGCGAGGTTGCCGCCGGTGATGCGGACGAAGTCTCCCACTTTGTAGTTGACTTCGACGGTGGTCGCCACTTCTGCCTCTTCGTCTTCGACGCCGAGGTTCGCGACTTCCTGGTCAGTCAGGGGGACCGGCTTGCTCTCCGGGCCTACGAAACCGGTGACACCGCGGGTGTTGCGGATGACATACCAGGCATCGTCTGACATGACGTATTCGTTGTCTTCTGCTTCGACAGCGACTTTGACGAGAACATAACCCGGGAAGACTTTACGCTCGACCTCTTTGGTCTCACCGTTGTCCTTGACTTCGACAACCAGTTCCGTAGGGACGCGAACGTCGAGGATCTGGTCGTTCATGTTCCGGTTGTCCACGACCTTCTTGATGTTGTCCTGGACTTTGTTCTCATAGCCGGAGTAGGTATGGACGACATACCATTTGGTGATTCCTGCCATAGGGACTGTCCTCCTTCGTTACAGTAGCCCGATTTGAGCCTTCAGAAGGATGACCGCAGCCTCTGCGTCTGCAGGGGAATAGTTGTAGATCAGCTCCCGAATCTTAACGAAGAGGGCGTCAAAGACCCAGACACCGATACCGATGACAAGAATGACCAGCAGAACGACGAGGAAATTCTTGAACGTATCTTTGGCACTGGACCAGTTGATTTTCTTCAGCTCTTTGAAAAGGCCTTTCCAGAACTCCTTGAAGTTGGTCCAGAAACCGGGTTTGGCTTCCTTCTCAGCCTTCTTGTCCTTCTTCGGAGCGTCCTTTTTCTTGGCTGCGTAGGCGGGAACTTCTTTTTCGGCGGCTTTTGCTTCGGCTTTCTCCGGAGCAGTGGCCTTTTTCTTATTCTTCGCCATTACAACTGCCTTCCTTACTTCGTCTCTTTGTGGAGGGTGTGTTTCTTGCAGAATCTGCAGTACTTATTCATCTCCAGCTTGTCGGGTGTGTTCTTTTTGTTCTTCATTGTGTTGTAGTTGCGCTGACCGCACTCTGTGCAGGCCAAAGTAACACGTACTCTCATGTCGGCACCTCCAGTTATGGATCATTAGTATTTGTCTTCTGCCTGGGAGGGCAGAAGCATCTGCCTCCCTCTTTGAAGGTCGTTCTTATGCGGTTTTTCGGGCGATTTGCACAAAGAGTTTTGTGACATCCTCGCTTAAAAAAGCGCGCAAAAAAAGAACCCTCTCGCAAGAGGTAAAGGCATTCTACCATACATCCCGCGCAGGTTCAAGGTTTTTCTCTTATTAAAATATATTTATTTATATAAGGGGAAACTCATATACAAGATACAGGGGAAAGCTTTGTACTCAGCCACTAGACAGCATTCCGACAGAAGCACTAACGCCAGCCTTTCAACACCGCTCCCAGACACTGCGGCCGCTTCGCCTCACAGTCTGCAAGGGGTCTTTCCCACTCCCCCCCACTTAGCTGCCCGGCTGTGCCACTGGCAGGCCCGACTCCCGGCAAGCCGGACGCCAGGACTCTTCGCCTCACAGTCTGCAAGGGGTCTTTCCCACTCCCCCCCCCACTTAGCTGCCCGGCTGTGCCACTGGCAAAACAACAAAAAACAGGATCGAGAGTTCTCGATCCTGTCTGGGTCATACCCTGAAAACTGAACAAAGAAACATTTACTGGTAAATCCTAATACTCGTACATTAGACAAGCCCTCGACCGATTAGTACCGCCTAGCTGAACATGTCACCATGCTTACACTTGCGGCCTATCTACCTCGTAGTCTACAAGGGGTCTTACTAGCTTATGCTATGGGATATCTTATCTTGGAGGTGGCTTCACGCTTAGATGCTTTCAGCGTTTATCCATTCCGCACTTAGCTGCCCAGCGGTGCCACTGGCGTGACAACTGGTGCACCAGCGGTGCGTCCATCCCGGTCCTCTCGTACTAGGGACAGCGCTCCTCAAATATCCTGCGCCCACGACAGATAGGGACCGAACTGTCTCACGACGTTCTGAACCCAGCTCGCGTACCACTTTAATCGGCGAAC
>ONFJ01000049.1 GCA_900317085.1 uncultured Eubacteriales bacterium | reverse complement strand
CACGGCCGGCACGGAAGCCGTCGCTTCCGCCTACGCCGCCACCTACCCCATCGCCCTCCTCTCCATCGTCATCGCGACGAAGCTGATGATCCAGCTCTTATAGGCTTCGGGCGATATACGAACAAAAAAGCAAGACCGCATTGCGAGCTGCAATGCGGTCTGTTTTTATTGGTTAGCGAACGGTCAGGACCGAGTCGAGGAGCTGTTTCGTATAGGGTTCTTCTGTGTGCTGAATGACCTCTTTCGCGTCTCCGCAGGTGATCACTTCCCCGCTCTTCAGGACGAGGATGCGGTCACAGAAGCTGTGGACCAGGGCGAGGTCGTGGGAGACAAAGATGATCGACAGCCCCAGTTCGTCATGGAGACGGACGAGCAGTTCGACGACTTCTCTCTGGGCGGTGACGTCCAGCGCCGAGGTGATCTCGTCACACAGGAGCACTTCGGGGTCCGCCACCAGCGCCCGGGCGATCGCCATGCGCTGGCACTGCCCGCCGGAGAGACGGGACGGGAACCGGTCCAGGAGCTCCGGAGAGAGGCCGACCTGACTCAGGTAGGATTCGATCCGTTTGTCGTATTCCGGCACCCTGCTGCCCCGCTGAGACGGTTTTCCGTCCCGTTTGGCGGCATTGCGGATACTTTCATAGAGCGATTGGCGGATGGTCATCCTCGGGTCGAAGGACGCATAGGCATCCTGGAAGATGTACTGGTACTTTCCGTCAAGGCGTACCTCGCCCACTTCCGGGGTCTCCATCCCGCACACCTGGCGCAGGATCGTGGACTTTCCGGAACCGGACTCTCCGACCACACCGAGGATCTCCCCGCGGAAGACGTCGAGGTCGACGCCTTTCAGCGCCTGGACTTCATTCCCGCGGACCCGGTAGGTCTTGTGGACATCGGACAGTTCGACCGCTTTAGGGTCCGCCGACGTGAAGGCCGTCCGGGGACGGAGGTCGTCTTCGAAGTCCGCCACATCGTGGAGGAGCTTTTTCGTATAGTCATGGGACGGGGTCGACAGGACGCCGTGCGCTCCGCCGCGGTAATGTCCGCCGACCGGGCCGGACTCCACACAGTCGCCGTTCAGCAGAACGCTGATGGTGTCTGCCATATAAGCCGCGAGACCGAGGTTGTGGGTGACCAGCAGGATGGCCATGCCGGTCTCGTCCCGGAGCCGAAGCAGTTCATCGGCCACCTGTTTCTGCGTCGTGACGTCCAGCGCGGAGGTCACTTCATCGCAGAGCAGGAGCCGCGGTTTCAGGAGCATCAGAAGAGCGATCGCCACCCGCTGGCACATGCCGCCGCTGACTTCATAGGGACAGCTCGAGAGGACACGTCCGTCGGTGGGAAGGCCCAGCGTCTTGAAGACATGGAACACTTCGTGTTCATCGAGTTCTCTTCCGTGGCTCTCCAGTGTTTCTTTGAACTGGGCACGGAAGGTGCGGAGGGGATTAAAGGACGCGGCGGGGTTCTGCGCAATGAGGCCGATCTCATCGCCCAGCAGTTCCCGGCGTTCTTTGTCGCTCATCGCGAGGACGTCGTTCCCCGCAAAAGACATGCTGCCGCCGGTCACTTCCGCGGAATAGGACGTAAGGCCCAGCAGCGCTTTCAGGATCGTGGATTTTCCGGAACCGGACTCTCCGGCGATGCAGTGGATCTCCCCCGGTGCCAGTTCCAGAGAATAGTTGTGGAGCGCCTCAAAGTCCCCGTAGGAGACACAGAGGTCTTTCATGGAGAGCAGGCTCTCTTTCCGTGGCGATGGACGGGCAGCGACGGCCCGGATCGTTTTGATCTTTTTTGTCATAGCCATCACTTCGCCTCACTCACATCGTAATAATCCCGGACCGCATCGCCCAGGTAGTTGAAGACCATGACGGTCACGATGACGGCAACGGCCGGCACAAAGACCGACCAGGGCGCCAGTTGGAGGTAGGCGCGGGATTCACTGATCATGGACCCCCATTCCGCCTTGGGCGGCACCACACCAAGTCCCAGGAAGCTGAGACCGGCGATACCGATCATATTGGTACCGATCTGCGTGGCGGCATTGACCGTCAGAGGGCCGATCATGTTCGGCAGGATGTGCCGCAGCATGATCTGCAAACCGGAACTGCCGTTCATTTTCGCGGCGAGGATGAAGGGCTCATGTTTCAGCGCCATCGTGTGGGTCCGGGCGAGCCTCGCATAAAGCGTCCACCCCGTGATCCCAAGGGCGATCATCGCGTTGAGCAGACTTCCGCCGAGGACACCGGCGACCGCAATAGCGAGGACCATCTGCGGGAATGCCAGAAAGATATCGGCAAGCCGCATGATCAGAGTGTCGAGGACCCCTCCGTACCAGCCACACAGCATTCCGAGAAGGGAGCCGATGACGAACGAGACGAAAACGAGCACGACCGCCGAGAAAATGGAGGTCCGGGCCCCGATCATAACGCGGGACAGGACACAGCGCCCGTAACGGTCCGCTCCCAGCGGGAACTCCTTACAGGGGGACGCATTCATATAGGCCGCGTTGGGCATATTGGGGTCGTTGGGGGTCAGATAAGGGGCCACCAGCGCAAAAAGACAGAGGAGTCCTGCCAGCGCCAGCATGACGATGACTCTGCGTCGGAGCTGTTCCCGGGTCAGCTGTTTTTCTTTCTTGCGAAACGGATTCATAGACAGCCTCCCCTATTCCAGTTCGACCCGCGGATCGAGCCAGTGATGGAACAGATCCGTGAACAGGTTGACGAGGACATAGACGACCGCCATGATGAGGACGAATCCCTGAATGACGGGATAGTCCCGGGCCGTGATGGAATCCATCGCCAGCTTGCCGACTCCCGGCCAGTTGAAAATCGATTCCACGACAACGCTGCCGCCCATGAGAGTACCGACCGCCAGCGCAATGATTGTCATGATCGAACTCATCGCATTGCGCAGGACATTGCGGAACAGGACCCAGGAGGACCGGACCCCGCGGGCCGTGAGGCCGGTGACATAATCCCGTCCGATCTCCTCGAGGACTTCCGCGCGGATCTGCCGCACAAAACGGGACGCCATGGGGATCCCCAAAGCCAGAGCCGGCAGGAACAGGCCCTGGACGCTTCCGGTCGCGATGACCGGGAACAGGTCCACCTTGATGCACAGGAAATACATCAGGAGGATGGACAGGAGGAAGTTCGGCAGAGAGTTGCCCACAAAGGAGAGCAATCGGAACAGATGGTCCCAGAAACTCCCCTGATAGACAGCGGACAGGATCCCCGTTGGTATGGAGACCAGCAGGGAGATCAGCAGACTGGCTCCCGCAAGGATCAGCGTTCGTTGGAACGCCGGTCCCAGCTTTCCGGAGACCGGCATGCTGTCTCTATAAGACGTGCCAAGGTCCCCGGTCAGCGCTTTGCCGAGCCAGGAACCGTATTGGACGAGGAAGGGCCTGTTCAGGCCCATTTCCTCTCTCATGTTGTCGATCTGTTCCTGAGTGACTGCCACACCGCTGTTGGAGGACAGCCGCTTTTGGGCGGGATCCCCCGGGGCGATGTACAGCAATAAAAAGGTCAGGAACGTGATCCCGATCAGGATCGGGACAAGTGAAAGCAAACGCTTTCCGACGTATTTTCCCATGGTTTATGCAGTGATGTCGGTGTCTGCCGAAATGGCATAAAAATCGAACGGGTTGTTGTTGGCGTAACCGGTGATGCCGGGCTGCAGGCAGGTGATCTTGTTGAAGAGGCCTACATATCCGAATGCGTTGTCATCGATCGCGATCTGGACGATCTGGTTGGCCAGTTCGGCACGCTTTGCGACATCGGTCTCATGTTCGAGCTGGTTGATGAGCGCCTCGCACTGATCGCTGTCGAAGCCGCCGCAGTCATAATAAGAACCGTTGCGAAGGGTCGAATCGATGAAGTAGTACGGGTCGCCGGACTTGTCGGAGATCATGCAGTACAGAGCCAGGTCGAAGTCGCCGGTCTTGATGTAGGTGGCGTCGGGGTCTTCTTCCACCGTCAGAGTGGAGTCGATGCCGATCGCTTTCAGTTGAGACTGGATGAGCGTCGCGAGCGTATCGAGCGAACGGGCCGCATAGTAAGCGATGTTGATTTTCAGAGGCTGGCCGTCTTTTTCATAGATGCCGGAAGCGCCCATGGTATAGCCGTCCTGCTCGATGAGAGCCTTGGCAGCAGCCGTATCGATCTTCTGAACGCCGTTGACTTTACCGTAAGCGGCAGAAGAGTTGAACGGGCCGTCCGTCGCGGAAACAGTCCCCTTCAGGTAGTCGGCGATCGCCTGTTTATCGACGGTCCCGTTGATGGCTTTCCGGACATTGTCGGAAAGACGGTTCTTGTTGAGGATGTAGAACTGGAGACGGGTGCCGGGGATGTCCGTCAGAGCATACTTCGAGGGGTCTTTTTTGAAGATCTCGAACGCATCGGCCGTGACGGAGTCGTAGCCCTGGATCTCACCGGACTGCATCGCCATCAGTTTCGGCTCGTCCTCCTGCATGTAGAAGAACTTGGCGCCGTCGAGTTTGACTTCGCCGCCCCAGTAATTCGTGTTCTTTTCGACGGTGACGTCACCTTCCGGAATGAACTCCTTGATGGTGAACGGACCGGTGCCGATGATGGCCTTGTCGAAGTCGGTGATGTGGTCGATATCGATGATGCCGAATTCCGGGCTCGCCAGGTCGTTCGGCAGGATCGGGTAAACTTCCGGGCAGAACACGCTGAAGGTTTTGTCATCGACGTATTTGTAGGTGTACTCTCCGAAATAGGAGAACCGCTCGTTGACGGAGGCCACGCGCTGGATGTTCTTGATGACGACTTCTGACGTGACAGGGTTCCCGTTCGAGAACTTGATGCCATCTTTCAGTGTGATGATCCACTCGTTCCCGTTGGCCTCACACTTTTCCGCAAGGACCGGCTGAACGGACATGTCGTCACCGAGTTTGAACAGGCCTTCGGTAATGCCGTAAATGGACGTGTACCAGCCGTAATACTCTTTATGGGTATCGAGGCTCGGGTAGGCAAAGTTCGCTGCCAGGTTCAGGAACTTCGTATTGGCAGCGTCATCCTTTTCCGCGGTCTCGGTGCCGCTGCAGGCTGCGAATGCCAGCAGCATGACCAGAGACAGGAGCGCGGCAAGGATCCGTTCAAACGACTTGTGTTTCATAAGAATCTTCTCCCTTGTTGAAATTTTTGGTTTTTGCGATATAAAGAACAGCCATCGAGACGGCTGCTGTGAACCAGGTGATCGGATAAACAGCGACCAGTGCCTGTACCGTGCCATAGGCATGGAGCAGAGCGTACATGATCAGGACGCGGGCAAGCCCGATGTTCAGAAGGATGATGAGCATGACTCCGAACGAATGCTGCATGGCACGCAGTGCATCGCCCAGGACCTGCAGGAACACGTAGATGAAGTAAAGCGGGAACGTGATCCGGACCATCGACACACCGAGGGCAATGACGTCCGGGTCCTTCGAGAATGCGGAAAACAGGAGTTCCGACAAAAGGATGCAGACGGCGCTCACAGCGACCGTGGATCCGGTCCCGATGCCGAGGATGGTACGGATACCGGAACGGACCCGGATGTCCTGCCGGGCCCCGAGATTCTGACTGACAAAGACCGAAGTCGCCTGCCCGAAGGACAGGATCGGATAGAACAGCAGCAATTCCACTTCGAAGTAGACGGAGAACGCCGCGATGGTGACCGGTCCGAATCGGTTGATCTCAGCAGTGATCAGCACGTTCGAAAGCGTGATCAGCATGGACTGCAGCCCGGCCGGGAGGCCGATGGAGAGGATATTCCCCGCTTCGTCCCGGACCGCTGAAAGCGGGGTCCGGCGCAGGACAAAGGTGTCATCCTGCCGAAGCAGATAGAACACTGCCACGATCGCGACCAGCGTCTGGGCGATCAGCGTTCCCCAGGCGGAACCGACCGCGCCGGTCCTGAGTACAGCGAGGAACAATGCATCCAGGCCAAGGTTCAGGATGCCGCCGAACAGCTGGAACAGCATCGGGCGAAAGGAGTCCCCGGTGGCCCGGAGCATGCCGACGGCCACGTTGTAAGTGACCATGGCCGGGATGCTGAGGCAGTAGACACGAAGGTACTGCACGGCCGTCGGGAAGATCTCATCCGGCGTGTGGACCAGGTGGAGATAAGTGCCGCAGAACAGGACTCCGAACACCGTGAACAGGAGGCTCATCGCGAGGACAAGGAACGCGGCCGTCGTCGTGGCGCGGGAAAGCCCTTCCCGATCCTTTGCGCCGAAGTGATGACCGATGACGACGCTGACGCCGGTCGTGATGCCGCCCAGCAGGCCGATGATGAGGGTGATGAGGTTTCCCCCGGTCCCCACGGCCGCCTGGGCATTCGTTCCAAGGAAACGACCGACAAACAATGTGTCGGTCGTATGATACAAAAGCTGGATGAGGTAGGTCAGGAACATCGGGACACTGAAGCGTACGATGCTCTTAGAGACAGGACCTTCCAGCATATTCACCGGTTTCATTTGACAGCCTTCAGAAGGAACAGCGGCGTGGAACGGCCGTTCATCTTCTCCTCCTCGTTCCAGACTCTCTGCCAGATGTCCCGGTCTGCCGACACATCCGAAAACCCGATCTCATCGAGCATCATGAGATCGATCTCCGGCCGGGTGTACCGGCTCAGCATCAGCTGTTTCGAGAATTCCTCGCAGACATCGCTCTGGTCATAGGAGTCATAACTGTCAGTCATATGGGCGGCTCTCACGTTTTCCCGGTCTTCCAGGAACTCTTCGTATTTCTCCTCGTCGAACAGATAGTTGTACCATCCGGCGTCGAAATTGAGGAGCGTGCCGCCCTGTTTCAGGACACGGTGCCAGGACACATATGCCTCGTCCGGGTGCTCGAGGACCCAGGTCACGTTCCGGGTGACGATGAAATCGAAAGTGTCATCGGGGAACGTCAGGTCCTGTGCGTCCATCTGCAGGAACAGGATGTGGTCGAGGACACCGGCCTTTTCCGCATTGGCTCTCGCCTCTTCCAGCATGGCTTCGGTATAGTCGACCGCCACGACTTCATGGCCGAGGCTCGCCAGAGCAATGGCAAAGAAACCGGGACCGGTCCCGACGTCGAGGATCCGTTTCGGTCCCCCGTCGATGCCGTTCTCCCGAAGGACCGGAAGCCAGCGTTCCAGGCCATCCGTGGCAAGTTCTGTATTGATGAGATCGGAGTAGCTGGAAGCCCGGCGGCTCCAGTACTGTTCGATCTCCTGCAGCAGAGTGCTGGTCGTAACGGTAGTGGTCGTCATAGAATCGATTCTCCCAATATGCAAACATATGCCTTATATTCTAGTAATTACTCTAACAGCCGCGTCTGTTCTCCCACAAGCCCCCGGGGGGGGATATAAATGTCGATCTGGCACAAAAAAATGCCCTGTTCCGGGACACGGAACAGAGCATTCGATCTTTTTTGGCGATTCACGCCTTTTTCTTTTTGACTTTGACCTTCACAGCCTTTTTGGCAGCGACCTTCTTCGCCGGTTTTGCGACCGGGATGTAGGACTCCTCCGCCGTGACAGGGCCGAGCTTCACGACGCCGTTTTCCACGGGGGCCGGTTCCACTTCGATGCCGTCGAAGTCTCCAAAGATGGAGGCGGCTTCCGCGAGGGCGTCAGACGTCTGCGCTGACACCTTCAGTTCCGGTACATCGCCCACCTCGGGGACTTTGAAGTCGTCCATGTCCATGTTGAGGACGTCGACCTGGGCTTTGAGGTCTTCCATTTTTTCTTCGAGGGAAGCGGTCTTGGCTTCCAGCGCTTCGATGTATTCCAGAAGACTCTGCCGGTCCATCTGTTCCAGTTGTTTGAGATCGATATCCACAGGGACTCCCCTTTCCAAAAACAGACCCCGGACAAAATGTCCGGGGTCTTTTACCAGTCCATTTGCTGATATTATACCATTACAGAGCCTTTTCTTCAATGAAGTTCAGGACGTCCTGATAGACGACTTCGCCGTCTTCTTCATTGTGGATCTCGTGGCGTTTGCCTTCATAGAGCTTCATCTGGACATCGGTGTGGCCCTTCTGATAGGCCTCGTAAGTCCACTGGACACCTTTGCCGTACTCACCGACCGGGTCTTCGGAACCGGCGATGAAGAAGAGCGGCAGGTCGGCGGGTGCGCCGGCGATGCACTCATCCTGGCAGATGTAGTCGTTCAGCGTGATGAGGTCGCGGAAGCCCTGGTTGGAGAACAGGAAACCGCAGAGCGGGTCGTCGATGTACACGTCGACGTTCTTCTCGTTGACAGACAGCCAGTCGAAGCCGGTGCGCTTGTCGGTCCGTTTGTTGTAGGAGCCGAATGCGAGGCTGTTCATGATCTTGCCGTCCGCATGCGGAGAGGTCTTCGTGAACAGAGCCGTGGCAAGTTTCGCAGCGCCGATGGCGGGGTTCGGGCCGGCGGTGCCGCAGATGACGGCAGCCTTCAGTCCATCGCCGTATTTGGCGATATAGGTACGGGCGACGAAGGAACCCATGGAATGGCCGAAGAGGACGACCGGGACACCGGGGTTCTGCTCTTTGGCGATGTCGGTGAGCTGCTTCGCATCGTCACGGAAGACGAAGCCCTTGTCGTTGTTCGTACCGAAGTAACCGAGGGGATACTTGTCGTTGACGGACAGGCCGTGGCCGAGGTGGTCGTTACCATAGACAGCGACGCCGTGTTCGGCGAACCATCTTGCCATCCCGTCATAGCGGTCGATGTACTCCGCCATACCGTGGATGATCTGCATAACAGCCTTCACCGGGCCTTCCGGCTTCCAGGAAATGGCATGGATGTCGGCATCTCCGACGACGGACGGGAACGTGAATTCTTCTTTCAAAACTGGCATTGCAACAACCTCCTAAACATTTGCCATCGCAGATAATTCTGCACAAATAACTTAAAAATATTGTACCTGTTTTTGGCATAATATGTCAACGTATTACCGGGATTTGCTTTTCTCTTTTTAATGATATATAATCCTTCCGTCCGAAAGGAGGCGACAATATGTTACTTGTCATCGACGCCGGTAACACGAACATCACCATCGGTGCCTACGAAGGCGATGAACTGCTGTTCACATCCCGGCTCGCGACCGATCACCATGCCACTCGAGACCGCATCGCCGTCGACCTCGCCAGCATCTTCAAGCTGCACGACATCGACAAGAATGGCTTCTCCGGTGCCATCATCTCCTCTGTCGTTCCGGAGATCTCCCGGGCGCTGAAGCAAGCCGTGGAAACCGTCACGGGACAGACTCCCCTGCTCGTTGGCCCCGGCGTGAAGACCGGCCTCAACATCCTGACCGACAACCCCGCGGAAGTCGGCGCAGACCTCGTTGCGGTGTCCGTCGCCGCGAAGCACAAGTACGCATTGCCCGCCATCATCCTGGACCTCGGCACGGCCACCAAAGCCATCGCCCTCGACAGAAACGGTGCCTTCCTCGGGTGTTCCATCGCCCCCGGCATCGAGATCTCGCTGAACGCGCTGTCGAACGGAGCGTCCCTGCTCACCAATATCGGTCTCCGGGCCCCGACCCATGCCATCGGCACCAACACCGTCGACAGCATGACGTCCGGCCTCATCTACGGAAGCATCGATATGCTGGACGGCATGTGTGACCGCTTTGCCGCAGAGATAAAAGACCCGGTCGAGACGATCATCGTGACCGGCGGTCTCAGTTCCGTTGCAGCAGGTTGCCGCAACGAGATGGTGATGGATCAGGACCTCATCTTAGAAGGCCTGAAGCTGATCTACCGGAAGAACCACTGACCGCTGCCCCTACATCGCCCACCGGCACCTTTCCCCACCATGCGCGGCATCCGCAACAAGGCGGAGCCACAGTAAAGGAGAATCAACCATGGGAAAAGAACGAATCAACAAGAACATCCTCTACATGAGTGAGCTCGGCATCCTCATCGCCATCCTCCTGCTCATGGCCTTCACCCCGGTCGGTTACCTCCGCATCGGCACCATGACCATCACGTTCCTGACGGTCCCGGTCGTCGTCGGAGCCATCGTCTGCGGACCCGGCGCCGGCACCATCCTCGGCACCATCTTCGGCCTCACGAGCTTCTACCAGTGCTTCGGCATGGACCCGATGGGCACCGCCCTCATGCAGATCAGCCTCCCGCGCACCTTCGCGTTCACGGTCCTTCCCCGTCTTCTGATGGGCCTTTGCGTCGGCCTCATCTTCAAGGCGTTCAAAAAGCGCAGCGCGGCGGCATACACCGTCACGGCCTTCTTCGGCCCCTTCCTCAACACGCTGTTCTTCATGACGACCCTCATCGCCTGCTTCTGGAACACCGATGTCATCCAGGCCTGGGCCGCCAGCATCCCCGGCGCCACGAATGTCTTCCTGTTCGCCGTGCTTTCCGTCGGCGTCAATTTCATCGTCGAAGCCATCGTCTGCACCATCGTCGGTGCCGCTGTCGCCAAAGCCGTTGACCGCTATGTGAACAAGGCATCCGCTTCCACCCGCTCCATCGTCGAAGCCGGTGAGGATCCCGTGGAGGAAGTCACGGAAGCAGAATAAATCGGAACCAGGAGAAACGACCATCCATGGAAACGCTCAAGAACCTTTATTTCAAACATAAAGAGATCATCAACTACCTGCTCTTTGGCGGCCTGACCACCGTCGTCAGCTGGGGCACCTACAGTCTCTTCGTCAAAGCCATCGGCATGTCGGTCGGAGTCGGCAATGTCCTCTCGTGGATCTGCGCCGTCCTCTTCGCCTTCGTCACGAACAAGCTGTTCGTCTTCGAGTCGAAGACCTGGCAGCCGGCCACCGCCCTGCGGGAGTTCGTCTCCTTCATCGGCGCCCGCCTTGCCACCGGTGTCATCGAATGGTTCGGTGTCCCCTACTTCTCGACCCACGGGCTCACCCACCCGCTCTTCGGCGTCAAGGGCCTGCTCGCCAAAGTCGTCGTCTCCATCGTCGTCATCATCCTGAACTACATCTTCAGCAAGTTCCTGGTGTTCATCAAAAAGGACAAACCGGAAAACTGAACAGATAAAAGAAAAGAGCCTGACTCCCGTCAGGCTCTTATTTTTATGCTGCTTACAGCCCTCCTCGATGTCCCGGATGAGCTCCTTCTGGCGCTCGTAGAACATGAGTTCCTGGTTGTGGTCGAAGTACTCCTTGCAGCCGTAGCGGCTGATGAAGCTCGACGAGTACAGGTTCGTGGTCAGTTCGGTGACGATGATGAGCATCTCGTTGCCATTGTCGAAGGCGGTCTCCGCGAACTTGAAGAGGTTCGAGAGCTCGTCGCCGGTCTGCCCGGCCAGCTTCTTCAGAGACGCGTTCTCCTTCTTGAACTCCTCCTGGAGGACGGCATAGAGTGCGTCGCCGTCAGAGGGGTCTGCCACGCGGGCGGCGACCAGCATCTTCTCGACAATGTTGGCGGCGCGGTAGGCGTAGATGCTGTCCTCTTCGGAGGCCTGGCGGCTCCGGCGGGCGGCCGTGCTGTTGATGCGAAGACGCTCGACGCACTGGGTGAGGACCGCGAAGCCGTTCTCCGCGTTGCCGTCGGTGATGGCGGCCTTGTGGGCCTTCAGCTCCTGGACGACGACACGCATGGTCTGCTCGCGGTCAAAGACTTCGTGGAAGCCGTTGCCAACATGTTCGAGCAGGAGGCCGATGACGGTGAGCCGCTCATCGAAGCGGGCCATCTTCGCACGCTCGACGATCTCCTCGGAGATGTCGCCGGCGAGGATCTTGTCGATCTGGTAGTCGGACTTGTATTTGTTGTAAAGGTCGTAGTAGATCGCGAACTCTTCCGCAATGCGGTTGTTCTGCAGGTACTGCTTCACAAGGTCCACGGTCACGGGGAACTCGTGCTGCTCATAGAGGTAGATGATGTCGGAGAGGTCCTCCCAGCCACGAGCCGTGACGAAGGTCTTGCCGTCGACGGTGGTCTGGACGAGGTAGAAGTCCGCGTTCTTGATGGACAGGTACGTCGTGATGGACGGGTGCACCTTGGCCTCGTAGGCGTATTCTTTCCAGGCCGCGAAGTCGGGCTCGATGTCGACTCTCTTGAGACGGTCCCAGGTGACGATGTCGAACTCCCGGACCGAGTTGTTGTACTCGGGCGGGTTACCGGCCGTGACGACGACCCAGCCGTCGGGGATCTGGTGCATGCCGAAGGTCTTGAACTGCAGGAACTGCAGCATGGAGGGCGCGAGGGTCTCGGAGACGCAGTTGATCTCGTCGAGGAACAGGATGCCTTCCTTCTTCCCTGTCTTCTCCATCTCTTCATACATGGAGGAGATGATCTCGGACATGGTGTATTCGGACACCCGGACATTCTGTCCGCCGTAGACCTTGTCCGCGATGAACGGAAGGCCCAGGGCACTCTGACGGGTGTGGTGGGTCATGGAGTAGGAGACGAGGGCAATGTCCAGTTCGGACGCGATCTGCCCCATGATGGCGGTCTTGCCGATGCCGGGAGGGCCCATCAGGAAGATGGGACGCTGCCGTTCGACCGGGATGACGTAATCGCCGATCTCATTGCGGGTCAGGTAAGATCTGACCGTGAATTTGACCTGTTCTTTGGCTTCACGGATATTCATACTAAGTCTTCTTCCTCCAGTACTAACTTGATGGCCCACGGGGGCACTTCGGGTTCATAGGATTCATCGCGTATAAAGACGAACGCGGTGTCGTAGGGCGGTTTCCGTTTCGGGAACGTGCCGTAGCCGTCCGTGAAGTAGATGAGGCCCTTGAGCTTCCGGAATTTCTCCTCTTCCATCAGCTTGTTCACATATTCGAAGGCCGGCCGGAAATCCGTTCCGCCCTTTCCTTTCAGGTTCAGGCTGGCGATGTACTGCTCCAGTTTCGAGACGTCGTCGATGAAGGTGACGTCCTGGACCTCCATGTCCGCCTGGATGAGGTACAGGTTGACCTTGGAGAAGAAGTTCTCGGACGCCTTCAAAAGGTTATACGTCTTCTGCATGAACTTCTGGATGAGGTCTCCGCTCGTGGAAGCGGAGGTGTCGATGACGATGGCGAAGTCCCGGATGCGGTTGACCTCTTTGTACTCGAGGGGTTCGATGAGGGGCATATCACCGTAGAGTTCGAGGCCGTAGGTGTAGAAGACCGTGTCGAACTCGTCGTCGTTGATCATGATCTCTTCGCCGAGGACGCAGAATTTGCGGAGGAACGTCGAATAGTCATAACGTTCTCTGTGGAGCTCCTTGAGCTCCATCAGCATGGCGCTGGACTCGGAACCCGCCTTTTTCGAAGACGTCTCCATGTCCACCTGGACGCGTTTGGAGATGTCCTCCCACTCCTGTTCCTTCTGAGACTTGTCGTCTCCTCCGCCGTCGTCCTGGGGCGGCAGGTCTTCCGTGGGGTCGTGCTCCGGTTTCTCCTGCTGCTGCGGGTTGTTCACCGGACCCGGCGTGTCGCTGGGCTCGTGGAAGTACCAGAGGTCGTGTTCGTCCGCCTTGAAGAACTTCCGGAGCGTCTTGATCTCTTCGATGTCCTTGTCGCTCTCGAGGAGCCAGCGGTAGATGCGCTCCGCCGTCAGCGTCCGGAACGGGAAGTTCAGGGACTGCAGGACTTTCTTCTGGGAGATCTCCCGTTCGCAGTGGAAGCAGTCGAGGTTCTGGTCGTTGATGAGGTTCTCGACCGCGATGTCGACCGCAAGGTCCCAGTACTCCTGTTTCACCGCTTCATGGATGAAGGCGTGCTGGAAGATGCAGTGGAGGACCACATGGAGGAGGTCTCTCGCGACGACGGTCTTCTCCTGCTGGTATTCATGGATCAGGAATTCCGGTTCATAGAAGAGGAACCGGCCGTCCGTAGCAAGGGACAGGGCACCCGGCACCGGCATGAGTTTGAACACCGCGGAGTCGAGGTAGCGCATGTTCACAACGATGGTGCTCCGGGACAGGATGATGATCCGTCGGGCGATCCGGTCGAGCCGCGCCTCTTCCTCGGTCATCTCGGGTTCCTGGAACCCCTGTTTGGTTTGTTCTGCCATAAAGGTGTCCCCTTACAGTTCGAATTCGTCGGTGGGGTCTTCATAGCCGCCGGACACGTTCCGGTGGTTCATGAGGACGGCTTTCGCTTTCACATTGCCTTTCCTGTTGGCATAGTCGAATACTTCATCGAAGCAGGTGTCGATCTCGTCCTGCAGGAACGAGAAGTTCAGGACTTTGTGGAGCATGGCATCGTTGTCGATGTCCACGAAGAGTTTGAGCGCCTGTTTCGTATATCGCTTCAGATAATTGATGAGAACACTGCTCTGCAGGTCGTCGCCGAGCATGCCGACGGCCATGTGGAGTTTGTCTTCGAAGCGGGACGTGTTGAGGAACAGTTCCTCGGCCACCGCCGGGTCCTGGTTCGTGAACCGGACCTGGTTCAGGGTCTTGCAGCCCTCGAAGAGGTTGCTGCCCTGGACTTCCAGGGACTGCGGGATGGTGACGTCGGTCAGGTTGATGCAGCCGTAGAAGGCGCCCCGGCGGATACCGTCGACGGACTCCGGGATGACGAGAGTCGTCAGGCCGGTACAGCCGTCGAACGCCCGCTCCTTGATGGTCTGCAGGTGTTCCGGCAGTTCGACATGTTTGAGCGCGGTGCAGTCTTTCAGGACACCGTACTCGAGGGACGGCAGGTCTCTGGGGAAATGGATCTCGCTCAGAGACGTGCAGCCTTCGAACGCCCAGCCCTTGAGGTCGGTGACGCTTTCCGGGATGACCACGTGGTCGAGCTTCGTGCAGCCCTTGAACGCGAGGGCGCCGATGGTCTTCAGGTTCGGCGGGAACTCGATGCTCTCAAGGGACGTGCACTCGGCAAAGGCCACCGATCCGATGGCGGTCAGCGTATTTGTAAAGGTGATCTTTTTCAGGTTCGTGCAGCCCTTGAAGGCCCAGTCGCCGATGTTGTGGACGCTCTCCGGGAACACCAGTTCCTCGATGTCCGTCCGGTCGGTATAGGCGTAGGGCTTGACTCTGCGGGTGCCCTCCGGCACATACAATACGTTTGCCATATGGGTCTTCCTCTCTGTCATCAGCCGACGGCCGGGAATGCCTTTTCGACGGCTTTGGAGATCTTGTTGAAATCTTTCTCAGTGAGGCCGGCATTCTTCTGGGAACCGTCCGCGAAGAACACGCCGAGCATGTAATAGTCTTCCATCTTGATGCAGACGGCATCGGCCACGCCGCGTCCGCCGGCTTCCGCGTTCTCAGTGGTGTCGGCGTTCTGGGACAGGTTGCCGCCGAGGTAGTCCGCGGTGCGGGAGACGAGTTCGTCGACCACTTCAAGGTCCTTGCCGGAGCTGGTCTTGAACTTGAGGAAGATGCACTTCCGTTTCTTGTCATAGGCTTTCTTGACGCGGGTCGGGATGTTGTAAAGGTCCTTGACCTCGCCCGCCTTCATCAGCGCGTAGCAGTACTTGGTGCCGGTGGCCGCCGGGAAGAACTCGGTGTCCCAGGTATGTTTGTAAGAGGCAACATCGTCGTTCATGTTGAAGTTCTCGAAGTTGCCGTAGGTAATGTCAGAACCGACATCGACGTGGTACCAGTTCTCATCATCGAGCTGGACCATGTTCCAGGCATTGGTGAACGCGGTGTCATGGACGACTTTGCAGGGAATTTCGAGCATTTCCATGAACATCCGGAAGGTGGTGGCAAAGCCGACGGGGACGCCGGTGCCGGTCTTCAGAACACCATAGGGCTCATCGATCTGCGAGGACGAGACGGGGATGTTCACCTGAGAGGTCTCCGCCATCTCAAGGTTCTTGCACATCCAGTTGTAGACGGCCTTTTCCTTCTGGAAGGTGGTCATGTTCTTCAGGGTGGCAGAGGCCAGGTCGAGGACCTCTTTCTGCTTGGCGTCGAGGCCGGTCGAGCGGTCGGCGAGGTACGCCTTGGAAATGGCCTGCGTGGAACGGACTGTGTAAAGGTCCGAAATGGTGACGTCGTCTTCCTGGGTCTCGCCGCTGACGATACCCATACGGGAAACGGCCAGTTGCAGGTCCGAGCCGATGCTGTCGAACTTCGCGACCTTGATGCCGACAAAAATGCTCATGATAGCGGCAAGCAGGCTCAGCACGAGACAGGCCGCGATGAGTTTCAGGGAAAGGTCGCTCGCCTTCTGGGAGCCCGCCTTCGGCATCTTGTCCTGGAAGGAATCTGCGGATGAAATGGTTTTTTTAGCCATGGTATATCCTCCGATAGGTTCAAAAAAATCATGGAAATTATCTTATTAATTATACTATATCTGCCTCTCCAATACTATAAAAGGTTTTCAAATGATTCTCCGAATGTGTCTCACGAAACGGGCCCTGTGTAAGCCCTTTACAGACATTTTTCACAAAAAACGGTGTTGACACCACCGCGCTAAAGTGGTAAAGTAGGCTCAACAAATTTCATATTTGTCACAAACCGACGACTCAGAGTGAGTAGGCACGGGAAACTTTTTCAGAGAGCTGCCGAT
>ONFJ01000022.1 GCA_900317085.1 uncultured Eubacteriales bacterium | reverse complement strand
ATTATAAGCCGTTGGCCGTCTCTTTCATAGGGGCGGCCGACGTTATTTCAGAAAAAGGGAGCCATGTCACTAATTTAGCTTAGTGACATGGCCCCTTTTGTTGTGTTTACAGGCTTTCGAGGAAGCGGATGAGAGCTCTGCGGATGCGGCCGAGGAAGTGGCGGACTTTGGTTTTGAGTTTCCGCTCTTCCGCTTCGATGGCGGCCTGTTGTTCCGCTTCTTTGCGGGCTTTCTCCTCTTCGATGGCACGGAGGCGTTCCTCTTCGGCGATGCGCACCGCTTCCTGGCGGTCGAACAGCGCTTTGGACTGCGCGGCCAGTTCCTCGTCTGTCAGGAAGGGCTTGTGGTCGTGGGTCTCCAGGTACTCGAGCGCTCCCAGTACGAAGTCGGCGCCCTCTTTGGCAAAAGCCTCCAGTTTCTTGTCCACCGCGTCGAAGTCGATGTCCGGGATGTTCTCCAGGTCCGCTACGTTGTCCGTGTGGACTTTGCTGAACCCGAGGTCGAACAGGTTCAGGACGTTGTCCACCTTGTCCCCTCTCCGGAAGCCGGAGATGAAGTCCTGGTGGCAGATCATGGACAGGCAGCAGGCGTGGAACGAGTTCGTGAAGTTGATGGTCGAATTCTGCAGGTACCAGAGCCATTCGTCCGGTCCGATGTCGTAGATGACCTTGTGGTGGGTGCCCTCCGGGAAGTCCGCGTCGTCCGGGTACTCGCTGAGTTCGATGAGCTCGAGGCCGTGTTGCTCGGCATAGTCCGATGCCAGCTTGACGAGCTTGTTGTTTTTGTTCATCGCGAGGTAGATGACGACGAAGTCTTTCTCCGGCACGTAGTCCGGCTTCTTCGCGAGGTCTTCATAGAAGTCCTTGCCCATCAGGAAGATGGGGTCGCAGAGGACGGGCACTTCCTTGCCGGTCAGCTCCTTCAGGTACTCCTGGAAGCTGGTTTCCCGGACCGAGATGAAGTCGAAGTCGGCAATGCGTTCGAGGAAGCCCTGTTCCCGCTCGTGGTGGTACTTCTGGGCGCCGCGGCTCGCGGTGTAGGCGATCTTCTTCTTCCCCTCCATGCACTTCGACGCGAGGGTGAAACCTTTGTCGAAGCCGTTGACGGGGTTATCCTTCCAGATGATGTCGGTCACGCACAGGTAGCAGTCGAAGCCCGGATCCTCCTCGTCGAGGAGCTGCGGAGTGTAGCACTTGTCGGTCTGGACATAGTGAGTGTCGACGAACTCCTTGAACTTGTCGAAGCGTACCTTGCGGTCTTCATAGAGCAGGGACCACCGGCGCAGGTCTTCCGCATGTTTTTTCAGGTCCTCTCCGGGACGCTGCGACCGCCAGATGAGGGGTTCGCGGACCGCGACGTCGGAACTGCCGTAGTAGACCGGTTTATAGTCGATGATCGTACTGTCATACCCGTTCTTTTTCAGGAACTGCTGGAACACATAGGAGTGCAGGGGCGATGCAGGGTTCAGCACTTTGGTATGCGCGTTGATCGAGATGATCCCAAGTTTCATGGGCGCCCTCCTTGGAAATTGATCGTGTGTTGCTAATCTTTATTATACACATTTTGGGAGGGTGAAACATAAAGAATCGAGAAAAAATGACGGGAATCTTTTTCTTGAGCATAAAAACCGCGCGGAAGCGGACGCTTCTGCGCGGTTCGTATGTTGTGCAATATATCGCGGAACGGCTTATGCGCGGTCGGCGATCTCCTTCAGGACCTTCTCGGTGAAGGCTTCGAGGCTCATGGTCTCGGTCTCGCCGGAACGGTTCCGGACGGAGACTTCACCGGTCTCGGACTCTTTCGGGCCGAGGATGAGCATGTAGGGAACGCGGTCGACCTGCTGGGCCTCACGGATCTTGTAGCCGATCTTCTCGCCGCGGTCGTCGAGGACGACACGGATGCCCTTGTCGCGGAGCGCTGCGAAGACGGACTGGGAGTACTCCATGGTCTTCTCGGAGACGGGCAGGACCTTGACCTGCGTCGGAGCGAGCCAGGTCGGGAACTTGCCGGCGTACTGCTCGGTGAGCATGCCGATGAAGCGCTCGAAGGAGCCGAAGCCCGCGCGGTGGATCATGATCGGGCGTTTCTTCTCGCCGTCACGGTCGGTGTACTCCAGTTCAAAGTTCAGCGGCAGCTGGAAGTCGAGCTGGATGGTACCGCACTGCCAGGTACGGCCGAGGCAGTCGGTCAGGTGGAAGTCGATCTTCGGGCCGTAGAACGCGCCGTCGCCCTCGTTGACAGTATACTCCATACCCATGCTGTCGAGGGCCACGCGAAGGCCTTCGGTCGCAAGCTCCCAGTCCTCATCGGAACCCATGGAGTTCTCGGGACGGGTGGAAAGCTCGACCTTGAAGGGGAAGCCGAACTGCTTGTAGTAGTCGGTGATGAGCTGCGTGGTCTTCGTGACCTCTTCCGTGATCTGGTCGGGGCGGACATACAGGTGCGCATCGTCCTGGGTGAAGGCGCGGACACGGAACAGACCGTGCAGGGCACCTCTCAGCTCGTGGCGATGGTCATGGCCGGCCTCTGCGAGACGGAGCGGTAAATCGCGATAGCTTCTCGGCTGGCTCTTGTAGACAAGGCAGGCGCCGGGGCAGTTCATGGGTTTGACCGCGAAGTCTTCATCGTCGATGAGGGTCGTGTACATGTTGTCTTTATAGTGGTCCCAGTGGCCGCTGGTCTCCCAGAGTTTCCGGGACAGGATGGTCGGGGTCTCGATCTGCTGGTAGCCGTACTCCGCCTGCTTCTCTCTCCAGTACTCCATGAGGGAGTTCTTGAGGAGCATGCCGTTCGGCAGCCAGAACGGGAAGCCGGGGCCTTCGTCGACCATCATGTAGAGCTGCATCTCCTTACCGATGCGTCTGTGGTCTCTCTTCTCGGCTTCGGCGATGAGCCGCTCATACTCGGCAAGTTCGTCCTTCGTCTTGAAGGCGACGCCGTAGATGCGGGTGAGCATCTTGTTGTTCTTGTCGGCTCTCCAGTAAGCGCCGGACTGCGACGTGACCTTGAAGGCTTTCAGGGCCTTAGTGTAGGTGATGTGGGGACCCGTGCACATGTCGATGTAGTCGCCCTGCTGGAAGAAGCTGATCTCTTCGTCCTCGTCGAAGTCATCGATGTGCTCGAGTTTATACTTTGCGTGCCGCTCCGCCATCAGAGCCTTCGCCTCTTCGCGGGGCAGGATGAAGGACTTGAACGGGAGGTTCTCCTTGACGATCTTCCGCATCTCGTCTTCGATGCGCTGCAGGTCTTCGTCCGTCAGCTTGGTGTCGCCCAGGTCGACGTCATAATAGAAGCCCTTGTCCGTGGCGGGTCCGAACGCGAAGTCCGCTTCCGGCCACAGGTGCTGGATGGCCTGCGCCATGATGTGAGCTGCCGAGTGGCGGATGACTTCGAGTTCTTCCTCCGGCGGGCAGACCACGGTCTCGCTGTGAGAGTTGATGATTTTCATTGAGTCTGACTCCTTTAACTGATTTACCAAACAAAAAGCACCCCTGAACAGGACGCTTGTCCTTTTCAAGGGTGCCAAATAATTCTGACACGGTTCCACCTTGAGTTTCACTCATTGAGCCCTTCTAACGGAGGCAAACCCGGCGGCACTTGTTTCGCGCCGCTGCTCCGGAGTGGTGTTCACCTTACGTCTGCAGTCCGTCTCTTCCAGCCATTGGAGACCTTCTCTGTTCTGCGCGTTTCGTAAGACTACTGTCTCCTTCATCGCAACTATGCTAGGATTCTACACCGAACGGGAGAGGAATGTCAACCTTTCTCCTTCTGCTGTTCCAGCATGGCGTAAAAGCCCTGTTCCATACAGGTGCGAAGCGCTCCCGCTACCCGGTCCATCTCGTCGTAATCGTAGTCCCGGGAGATGAGGTCGGACACAGCGGTGAAATACATGTTGGAGAGGATACTGACAAGGGCCGGGTCCACTTCGACCCCGCCGACGGTCCTGGCAAAATAAGCCATCAGCCGTTCGACATGGGTGTGGATCTTCTGCGCGAAGTCCTCGTACTGAGAGCCTTCAGCGCGGGCCATCAGGAGGCGGATGCCGTCTTTGTTATCGATGAGGAATTTGAAAATGAAGTCGTTGAACGCATTGGTGTCAAAGTTCTTCCCGCCTTCTTTCAGGACTTTCACCTCGACGTCGTCGAGGATGGCATCCAGTTTGTGGAGCGTCGGGCCGACCAGCGCGTCAAACAGCGCCTCCTTGTTCGCGAACGAGAAGTAGAGCGCGCCGGTCGTCACGCCGGCAGAGGCGCAGATCTTCCGAAGGGAGGCCTTTTCGTACCCGCTCTTCAGGAAATGCTCCTTTGCTGCCCGCAAAAGGTCATCGACCGCACGGTGGTCGTATCTCGTTTCGTTCGTCATAGGTACCCACTACTTTGCATAAATTTGATAAATGTACAAGTGGGATTATAGTACAGATGGCGCTAAAAGACAATGGACACTTGTTTACTCCTGCTCACGTCGCAGGAAGATCAGGACTCCAAGGATGCCGGCCGCCACCGCAGCGACGAAGGCCCACAGCATCGTCTTCGACTCGTCCCCGGTGTTGACCGGAGCCGCACGACGGGCCGTGGTCCGGGTAGTGGTGGTCGTCGTCCGGGTGGTCGTCGTCGTGGACGGTCTGATGGTCGTGGTCGTTGTGGACGAACTCGGTACGACCGTCGGCTGTGTCGTGGGTTTGGTCGTGGGTTTGGTCGACGGTTCTGTAGACGGTTCCGTCTTTGGCTCCGTCTTCGGTTCCGTCTTTGGCTCCGTGGACGGCTGTGTCGAAGGCTGTGTTGACGGCTGCGTCGAGGGCTGTGTCGAAGGCTGTGTTGACGGCTGTGTCGACGGTTGCGTCGAAGGCTGTGTTGACGGTTGCGTCGAGGGCTGTGTCGAAGGCTGTGTTGACGGTTGCGTCGAGGGCTGTGTCGAAGGCTGTGTTGACGGTTGCGTCGAAGGCTGTGTAGGCGGCTGCGTCGAAGGCTGTGTAGACGGCTGCGTCACCGGCTTGGTGGTGCTCTTCTCGTTGAGGAAGGCGCGGGATTCGGCGTCGTTATAAACAACGACCGTCTCCCCTGCTTTCGTGATTTCCGCATAGTGGGCGGAGGTGTCCCGCAGGAACCCTTCCGGCGTCTTTGTCTCGACGACGAAGTACGCGCCGATGGGAAGGTCCGCCATCTCATAGACGCCCTTCTCCACTTCTTTCATGGTGCCGATCTTTTTGCACTTCGACTCATCCAGAGTCTTGAGCTTTTCCGGGTTGTCATAGACCGTGAACTCGCCGCCGGTCAGTTTGTTTTCGGGGTAGTCCTTGTCCACCTTGGTCAGGGTCAGTTTGCCGATGGGTGCCTCCTCGGTCTTCGCCTTGGCATAGGCCGTGAAGTCCTCACTCAGGTTGGCACCGTAGGCGACGACATCCTGAGTCCCCTGTCCGGTCTTGCTGATGGTCCCGTCGCCCCAGACCACCATCGCCGAAGTCGGCACATTATGGTCCGCCTGGAACTCCACGGTCCCATCGATGGGTTTGGCAGCGGTGATGGTCAGGTCGTTCCCGTTTTTGGTAAAGGTCAGTCCATCGCCCTTGAAATTCCACTTTGAGAGGACCCCGTTTTTGTCGGTCACCGTCGTCTTGTACTGTTTCGTGGCGGTGTCGTACTTCAGGGTAAAGGTCTCGGAGAGGCCTCCGTTCTGGTTCACGAAGGACGGGCAGAGCAGTTCGGCCTTCACCTTTTTCTCGATGTCCGCCATCTGGTTGTAGATGTCCGAGCGGATGGGGTTTCCATCCATCACGAACCCGTCGACGGACACCGTCCCGTTCGGGACATTGATGCGGTTGAAGTTCGGGTCCCGCTCCCCGATGATGGATTCCCAGATGAGGAGCTGAGTCGCCCAGTACTTCGCGAGCTGTGCCCGGCCACCGCTGTTCTGCGTGACCCAGGTGTTCAGGTTGCAGGTCCCGTGGTAGCCGTGGTACAGGATGGCGGCGATGAGCTTTCTCTGCCACTCACCGCTGAGGGTCCCGTTCCAGGGAAACTTGCTGCGGAAAAAGTTCACCGTGTCCCCCTGCTGTGTCAGCTTGTCGCCGGTGTGCAGGCTCGAGGGCGGCTCCAGACAGTACACGACATTGCCGGTGTCGTAATTGTCCATGATCTTGACGGTGAAGTACGTCTCCACTTTGACGGTCCAGCCGTTCATGAGTTTCAGCTCCGGGTGGCCCCAGTTCTTGTTGGAGTACTGGTTGTCCGAGCCCCGGGGGATGTTGGCGATCTGTATGGTGACCGTCTGGGCGGCCAGCGCCGTGAGTCCGACGACTCCCGTGCCGACGAGCAGGATGGCTGCCAGCAGGATCGCCGTGGCCCGGTTCTTCAAGGTTTTCACATTCAATAGAGTCTCCTTCTTTCTCGTCTCCCCCTGCCGGCTCTGCAACGGAGCCGGGGCGTGTGGTCTTGGGTGTTTCAGACCCTTTCTTCTGGCGCTCGTACGCTTGCCGGAGATCATGCGATGCCCATTTCAGAAAGGATGAGTGTCCGGCCCCGCGGCAGAGGCGGCAAAGGGAGGTATTGTGGCTGACCGCCCTGTCAGCCGATGAGTTCGATCTTGTCCGCGACGATCTTGAAATGGAACTTCTTCTGTCCGTCCTTTTCGTAGGTCTCGTTGTGCGGAGTGCCGGTGATGAGGATCCGGCTGCCCTTCTTGAGGTACTGCTGCCCCCAGACGGCGAGCTGGTCCCAGGCGACGGCGTCAAAGAACTCCGGGTCCTTGTCCTTCCCGTTGTCGTTGTTGGCAACGCCGAAGGTCAGGCGTTTGAGCTTTTTGCTCTCGTCCGTTTTCGATGTCAGTTCCTTGAGCTCCGGGTCCCGGGTCAGGCGGCCTGTCATCGTGATGCGTCTCATGGTGTACATCCTTCCTTTCTGTTTGTAGTGTGGATAACTTTTCGAACGTTCGTCATTGTAGCGCAAAAAACCGCCCCCAACGGGTTCCCCCGTGGGAGCGGTCGAAAAACGCGGACGAACGGTCGTTATGTCCGGAAAAAAGTCCGACATAACGACCGTTCGGTGGTTACAAGTGTTTACAAAGAGATACGAATCGCCCTTTGCCTGTTTGTTTGTAGCGGTTATGCAACTATGCTCACATCAGGTCGCAGATGAGGTTCGAGAACCGGACCGGGTCCTCCACGGGCAGGCCTTCGATGAGCAGTGCCTGATCGTAGAGCAGTTCGGCATAGTCGAAGATCTTCGTGGGGTCATCGGTATAGAGCGCCTGAAGTTTCGCGAAGACGGGGTGCTCGGTGTTGAGCTCGAGGACCTTCTGGGCCTTGACCCGGTTGTCCGCGTTCATCTGCTGGGACAGGACCTTCTCCATCTCAATGGAGATGCCACCCTCGGTGGACAGGCAGACGGGATGGCTCTTCAGACGGTTCGACGCCTTGACGTCAGCAACTTTATCGCCCAGGGCTTCCTTCATCGCCTTGAAGAGGTTTTTGTTCTCCTCGGCGGTCTTCTCCAGCGCTTCCTTGTCCTCTTCAGTCTCGATGCCCAGGTCGTCATCGGAGATGGAGCGGAACTCCTTCTCATCGTAGGCGTAGAGGGTCCGGACGCTGAACTCGTCGACATCCTCGGTCAGGTAGAGGATCTCGTAACCCTTGTCGGCGACCAGTTCGGTCTGGGGCAGCTGAGCGATCTTCTCGGGCGTCTCGCCGCAGGCATAGTAGATGTACTTCTGGTCTTCCTTCATCCGGCTGACATAGTCCTCGAGGGTCGTGTACTTGCCGTCCTCGAAGCTGGAGCGGAACAGGACGAGGTCGCTGAGTTCCTTACCGTGCATGCCATAGTCCGCATAGGTGCCGTACTTGATCTGGACACCGAAGGCCTCCCAGAACTGCTCATACTTTTCGCGGTCCTTGCGGAGCATGGTCTTCAGTTCGTCGTGGATCTTCTTTTCGAGTCTCTTCTCGATGACCTGGAGCTGGCGGTCCTGCTGCAGCATCTCACGGGAGATGTTGAGGGACAGGTCCTCGGAATCCACGAGGCCGCGGACAAAACGGAGCCACTCGGGCAGGAGTTCCTTGCAGTTCTCCATGATCATGACGCCGGAGGCATAGAGCTTCAGGCCCGGTTCATAGTCTCTCGAATAGAAGTTCATGGGGGCCTTGCACGGGATGAACATGAGAGCGGTATAGGTGGCCGCGCCTTCCGTCGAGGAACGGATGGTCAGCAGCGGGTCGTTGTAGTCGTGGAAGGTGTCCTTGTAGAAGTTCGCGTACTCTTCGTCAGTGACTTCGGACTTCTGCTTCTTCCAGATGGGGCTCATGGTGTTGAGGGTCTCGACTTCTTTGACCTCTTCGTACTCGTTCTCCGTGCCCTCTTTGAGCTTCTGGTTCGTGCACTCCATGCGGATGGGGTAACGGATGTAGTCGGAGTAGCGTTTGACGAGGTGTTTGATCTCGTACTCCTCGAGGTAGCGGGAGTAGCGTTCGTCATCGGTGTCCTCTTTCATCGTCATGATGATGGTGGTACCGTGGCCGTCACGCTCCGCCTCTTTGATGGTGTAGCCGTCCGTACCGGTGGAGGACCACAGGTAGGCCTGGTCTTCCCCGAACGCCTTCGACAGGACTTCGACTTTCTGCGCGACCATGAAGGCCGAGTAGAAACCGACGCCGAACTGACCGATGATGTCGATGTCCTCCGCAGC
Organism: uncultured Eubacteriales bacterium; assembly: GCA_900317085.1. Lineage (GTDB taxonomy): Bacteria > Bacillota > Clostridia > Oscillospirales > Acutalibacteraceae > RUG420. The sequence continues at coordinate 13,813 of ONFJ01000022.1, read as the reverse complement.
CTTCTCGTCGTCCGCGCCTTCCTTGAAGAGGCCGGAACCGGACTTCGCGATGGTACCGAGGTTGTCCGCCAGTTCGTCCTTCGTCATACCGATGCCGTTATCGGAAATGGTCAGGGTCCGGGCGTCCTTGTCCGCGGAGATCTCGATCGCGAAATCGCTCCGGGAGAGACCGGTGATGTTGTCCGTCAGGGACTTATAGTAGAGCTTGTCCATGGCGTCGCTCGCGTTCGAAATGAGCTCGCGCAGGAAGATCTCCTTGTTCGTGTAAATGGAGTTGATCATGAGGTCCAGCAGTCGCTTGGACTCTGCTTTGAATTGTCTCTTTGCCATATCGTTTACTTCCTTTGTATGCTGTGGGGCGATGTACCCTTTCAGCGTGAATTTAGCACTCTTTTCGGAGGAGTGCTAATCTATCTAGTATTATATCTTTTTATAATAAAAAAGCAAGGGCTTTGCGAAGGATTTTTCGCAAAGCCCTGTGGTTTTTTCCCACTTTGTTCAGGCGAGGGTCGCCTCGAGCACGACGGGGTTGTGGTCCGTTGGTTTCTGCCCTCAGTATTCCATAAACAAAAACTCTTCTACCGGACAGCAGAAGAGTTTTGTCTGTTTTTTGTTAGGCGTTGTAGCCGAGGCGGAACGCTTTGAGGTTCTGCTCGAGGAACTTCTCGGGGACCGTGTTTTTGATGGTCTCCTCCCAGACATCCTGTTCGATGTCCGTGTTCTTCGCGACCGTACCGATGAGGGCCACGTTGGCGGCCTTCGGGGTACCGGCTTCTACAGCGAGGCCCAGAGCGTCAACGGGCTGGACATCCACGCCGAGGTCCGCGAGCTGGCCGAGGACGTTCTCGGGGTAGACGGCGGCGCCGGTGATGACCGGCATCGGGTCCATCTGCTGGGTGTTGACGATGATGCTGCCGCCCTTTTTGAGGTAGGGCAGCCAGCGGGCCGCTTCCAGCTCTTCGAAGCTCATGATGATGTCCGCTTCGCCCTTCTCCACGATGGGAGAGTTGACCTTGTCGCCGTAACGGACATAGGTGACGACGGAGCCGCCGCGCTGGGACATGCCGTGGACTTCGGAGATCTTGACGTCATAGCCCTTGGCGAGGAGGGTCCGGCCGAGCAGACGAGACGCGAGGAGCGTGCCCTGGCCGCCGACGCCGACGATGAGAATGCTTCTGGTCATGGTCAGTCTCCCTCCTTGATGGCGTCAAATTTACATAACGGTTTGCACATGCCGCAGCCGACACACTGGGTGAAGTCGAAGACAGACTTCTTGTCCTTCATGCTGATGGCCGGGCAGCCGATCTTCATGCAGGCCTTGCAGCCGACACACTTGTCGGGGTCCACATAGAAGGGCTTGCGCTGTTTCGCGCGGACTTCCTTCAGAAGGACGCAGGGTCTTCTGGAGATGATGACCGACGGGGCATCGACTTCCAGTTCCGCCTTGATGGCGTCTCTGGTGGCGGCGATGTCATAGGGGTCGACCACGATGACGCGGTCGATGCCGACGGAGTGGGCCAGGGCCTCGATGTCGATAGCCGTGGTCGGCTCGCCGTCGATGCGCTTGCCGGTGGTCGGGTTCTGCTGGTGACCGGTCATGCCGGTGATGGAGTTGTCGAGGATGATGATCTTCGAGTTGCTCTGGTTGTAGGCCGCGTTGATCATGCCGGTGATGCCGGAATGGACGAAGGTGGAGTCACCGATGACGGCGACGGACTTTTTCGCTTCATTGGGACGGATCTTGTTACGGCCGTGGAGGGCACTGACGGAGGCGCCCATGCAGATGGTGGTGTCCATCATGCTGAGGGGCGGCAGCGCGCCGAGGGTATAGCAGCCGATGTCGCCGCTGACCATGACGTCGAGGGGCTTCAGGGCGCTGAAGAGACCGCGGTGCGGGCAGCCCGGGCAGAGTGCCGGCGGACGCATCGGGATCTCCATGTCGGTGGTGAGGTACTCGGCCTCTTCCCCGAGGATGACCTTCTTGATCATCGCCTGGGAGTACTCGCCCTTCAGGTCGAAGAGCTCCTTGCCCTTGCATTCGATGCCGAGGACACGGACATGCTCCTCGATGACCGGGTCGAGCTGTTCGAGGACATAGAGGGTGTCGACTTCCGCGGCGAAGTCCTGAATGAGTTTCTTCGGCAGCGGGTTCACGCAGCCGAGCTTGAGGTACGAAACTTTATCGCCCAGGGCCTCTTTGGCGTACTGGTAGGTGATGCCGGCGGCGATGACACCGATCTTCTTGTCGTTCCATTCGACCGAGTTGATGGAAGCGGTCTCCGCCCACTCCTGCTCGGCCAGCTGACGCTCTTCGACCACGACGTGGCGCTTGATGGCGTTGGCCGGAAGCATGGAGTACTTCGCCATGTTCTTGACGTATTCCTTGACCGGGACATCGTCACGGTCCGCGAGTTCCACGATGCTGCTGGAGTGCGCCACACGGGTCGTGAGGCGGAGGATGACCGGGGTGTCGAACTTCTCAGAGAGTTCGAAGCCCAGCTTCGTGAAGTCCTTGCACTCCGCAGAGTCCGAGGGCTCGAGCATCATGACCTTGGCGGCCTTCGCGTAGTGGCGGGAGTCCTGCTCGTTCTGGGAGGAGAACATGCCGGGGTCGTCCGCGACCGCGATGACCAGTCCGCCGCCCACGCCGGTGTAGGCGACGGTGAACAGCGGGTCGGCGGCCACGTTCAGGCCGACGTGTTTCTGCGCGCAGAACGCGCGTCCGCCGGCGATGGAGGCGCCGATGGCGGTCTCCATGGCCACTTTTTCATTGGGCGCCCATTCGCACCAGATGTCGTCGCTGTACTTGACGGCGTTCTCGGTGATCTCGGTACTTGGCGTCCCGGGATAACTGGAGACCAGACGGCAGCCGGCTTCGTAAAGACCGCGGGCCACTGCCTCGTTTCCGAGTAACAACTGCTTCATAATATACCTTCCTTTTAGGGTTGCTTACTTCTTCGTCTGCTGTTCGACGAGGTTCGCGCCGGCATAGAGTTCGCGAAGTTTCGGTTTCTCGATCTTGCCGGTGGGGTTCCGCGGGACTTCCGCGAAAATGATCTTCCGGGGACGTTTGTACCGGGGCAGGCCTTTGCAGAAGTCGTTGACTTCCTGCTCGCTCAGGTGGCAGTCCTCCTTGACGGAGATGATGGCCGTGGCGATCTCGCCGAGGCGCTCGTCCGGAAGGCCGATGACGGCGACGTCCTTGATGGCGTCGTGCTTGCGCAGGAAGTCTTCGATCTGGACCGGGTAGAGGTTCTCACCGCCGGTGATGATGACGTCCTTCTTGCGGTCGACGATGTAGATGAAACCGTCGGGGTCTTTATAGGCCATATCGCCTGTGCAGAGCCAGCCGTCTTTCAGGGACTCGGCGGTGGCCGCCTTGTCTCTGTAGTAGCACTTCATGACGCCGGGGCCCTTGACGCGGATCTCGCCGACTTCGTTCGGGCCCATTTCGTTGCCGTCGCCGTCGCAGATCTTCGCTTCCCAGCCGTAGCCCGGGACACCGATGGCGCCCACGTGGTCGATGTTCTCGACGCCGAGGTGGATGCAGCCGGGGCCGATGGACTCAGACAGGCCGTAGTTCGTGTCATACTGATGGTTCGGGAACCGCTGCATCCAGCGTTCGATGAGGCTGTGCGGGACCGGCTGCGCGCCGATGTGCATGAGCCGCCACTGGTCGAGGATGTGGTCCGAAAGGTCGATGTCGCCGCGATCGATGGCGTCGAGGATGTCCTGCGCCCAGGGCACCAGGAGCCAGACGATGGTGCAGCGCTCGGAGGAGACAGCGCGGAGGATCCACTCGGGGCGGATGCCCTTTAAAAGGACCGCTTTGCCGCCGACGACCAGAGAGCCGAACCAGTGCATCTTCGCGCCGGTATGGTACAGGGGCGGGATGCAGAGGAAGACGTCGTCGTGGGTCTGACCGTGGTGGTTCTGTTCGGTCAGGGCCGCGTGTTCGAGGCTTCGATGGGCATGCAGGATGGCCTTCGGGAAGCCCGTCGTGCCCGAGGAGTAATAAATCGCTGCGTTGTCATCGAGGGTGATCTCGACGTTCGGCTTTTCCTTCGAGCAGTATTTGATGAGTTCTTCGGCGCTGTCCGCAAAGCTCGGGCAGTCTTCACCGACATAGAACAGGTGTTCCACGTCCGGGATGTCATCGACGATCTCCTCGACACGGCCGACGAACTCCGGTCCGAAGACCAGCATGGAGCAGTCCGCCTTCTCGAGGCAGTACTTGATCTCGTTCGCGTCGTACCGGTAGTTGAGGGGCACCGCGATGGCGCCGGTCTTGAGGATACCGAAATACATGGGCAGCCATTCGATGGAGTTCATCAGGAGGATGGCCACCTTCTCCCCTTTCCGGATGCCCCGGGTGAAGAGGAGGTTGGCGAACATGTTGGCGCGCTCGTCGAAGGTCTTCCAGGTCATCTCACGGCGGAACTCCTTGCCCGGCACAGGCTGGACGAGGGAGTAATCCTTCCAGGTGATACGGCTCTTCTCGTCGAACTTCGGCGAGATCTCCACGAGGGCGACTTCGTCCGGATACAGCTTCGCGTTCTGTTCCAGATACTCAAAAATCAGCAAATGCTTCACCTTGTTTCTGAATGGTTTTGGCGATGTACGTCTCGCCATAGTTAACAGGTATTATACACGCTTTTACGGTTTAAAGCAATAGAGACCGGCAAAAGCCGGTCTCTTATTTTGCTGAAAACATCAGTCAAAGAAATGACGTTTCTTCTTCTTGTTCGACGCCTTGTAGTTCGTGGCGCCGGTGCCGTCGTTGACGGGCTTGTCGATGTACTCCTTGTCGAACTCTTCAAGGAGTTCCTTCTGATGGTCGGTGACCTTCTTCGGGACGTCGACGATGACCGTGACGTACTGGTCGCCCTTGCCGGCGGCGTGGGTCGGGTCGATGCCGCGGCCTCTCAGGCGGAACTTCGTTCCGGGCTGGGTGCCGGCGGGCATGTTGTACTTGACCTTGCCGTCAAGGGTGGGCACGTAGATCTCGGAGCCGAGGACGGCCTGGGAGTAAGTGACGACAACGTCGCAGAAGACGTCATAGCCCTCTCTCGTAAAGACCTCGTGGGGTTCGATGACACATTCCACATAGAGGTCGCCCTGGGGGCCGCCGTTCGGGCCGAAGTTGCCCTGTCCGCGGACCGCGAACGCCTGGTGGTTGTCGATGCCGGCGGGGACGTCGACGTCGATCTCCACGGTGCGGCGGATCATGCCGAGACCGTCACAGCGGTCGCAGGGGTCCTTGATGGTCTTGCCCCGGCCGTGACAGGTGGGACATTCCGCCGTGGACTGGAACATGCCGAAGGCAGTGCGCTGGGTCTGGGTGACCTGGCCGGTGCCGTGGCACTGGGAACAGGTCTCCGGCTGACCGGTCTTGCATCCGCTGCCGTGGCAGACGTCACAGACCTCGATGCGGGGCGTCCGCACCTTCTTGTGACAGCCCTTGGCCGCTTCCACAAAGGTGATGTTCATGCGGGCGTTGATGTCAGACCCTCTGCGAGGCGCGTTGGGGTCTGCGCGGCGACCGCCGCCGAAGCCACCGCCGCCGAAGCCGCCACCGAAAATGCTGGAGAAGATGTCTCCGATGTCGCCGAAGTCTCCACCGTCGAAACCGAAGCCGCCGGGGCCGCCTGCCCCGTCGCCGTAGCTCGGGTCCACTCCGGCGAAGCCGAAGCGGTCATACCGGGACTTCTTCTGGTCGTCGGACAGCACTTCATAAGCCTCGTTCACTTCCTTGAAGTGGACTTCGGCTTCCTTGTCGTCCGGGTTCAGGTCCGGGTGGTACTTCTTGGCCAGTTTCCGGTAGGCTTTTTTGATCTCATCGGCGCTGGCGCTTTTGTCGACACCCAGCACTTCATAGTAATCTCTTTTGTCTGCCAAAATAAGCCCTCATTTCGTAGAACATGTCAAAGGCTCCGTCTCGCGTCTGCCAGCCGAACCCCCTCTGCGAGGGTCCCCAGACGTCGATCCGGACCTTTGACCTGTTTGATATTGGATGATCGGTGTTTCTCCTGGCCGGAGAAACCTCAGAAAACATTAGTCAACGTCGGTGAAGTCAACATCGGCCGCATCGTCGCCGGGCTGCTGACCGCCGAAGCCTGCGCCGCCGCCGAAACCGGCTGCCGCGTTCGGGTCAAAGCCTGCCGCGGAGGGGTCGCCCTGCGGAGCGTTGGCCTGATAAAGCTTCGCGGAGACTTCATAGAACTTGGACTGGAGTGCTTCCTGCTTGTTCTTGATGAGGTTGGTGTCGGTGCCCTTCAGCGCCTCTTTCAGCTCATCGATGGCGCTCTGAAGAGCGTCCTTGTCAGCCTGTTCGAACTTGTCGCCCTCATCCTCGAGGATCCGCTCGGACTGGAAGACCATCTGGTCTGCGCCGTTGCGGAGGTCGACTTCTTCCTTACGGGCCTTGTCTTCGGCTGCATACTGTTCTGCATCGCGGACTGCCTTGTCGATGTCCTCTTTGGACATGTTGGAGGAAGCGGTGATGGAGATGTGCTGCTCCTTGCCGGTGCCAAGGTCTTTTGCGGAGACGTTGACGATGCCGTTGGCGTCGATGTCGAAGGTGACTTCGATCTGCGGAGTGCCGCGGCGTGCGGGAAGGATGCCGTCGAGGTGGAAGACGCCGAGGGACTTGTTGTCTCTTGCGAATTCACGTTCACCCTGAAGGACGTTGACTTCGACAGAAGTCTGGTTGTCCGCAGCGGTGGAGAAGATCTGGCTCTTCTTGGTCGGGATGGTGGTGTTTCTCTCGATGATCTTGGTGCAGACACCACCGAGGGTCTCGATACCAAGGCTCAGAGGAGTGACGTCGAGAAGCAGGAGGCCCTTGACGTCGCCGCCGAGAACACCGCCCTGAAGGGCTGCGCCCATGGCGACACATTCATCGGGGTTGATGCCCTTGAAGGGCTCTTTGCCGATGCACTTCTGGACCGCTTCCTGGACAGCCGGGATACGGGAAGAACCGCCGACCATGAGGACCTTGTCGATCTCGGAAGTCTTGAGACCGGAGTCGGAGAGGACCTGACGGACCGGGCCCATCGTCGCTTCGACGAGGTCGGCAGTCAGTTCGTTGAACTTCGCTCTGGAAAGAGAGGTCTCAAGGTGTTTCGGGCCCGTTGCATCTGCGGTGATGAACGGAAGGGAGATGGTGGAATTGGTGACACCGGAGAGTTCGATCTTCGCCTTTTCCGCAGCTTCCTTCAGACGCTGCATGGCCATCTTGTCGGAACGAAGGTCGATGCCTTCGGATTTCTTGAACTCGTCTGCGAGCCAGTCGATGATGCGCTGGTCGAAGTCGTCGCCGCCGAGATGGTTGTTACCGGCCGTGGCAAGAACTTCCTGGACGCCATCACCCATCTCGATGAGGGAGACGTCGAAGGTACCGCCGCCAAGGTCGTAGACCATGATCTTCTGGTCGGCCTCCTTGTCGATGCCGTATGCAAGAGCGGCAGCGGTCGGCTCGTTGATGATTCTCTTGACCTCGAGGCCGGCGATCTTACCGGCGTCCTTGGTCGCCTGACGCTGGGCGTCGGTGAAGTATGCGGGAACGGTGATGACGGCTTCCGTCACTTTATCGCCAAGGTAAGCCTCTGCGTCGGTCTTCAGCTTCTGCAGGATCATCGCGGAGATCTCCTGAGGAGTGAACTTTTTGTCGTCAATGGTGACTTTGTAGTCAGAACCCATCTGTCTCTTGATGGACGCGACGGTTCTGTCGGGGTTGGTGATGGCCTGACGCTTGGCGACCTGACCGACCATTCTCTCGCCGTCTTTGCCGAACGCAACAACGGACGGGGTGGTGCGGGCGCCTTCGGCGTTCGCGATGACGACGGGCTCGCCGCCTTCGATGACCGCCACACAGGAGTTGGTAGTACCTAAGTCAATACCTACGATTTTTGCCATAATGAATTCCTCCGTCTTTTCAATAAAGACTGTTTATTGAAAGTGTATTTTTAACAAATTTATCTGGACTCGGGCGATGTACTGCCCGTGGTTCCCTAGTTCGCGACGACGACCATGGCGTGCCGAAGCACTTTGTCGCCGAGTTTGTAGCCCTTCTGGAAGACCTGTGCCAGAACGTTCTCGCCCTGTTCGGGGTCTTCGATGTGGCTGACCGCATTGTGGATGTTCGGGTCGAAGGGTTCGCCGGCTTCGCCGTACGCCTCGACGCCCGCTTTCTCGAAAACGGCCAGGAGCTGGTCTCTGGTCATCTCGATGCCCTTGCGGAAGTCTTCGGGCGATGCGTCTTCGTTCTCGAATGCCCGGTCAAAGTTGTCGAGGACCGGGAGCAGGCTCGTGAACGTGTCCGCTTTCGCATCGGTATAGATGCCGTCCTTTTCTCTGGCAGAACGCTTGCGGAAGTTGTCGTACTCGGCCATCAGGCGCAGGTAACGATTCTGTTCTTCCTCGAGCGCCTTCTGCAGGTTGGCGAGGTCATCGGAAGGCTCTTCGGCCGGTTCTTCGACCGGTTCTTCGACTGCTTCCGCCGCTTCGGCAGCTTCGGTCTCGACGGTCTCTTCTTCCAGGACCTCTTCCTGTTCGAGCTCCTCGTCAAGAGGTTTCTTCGTCTGTTTGCTCATGGGTGGGTGTATCCTCCTCGTAAACTTCCGACAGGACCTTTGAGATGATGTCTGTCAGATATTGGATGCGCGGGATGAGTTTGGAATAGTTCATCCGGGTGGGGCCGATGATGCCGATGGCACCGGTGGCTCCGTCTCCGATCTTGTATCGGGAGATGATGGTGGTCGAGTTCGAGAGTTCGGAGAACCGGTTCTCGGAACCGATACGGACCTCGATGCCCGGGCCGCTCGCCTCTCCGGACGAGACCAGCATGTTCAGCGGCTCTTCATCGCCAAGGAACTTCAGAAGGGAGGGCAGGTTGTCGCTGTACTCTTTGTACCCGAGCAGGTTCGACTTGCCTTCCAGTTTGATGTCCGCCTGTGAGGCCATCTCGGCGAGGTCGGAGACTGTAGCCAGCAGCGAACTCATGGAGAGCGCCTTCGCGCCGAGGGACGCTGCGAGGGTCTGGATCTTGACCGTGTTGATGTCGCTGAGGGGCGTGCCCCGGAACTGTTCTTCCACCAGCTGATCGAAGGTCTGCTTGATGTCCGGCGTCAGCGTGACATCCATGCGGCAGGGTTTGCTCTTCAGGATGCCGGTGGAGGTCAGGAGGACCACCATCGCGACTTTCGGACTGACCGGGACCATTTCGATGTTCTTGATGAACGCGTGCTCGTCGGAGGGAGTCGTGGACAGTGCCGCGAAGTTCGTGAAGTTCACGAGCGCCTCGCCGGCCTTCGTCAGGAGCGCTTCCGGGTCTCCGGAACGTTCGTCGACTCCGGCTTCGATGCGCCGGCGGTCGGTCTCCCCAAGTTCCTCCATTTTCATAAGGTTATCGACATAATACCGATAACCGCTATGGGTCGGGATACGACCCGCGGAGGTGTGGGGCTGGTAGATGAGTCCCTGTGCAGTGAGGGCCGCCATATCGTTTCGGATGGTGGCGGAAGAAACATTGATGTCGAGCTTCGACAACAGCGCTTTGGAACCGACCGGTTCGCCGGTCTCGATGTACTGTTCGACTATGGCTGCTAAGATCTGCTGTCTTCGCGTCGGAAGCATCGTTTCTCACCCTTTCTGCGTTAGCACTCGGTTTAGCACTCAAAACTTCGGAGTGCTAATTTCAGTAATAAGATACACCTCGCCTATAGAAAAGTCAACACCTTTTCGGCAACTTTTTTCACTTTCCGGTCGAGAGTGCTAACTTTTTCGAGTTTTTGGCGTAACTACGTTGGTTTTCCTTAAATTTACTTCAAATCCGGACCCTGTTCAGTCGAGGTTTTCCCAGAAATCCCGCACCACGAGACGCCAGGGTTTGGCAGGCCCGCGCCGCCTGGCACCCGCTTTAGCACTCCCCTTAGCACTCTGCCCCGCATGCCGCTCTGTCTCCCCTGCACTTTCTTCGGCGATCTGCCTCCTCTTTGCATAAATCGCCGACACCAGAGTCTCATACGCGTCCATGGACAGGCTCAGGTCCCGGGCCGCCGGGGTCGGCAGGACGAGCAGCACCGGAGCCCCGGTCTCGGGACGGACCCAGGTCCACTCCGGGCGGAGCACCAGTTCCCATTCGGGGATCATATGATCACGAAGCGAAGATTGTATGGTTTTTATTTCTGTAAAGAACTTGTTTTCAATAAAGATATTTACTAAAATACTTTCTTCCGACAAAACAGGAACGAGTCCGGCTACCGGCAGAAGAAGATGGTCGCCCTCCTCGTTCGTCTCTCTTCCCAGCATCAGCACCCCCTCCGGTGTGTTCTGCCGGAGGACTTCCAGCGTGAACTCATCGACCGGCTCTCCCGGGAGCAGCTCATACCGGATGAGACCGGCGCCCGGTTCCGCATGCAAAAACATCGTTTTCACCTCCGTTCCAAAGAGTAGCAGACCGGAGGGCAAAAATCGACCGGAACAACAACTTTCCGGTGAACGGTAGTTAATAACTCCATAACGGTCGTTATGGAGCCGAAAAATGGCTCTATAGTTGCGTTTTTCGGGATCCTCATGTACGATGGCTCTGTCCGATTTGGATCATTTCATACAAGTAGCAAATACCAAAACACAGGAGGCATTGAAATGACCATTTTTATCATGAGCAGCGAGCCGAAAACCGTTCGGTTCCTGACCGGAGCCGTAAAGACGTACGGTGAGCAGAAGTATGTGGATGTCGAGACGAAGGTGTTCCGAAAGATGCGGGACTACCTGCTCGAGTTCGAACGACCGGATGTCATCTTCATCGATGACAACTTCGAACTGAAACCGTCGGTGGAGAACGCACGGGTCGTTCGCACCAAGGACGCCAGGGCGGCCGTCGTCCTGCTGTCCTCGAACCCGGAACGGGTCTTCGAAGCGTTCGCGGTCAAGACCCACCGGTTCCTGACGAAGCCCGTCACCCAGGCAGACATCTTCGACGCGCTGGACTCTTACCGCAAGGAACTCTATTCCGACCGGGTCATCCTCGCGAAGGTGGACCACGGGTTCCGGGTGTTCCCGTCCGAGGAGGTCTTCGCGGTCATCGCGGACGATGACCACACGAGCATCATGACCCGAGACGAACTCGTCGACAGTTTTACGACCTTCACCAACATCGAGACCCAGCTGCCGGAGGAGTACTTCTACAAGTGTCACCGGTCATACGTCATCAACCTGAAACATGTGGCGAAGTTCAACTCGGAACAGATCGAACTGACGAACCACGCCGTCGTGCCCATCAGCCGGCGCAAACGGCTTGAATTCCACGTTCGGTATTCCGAATTCGTGAAGGGTCATACCTTTCACGAGTAAATCGCCAACGCTGTCGCGTCCGGACATTCTCCAGTCCGTCCCTGGACCACAGCACCCTTTGCACGCAAATAAATCATATTAAGAGAAGTCCCTATTCGGGCAGAGCCTTCTCCGGTTTGACAGTCATCCTCTCTTCCCTGTATACTTTGAGAGGAAAGAGAAATGAAGAAAGGACTGACGCCCATGGCTTCACCCAAGACCCAGCAGTCCGGTTCCACCTCCATGGTCCGGAAGCTGACCACCACTGCTGTCATGGCGGCCATCGCCACCATCCTCATGTACATCGAGTTCCCCATCCCCATCATGCCCGGGTTCATCAAACTCGACTTCTCGGAACTCCCGGCCCTTCTGACCTCGTTCGCACTGGGCCCCTGGTACGGCGCGCTGGTCTGCCTGCTGAAGAACCTCATCCACCTGCCGGTCACCTCTTCGTCCGGCGTCGGCGAACTGGCGAACTTCCTCATCGGTGTCTGCTTCGTCATCCCCACCGGTTACATCTACCAGTTCCACAAGAGCCGCAAGGGTGCGCTCATCGGTTCGCTTGTCGGTGCGGTCATCATGGCGGTCGTCAGTTTCCCCATCAACTACTTCATCGTCTACCCGTTCTACACGAACTTCATGCCGATGGAAGCCATCGTGGGTGCCTATCAGGCCATACTGCCCTCCATCAAGGGGCTCTCCGATGCACTGCTCATCTTCAATGTGCCCTTCACCTTCGTGAAAGGCATGATCGACGTAGTCATCACCTTCCTCGTCTACAAGCGTCTGTCCCCCATCATCAAGGGTACGAACTCGAAAAAGCAGGCGCCTGACGTCTGACCGTTTTCCGGGGTTGACAAAGCCCCGCCCGGTCAGTACAATATGTGCAAATCAAATAACCACTTATCCAGAGTGACGTAAGGGAACAGGCCCATCGACGTCCGGCAACCTGCCGCAAGGTAAGGTGCCAATTCCTGCGGTGTGAACCGAAAGATAAGACGACTTTCGCCCTTCGGTTTGTGCCGGAGGGCGTTTCTTGTGGCGATGTACCGAACGTTGCACTCATACACCAGAAAGGAGCCCAGTATGCATCATCTGTTTACTTCCGAATCCGTTACGAAGGGCCATCCCGACAAGATCTGCGACCAGATCTCCGACGCAGTCCTCGACGCCATCATGGCCCAGGACCCCCAGGGCCGTGTCGCCTGCGAGACCACCGTCACCACCGGTCAGGTCATGATCATGGGTGAGATCTCCACGAGCTGCTATGTGGACATCCCGAAGATCGCCCGCGAGACCATCAACGAGATCGGCTACAATAACGCCGTCTACGGCTTTGACGGCAACAGCTGTGCCGTCCTCACCTGCATCGACGAACAGAGCCCCGACATCGCCCTCGGTGTCGACCACTCCCAGGAGAACAAGGCGAGCGATGTCGACCCCTACGACCTGAACGGCGCCGGCGACCAGGGCATGATGTTCGGCTATGCCACGAAGGAGACCCCGGAGCTCATGCCCCTTGCCATCTCCCTCGCCCACAAGCTTTCCAAACGCCTGACCGACGTCCGCGAGGACGGCACTCTGCCCTACCTCCGTCCGGACGGCAAGAGCCAGGTCACGGTCGAATACGACGAGGAGGACAAGCCGGTCCGCATCGAGGCCGTCGTCGTCTCCTCCCAGCACTCCGCGGACGTCGAACTCGAGCAGATCCGCGAAGACATCATCGATCACGTCATCAAACCGGTCCTGCCGGCCGAGTTCCTCGATGAGAACACCAAGATCTACGTCAACCCCACCGGACGTTTCGTCGTGGGCGGTCCCGTCGGCGACTCCGGTCTCACCGGCCGGAAGATCATCGTCGACACTTACGGCGGTGCCTGCGGCCACGGCGGCGGCGCCTTCTCGGGCAAGGACCCGACCAAGGTCGACCGCAGTGCCTCCTATGCCGCTCGCTGGGTCGCGAAGAACATCGTCGCGGCCGGCCTCGCCGACAAGTGCGAAGTCGAGCTGGCTTACGCCATCGGCGTCGCCCGCCCGCTGTCCGTCTTCATCGACACCTTCGGCACCGAGACCGTCCCGATCGAGAAGCTCAGCGCCGCGGTGAACAAGGTCTTCGACCTGCGTCCCTCGGCCATCATCGACGCTCTCGACCTGCGCCGTCCCATCTACAAGCAGGTCGCCGCGTACGGCCACATGGGCCGCGAGGACCTCGGTGTCCCGTGGGAAGAGACTAACCGCGTCGACGCCCTGAAAGACGCCATCGCCGCCCTGTAAGTACTTCAATACACGAACCAAATCCCTGCAGCACCTTCGCTGCAGGGATTATTCTCTTACTCTCATGCACCGCTCACACCCAATCCCCAACAACTCCGAATTTGTTGAGGCACTGAAGCCGACAGAAACTGTCGGCTTTACCTACTTTTCATGGTTGAGACTGATGTCCTCCGGGGAAGGGGAAGCCGAAGAGCGTGGGAGAAAG
>ONFJ01000020.1 GCA_900317085.1 uncultured Eubacteriales bacterium | reverse complement strand
TGGTGACCCAAATGACTGACATCAAACAGCGCTGGCATGACCTGACCCATAGAAATGCGGAGGACCGTTCTGAGAAGCCCCGCAGGCAGTACGGCTGGCACCACTTCACGGAACACTTTTTCGACACCGGGAACCCTCGTTACCTCAGCGGGTTCGAGATGTTTGCGATCCTCATCATCTGCAGCATCATCGGGTACTGCATCGAGATGGTCTTCGGACGCATCACGAACGGGTACTGGGAGAGCCGGCAGTCTCTGGTCTACGGGCCCTTCGGTCTCGCCTACGGCATCGGCGGTCTGCTCCTGACCCTGCTCCTCTTCCGCGATACAGAGACCCCGCTCTGGAAGGTCTTCTTAAAGTCCTTCGTGGTCCTGACGTTTGCCGAGTACATCATGTCCCTCGGCATGGAACTCGTCTTCGGCCACGTCGCCTGGGACTACTCCCAGATGCCGCTCAACATCGGCGGCCGGGTCTGCCTCCTCTACTCCCTGTTCTGGGGCGTCCTCGGATGTCTCTGGGCAAAGCTCATCTACCCCGGCTTCAACAAGATGCTCGACAAGATCCATCCGAAGCCGAAAAAGATCCTCTTCTGGATCATCTTCGTGTTCTTCGTTTACGACTGCCTCACCTCAGCCGAAGCAGCCGCCCGGTTCAACGAACGCCAGGAGGGCATCCCTCCGCAGAACACGATCGACCGCATCATGGACAAACAGTTCCCGGACGAGTACATGCGCTGGGTCTACGCCAACTCCATGGACGTCGACGACGCGGGCAACGTGGATACCGCCCACACCCTCGGTCAGAACGAGGAGCGCTACACACAGAAGATCACCCGTCCGAACACCACGAAATACGACGCGAAAAACGCCACCTCGTAAGAGGCGGCGTTTTTGTTTGTTTCAGGATATCTTATTTGATGTCCGGCAGCGCGTAGATGGACTCGAGGATGGAGTCGAGCGTGTCGTAGTAAGTGGCCTTGGAGATGAACATGCCGGCCCAGCCCTGGTGGTCCCAGTTCTGTGCGGGAAGCACGTGCCAGACACCGGGTTTGATGGGATCCATGCCCGGAGTCCACTTGATCTCTTCGACACCGGCGGGAGCACCCATGGAGGGCGTGTTGACGATACCGTCGTTCGGGAGCCAGTTCTTGTCGATGCCGGCATTCTTGTTGGTGTAGTTGCCGAGGATCCAGCCGGTGATCTTGAACAGCGGGAAGATGTGTCCGTCCGGGGACTGGGTGCCGGCCTTGGTCGGATGCGTGCCGCATGCCGGATGGGCGATGTAGTAGGTCTTCGGATTGGCTTTCCAGCCGGCGAGCATCGCGTCAGAAACGGAGGGCTTCATCTCATACCAGATGTTACCGCCGTCATAAGCTTCCGCGTAAGCGGTGATGCCGGCTTTCTTGGTCTCCATGTCCTTGCCGAGAGCCTTGGACTTGCAGAGTGCCGGGTCTTCCATGGCGCCCCACGGGTCGAAGTACAGGTCATAGACATTGTTGATCATGTCGCCTGCGTAAGCGCCGGCGGTCATGAGGACCTTCGAGATGGTGTGGAGGAGTTTGTCGCCTGCGAAGACGGTAGCGGCGGTGCCGCGGTTGGTTGCGGAGAGGGTGCTGACCGTGTGGAGCATATCGCCCTTGCCGCCCTTGAAGAAGTCGGAAACTTCGTCCGCCGGAGTGGCGTCGAGTTCTTCCTTGCAGCCTTCCGTCATGATCCAGGAGAACATGGTGACGGTGGGGCCGCCGAAGGAGTGGCCGATGAGGTTGACCTTCGCGTGGTCTCCGGGAGTACCGAGGTCTTTCAGGACACCTTCATAGGTACGGCCGAAACGTTTGATGCCGTGCTTCTGAGAGTGGTAGACACCGTAGTCGACGCGGCCGCCGAAGATGTAGGCATAGAGTTCGCAGGAGCGCTCCCACATACCGGTGAAGGGGCCGAGTGCCGGCTGATAGACCTCATAGCCGAGGTCTTCTTCCCAGTGCTTTCTGAGGTCCTTGGTGAAGGATCCGAAGTACTGGTACAGATAGCTGAAATAGTTCTTCTGGTCGACGCCCAGGAAACCATGGACAAGGATAGTCGGATAGTTCGTTGCTTTAGTTACCATTGCTGTTCCCCTCTCTCTTATGCATCCGGCAGATATTTGAATGCCTTGACGATCTTCTCGAAGCGATTGTCTGTCTTGTCGTTGTTGACGAACATGCCGACCATGGATTCGTGGTCGTTGTCGGTGACAGGCATGTTGTACCAGAGACCGGGTTTGACCTCGATGCCGTCATAGTAGTCGACGGAAGGCATGTTGTACGGAGCGCCCTGGCTGGGCAGCGGGACCATACCGTCGTTCGGGAACCAGGACTCGTCGATGCCCATGGCCTTGTTGGAGTAACGGCCGATGATGGGAGCGGTGAGGTCGAACAGCGGCATCGTGTTCGTCAGGTTGGCGTTGTGATGGCCCTTCTTGTTCGGATGCGTGCGGACGCAGCGCTGTGCGAAGTAGTAAGTGGTCGGGCTCATGCAGTAACGCTCGTCAGCGAGCTGTCTGGCATACTCGACGGACATCTGATGGAACATGTTCTCATCGCTGGTGGAGTTCTTCTTGATGAGGTCCTTGTACTCGAGCGGATTGCGGAAACCTTCCGGTTTCTCTTCCGGGTTGACCGTGAAGCCCCACTCGTCCATCTTGAAGTCGATGACTTTGTTGAACCAGCTGTTGCCGGTGGCGAGGACGACGGAGTCGATCCCGAACTGAATGCCGTTGCGGACGGACCGCGGAAGCATCTGAACGAGGGTCGTACCGCTGTTGGTACCGTTCAGGGTCGTGACGGAATGGATGAGATTGCCATGGCCGCCCTTGAAGAACGGGGAAAGGTCGTCAGGATCGGTGCCGTCGATCTCATCCTGCGCGCCCTGCTGCATGAGGGACGAGAACAGGCAGAGGGTCGGGCCGCCGAAGGAGTGACCGATGAGGTTGACCTTCGCGTGGTCGCCGGGAGTGCCGAGGTCCTTGAGGACGCCGGGATAGGTGCGGCCGTAGCGGGCATGGCCATACTTCTCGGAGTGGACTTTACCGTAGTCGACGGTGCCACCGAAGATGTAAGCATACAGGTCGCAGCATCTGTCCCAGACCGGTGCGAACGCGCCGAGACCGGGGAGATAGACCTCGTAGCCTCTCTTGTTGAGGGACTTGACTACATCGCCCGTGAAGCCGCCGAAGTATCTGAAGATGTAGTTGAAGTAGTTGTACTTCCCTTCACAGACACCAAGGAAACCGTGGACAATTATAGTGGGATAATTGTTCTGAACTGTTTTTTCCATTGCGATTCCTCCAATAAGTAATTGCTCGAATTCTTTTACGGATGTAAACCTTAAAAAGAACTTAAATCAACATTTCCAGTATATCTATTTTTTAAGGGTAATGCAAGAAATCTGAACATTATTTTTTTACACGTATAAATCAAATTGTATATATTGTTACATAAATAACAAAGACCGTGTCATACTCAGCTGTTCAAAGCTTTTCTGACACGGCAGTTTTTCTGTTATGCGGTTTTGCTGTGGCGATTTACCCGTAGAGGAAGGACTTGAGGTCGGCCGCGTTGCGGTCGAAGTCCGGTGCGAAGAGGCTGCGCCCCTCCATGCCGGCCATCTTGCCGAACGTGCCGCTCTCGGGCAGCTGCATCGTCTCGAAGTCGCTCGAGATGATCTCGGGGACTTCCAGGACCAGCGTGGCGAGTTCGCCGCGGCTGAAGTTCGTCTGGATGAGGGGCAGCATGGTGTTCAGCATGGTATTGAGTTCCGGGATGCTGAGGTCTTTGATCTGGTTGAAGATGGCCTGCATGACGATGCGCTGGCGCTTCATGCGTCCGAAGTCGTTGTCGAGGGCACGGCAGCGGGCGTACAGCATGGCCGTGGCGCCGTTCAGGTGGTTCTTGCCGACACCGACCGCATGCAGTTCATCGCGGATGCTCATCTCCTTGACGTGGTTCGTCGCATAGGGGTAGTTGTACCAGTGGTTGATGTAGTCGGCCTCCCGGTCAGAGAGGTAGATGTCGACACCGCCGACGACGTCGATGAGCTTCATGAAGGCGCGGATGTTCGTGCGGACATAGTGGCTGCAGTCGAGGAGATAGCAGGCCTGGATCTCTTCCATGACGAGGTTCGCACCGCCGTAGCGGAAGCAGTGGGTCAGCCAGTCGTACTGGCCTTTGTACTCGCCGGACAGGATGGGCACACCGGTGCCTCGCTCAAAGCTGACGAGTTTGACCGTGTGGTTCCGGGTGTGGATGGACAGAAGGATCATGGAGTCAGACCGGGCGTTCGTGTTGAAGCGGGTGGTCCGTTCGTCCGTACCGAGGAGCAGGATGTTGACGACGTCCGGGTCCCGGAAGACTTCGCCCTTCGGGAGCATCGGGTAATCGTTCGTGTACTCGAGGCCCTTCAGTTCCTCTTCCGTGATGGCTGCGGCCTCATCGAGGAGACTCGTGTCCGTCTGCTCGACTTCCGTTTTCACGCCGTCGTCGAACTGGACGAGGTCCAGCTTGTCGAAGAGGAAACCGCCGACGGAGACCGCCATGGCGACGAAGATGAGACACACGGCCAGGATCTGTTTGGTCCGGTCGTAGCCGCGGTTGCGGCGCTGGGCCGGAGAGGCGGCCTGCCGTTTCGCACGGGAGATGAGGATGCCCTCTTCCTCCTCGTCCGGTTCGTCCACCGGATCGTCCTGGATCCAGTCGAAAGAGGAGTTCTCCGACCACTGGGCCATCTGTTTCTTGGCGTCTTCCCAGGCCTGTTCCGCTTCGCGGTTCGCCGCCTTGCGCGATTTGCTGACGGTGAACTCGGAACTGGCAGCTTCTTTTTTCGGGGTGAGCTGCGCTTTCAGCGCCTCATCCGTTTCCTGTCCTTTTTCGATCTCCTCCGTGAGTTTCTTCTTCTCTTCCTGAAGAAATGCCAGAGGGTCTGTTTTAGCAGACAGTACAACACGCCGTTCCCCGGACTCGGAGACGGCGGTCGTTTTTTTCGGTTTTACCGGAGTAGTTTTTTTCTGTTCTGCCATTCGTCGAAAAATTTACCTTTCGTATTGTGGTTCAGACCCATTTGCCGAAGCGCCGTTTCGGCAT
Source organism: uncultured Eubacteriales bacterium (assembly GCA_900317085.1). Classification (GTDB taxonomy): domain Bacteria; phylum Bacillota; class Clostridia; order Oscillospirales; family Acutalibacteraceae; genus RUG420. The sequence goes on along the minus strand of ONFJ01000020.1, from coordinate 18,241 downwards.
GGTGGGCGGGTTGTCGATGACTTCTTCTCCCCGGAAGATCCGGTTGCCGTTCTGCAGGAGTTCCTTGGCCTTGTCCTGTCCCAGGTTCTGGGCGACGTACATGAGGCCGGAGCCGAGGTCCGCGGGGCGGCGGGTCGGATGGTGAGCGTCCGAGGACAGCACCTTGACGATGTTGTGCTCGATGAGCATCGAGATATTTTTTGCGGTCTCCCCTTCTTTCAGGAGAGGACCGGCGTTCGACTGGATGATGATGCCGGAGTCCGCCCAGGTGTAGAGGATGTCCGGCCGGTCTTTCAGCCATTCATACCGTTCGACGTGGGCGATGATGGGCCGGATGCCCTTCGTCTGCAGGTCGAACAGGACCCGGTCGAGGAAGGCGGGTTCTCTCGTGAAGGAGAACTCTATCAGGAAGTACGGAGAACGGGTGAAGCACAGCGGCGTCACATCCATTTCCGCGAGGGTCGGTGAGAAGTAGACTTCCGCGCCGAGCTTGTAAGAGAAATTGAACCCGTCCCGTTGTTCGAGGGTGTTCATCAGCGACCCGAAGGCGCGGTTGCGCTTCTTCAGGAAGTCGTGAAGATTCTCTTCGTCCGGTCGGAAATGGCTCGTGAAGACGATGTTCGTGACGCCCTGGTTCCGCTCCTGCCGGAGCAGGTCCAGAGACATCTCGATGTCTTTCGCGCCGTCGTCGATGCCGGGCAGCAGGTGGCAGTGGAGGTCAGTCATAGCAGTTACTTGTCAGTCTTTTGGGGGGGCTTGCTCTTGTATTCGTATTCGTAAGCGTAGGAGTATGCGGAACTCTTCGCGTCGTTCTTCGCGTCGAAGCCGGTGAGGACGACACCGAGGATGCGGACACCGACGGCGGTCAGACGCTCTTTGGCGAGCTGGACCGTTTCCTTCGGGGCGAAATTCGAACGGACGCAGAGGATGGCACCGTCGGCATAGCGGCCGAGGATGGCGGCGTCGGTGACAACGGAGACCGGCGGCGTGTCGAGGATGACGTAGTCGAAGGCCTCTTTCAGGTCGGCGACGAGTTTCTGCATGGGCTCGGCGGAGAGCATCTCCGACGGGTTCGGAGGCACGGCGCCGGCGGTCAGGACGTGGATGCCGAGGTCCTCGAACTGGATGAGCGCGTCTTCCACGTTCGCGGTGCCGGTCAGGATGTCCGTGACGCCCTTGAAGTTGTGGCCGAGTTTCAGATAGCGGTTCAGCGACGGTTTGCGCAGGTCGCAGTCGACGACCACGACGCTCTTGTTGTCTTCCGCCAGGGTGATGGCGAGGTTGATGGCCGTGTTGGACTTGCCTTCGCCGGGGATGGCACTCGTCAGGACGAGCGTGTTGATCTTTTCCGTTGCGGAGATGAAATTCAGGTTGGTACGAAGCGACTTGAACGCCTCCACATAGTTGAAGGGAATGTCACCGCCGGCCGCGATGAGGAAATCGGCGGACGACCGGTGCTTCGCATTGTTTTTCTTGGAGTTTGCCTTAGCCATGTTTCATTTCCTTCCTGTTTATTCGGCGCCGTCCCGTTTCAGGACGACCACGACGGTTTTCAGAATGATCTTGATGTCAGACCCGAGGTCCCAGTTCTGGATGTACTCGGAGTCGAGGCGGACGACTTCGTCGAAGTCGGTGATCTTGGACCGTCCGCTGATCTGCCACAGGCCGGTGATGCCGGGCTTGATGCTCATGCGCACCCTGTGCTTCAGGTCATACTGTTCCCATTCGTCCACTGTGGGCGGCCGGGTACCGACGAGGGACATGTCCCCTTTCAGCACGTTGAAGAACTGCGGGAATTCGTCGAGAGACGTGTTCCGGATGAAGTTTCCGATGCCCTTCGGTTTCCCGTCTTTCCCCTTCTTCTCGGAGCCGATGATGCGGGGGTCGTCGTCCATTTTGAACATGAGCCCGTCCATCTTGTTCTGGGCCATGTATTCTTTCTTGCGTTCTTCCGCGTCCATGTACATGCTGCGGAACTTGTACATTTTGAACTTCTTGCCGTTCCGGCCGATACGCGTCTGCTTGAAAAAGATGGGGCCGGGCGATTTGATGAAGATGATCGGGGCGATGAAAATGAAGATGATGAGCGTGATGAGACATCCGACGATGCCGCCGATGATGTCGAGGACACGCTTGTAGAACATCTGCTGGTACGTGACCATCTTGACGCTGTTCGTGAGGACCGTGTAGTTGCCGAAACGCTCGACGTACGCGGTGCCGAAGTCATCCGGCGTGATGATGCAGTTGTGGACTGTGATGCCCATCGTGATGAGTTCATCGGTCAGTTTTTTCGGGACCGCGAAGTCCTCCGGTACACGGATGAAGACTTCGTCGACCCAGCCGTGGCAGATGAAGTCGAGCACATCGTCGTCTGCGCCGAGGACCGGTATATCGCCAAAGCTCTTGAAGGGAGCCACCTCGTCCATGATATGGACGCCGACGATCTTGAAGTTGTGGAACTGGGGCAGGCTGAAGTTCTCGACGATGCTGTCGACCATGCCCGACGTACTGATGATGACGACGGACCGGTTGCCCTCCGTGACCTTGTTGGTCTTGTAGAGGAAGTTCTTGTGCCCGATGCGGGCGAGGTACGACAGGACGAAGTAGATGGCGACCATCGTGATGTAGATCTTCCGGGAGAAAAGTCCGGAATAGTGCAGGAAGAACAGCATGGCAAGGTCGACGAGGACCACGCCGATGATGTGCTTGAAGGCCGCCACGAATTCGAGGTAATAACCCCGTTTCAGGATGTTTTTGAACGTCTGGAGGAAAAAGACCACCAGGAACTGGGAAACGAACAGGGACAGCGCCACGATCCGGTACACGTCAGACGTGTAGACCAGTGTCCCCTTGAAGATGGCATAGGCCGTCATCAAGCTCAGCTGCATGACGATGAAGTCGAGCAGCATGAAGTCCCAGTGCTTCAGCCAGGAAAAGACCGATTTTTTATACATCAGGATTCCTCCGGGAATGTGTCAGGTAAATATAATCACTAAATTATATCATTCTATGTAGTATAAAACAAGGAACAACTCCACAAAATATAGCGAATGTACAGCTGTAAAGCACAAAAAGGGAGCCCCGTTGCAGCGGAGCTCCGAAAAAGCATTCACATGTGTTCAGGTTCTCTTCGCGGCACGGCAGTTTTCCACGAGAGAAACGATGTCCCCTGCCGCATCAGCATTGACCGTTTCCTGCTGGCGACGGGTCATCTGTTCCACCTCGGCGGGCTGCGACAGCAGTTCCTGCACGAGGTTCGTCAGCTCCAGCGCGACGGTCTCGGCGTAGATCGCCATCCTGTGCCGTTCGAAGAAGCGGATGTTCGCAGTCTCCGGTCCTCCGGGGATGGGCGAGATGAAGATGAGCGCGGTCCCGGTGACGGCCGCCTCCGTCGAGGAGAGTCCGCCAGGCTTCGTGATGACCGCGTCGCAGGCTCGCATGTACTCGGCCATCCGGTCCGTGTATCGCAGCATGTGGACCTTGCGGGAGAACAGTTTTTTCATCTGCCGGTAGATCCACTCGTTCTTTCCGCAGATGGCGATGAACTCCACGTCCTCCCGGTCCCGGTAATGGGTGGCGAGCAGCGTGACCGCCTCCACCAGTTTGCCGGACCCGACGCTGCCGCCGGAAATCAGGAAATAGTGCTTGTCCCGGTCCAGACCCAGGTCGTGCTTCGCCTGTTCCCGGGTCATCGGCTCGGCGAACTTCGCGCGGACCGGGATGCCGAGCGGATGGAGCCGCTCCTCCGGAATGTGCCAGTGCGTGTAGTCCGGGACCAGTTCCGGATGGGCGATGACATAATGGTCACAGGCCGCCTCCTCCGTGAAGGGGATGCAGTCGTAGTCCGTCGAGATCCAGAAGGTCGGCGGCACCTCATACCCGTGCGCCCGCATACCGGCCATGATCTCACCGGGGTACAGATGCGTCGTCAGGACCGCGTCGTACTGCTCTTTTTGGAACAGCGTTTCGAGAGGTTTCCAGACGCTTCGGTTGCTGTAGTACACCGGGGACTTCACCTGCGGGACGTTCCGGAACAGACGCCAGTACATCGCCCCAAGGCTGTAGACGAAGCCGAACAGGTGCGGCACGAACTGCACGGACCGGATGTACAGGTTGTTGACGAACCCGCTCTTCAGTTTTCCCCGCACCTCGCCGAGCAGCGAGAACGGGTCGAGCACGGTCGCCTCATGTCCCCGCGCCTCAAAGGCCTCCTGCAGCGCATACGCCGCCGCCATGTGCCCCCCGCCGGTACCATTGGCCAGAATCAATACTTTCATAGAGCCTCCTTGTACGAACAAGTTTTTTGTACGATCCATAACAATTAACGACCACGATACACCATTCCGAGCGCTTTTGCAATATCATTTTCTGACATCTGTAAAACCGGATAAAAAGCTTATGGTTGACGGGAACGAATTGTTCCTGTTCATCGGTGGAGGAACATGTCAGAGAGGATGTGGAGAACCTGACGGGTCCGTTCGGGAGCAGTCAGTGAAATACGAGTCTGCAACTCTTCCGACTTTTGCAAAAGATTTTCCCGAAGAACGCCTCCGGCCTCATAGGTCTTCTCCAGAACAGAGTCTTCGACCATGCGAGTCTTTTCCTGCAGAGAGACCCGAAGCGCTTCGAACCATTCTGCTTTTTCTTCGTCACTCATGTGGTCAAGGACTTTCAGTTTTGCCTTCAAAGTGTCTTCTTCCAACGCCCGTGCGTTCGTTCCGTTCAGAGTGTCCTCTTCGGCATTTCCGTCTTTGTCCACCTTCACCGAGTTCGGATATGCCCGAATGACCATCTCATCCGGAAAATGAGCATCTACCCACTCATCGAACGCGTTAGCCGCCGGGATCCCGGCGCGACGATAGGTAAACCGGTTTTTCGCGATGATCGATACCGCGATGTCAGCAACCAGCAGCGGGATCGCTGCCATGACGATCGGCCCCTTCATCCGTCCCGGGATCCGTTCATAAACCGTACGAAGACCGGGATAGATCCCTTTCGCCCAGGCGACGCCGAGCGCGCCCCAGAACCCGGAATAGAGCGCGCAGATCCGTCCATTCAGGTTGAGCGCACGGTCCGAATAGTCCCAGGACCGGTAACCGGTAAAGGTCTCCTCGCCCCAGGACATGATGTATTCCAGAACACTTCCCCAAAACAGAGACTTCACGAAAATGTCGCCCGGCTTCGCGTCGAGATCGTTTCGAAGAACAACCGTCAGAAAGACCCCGCCGATCGCCTCTGCAAAACTCAGGTCCCCGTAAATGACGGATGTCCTTCGTTCCCAGAAGCCGTTCGACAGGCGGCACCAGAGAGTTTCCACCAGACTTCCGAACACGGCGCTCGTCAGGAATACGTAGAGCAGTTCGTCCCAGCTGAGCGCACGGATGTCCCGCTCTGCGAGGAACTCCCTCAGCACCTGTTCCAGCTCTCGTTTCATTGCCTCCTGCTCAAACACGTTCAGACGTTTTTCACGCCGTTCCATTTTCATACGCTTCCTTTCCGCTTTATGTCCCCCGCATACTACGCTTTCTCCCGGGCGATGTACAGAGGACATTTTCTAAAACATGTCTAAAAATAAGCAGATATGGTCAACTGACAAAAAAGCACTGCAACCAAAGCGGTCGCAGTACTTCTTTTCCGTGTTATCAGATTTTACCGGCAGTATGTTGCGCGCGGCGGGTTTCAACGAGTTCTCTTGCTTTGTCGAAGGCTTTCATGAGGACCCACATGGTGGGGTAGGCCAGCGCAACAAAAACGAGGGTGATGAGGACCGTACGAGTCGTCATGGGCTCCATGTAGACCCAGTCGCGCAGCGGCGAGTACGGGACGACGAGCACCATGATGAGAGAGGCCACCGCCATGAGGGCCCAGATGGTGAGGCGGTAGCGGTCGACCGGACGGCTGATCATGTAGAGGAACACGATGCCGACGGTCAGCATGACGACGGGCGCCACCGAGTAGAGTTCCGGCAGTTCGAAGCGGAACACGAAGGCGAAGAATTCGACGCCGAGAATGAGCAGGACGTCGGTCAGACCGCCGGGGCCTGCCTTGAACAGGACGTTCGGCAGGAACCGCCCCTTGATGCGGGTCGCGTTCGGCTGCAGCGCCAGGAAGAAACCGGGGATGCCGATGGTCAGTCCGCTGATGATGGACATCTGGTTCGACAGCAGCGGATATGGGAAGGCGATGAACAGCGTGATGATCGCGAACAGGAACGAGAAGATGTTCTTGACGAGGAACAGCGACGCCGAGCGCTGGATGTTGTTGATGACCTGACGGCCCTCCGCCACGATGGACGGCATGGACGCGAAGTCGGAGTCGAGCAGCACCAGTTTGGAGATCTGGGACGCCGCCTGGCTGCCGGAGGCCATCGCGATGCCGCAATCCGCTTCCTTCAGCGCGAGGACGTCGTTGACGCCGTCGCCGGTCATGGCGACCGTGTGGCCGGCCGCCTTCAGCGCCTTGACGAGGGCCAGCTTCTGCTGGGGCGTCACACGGCCGAAGACCGTGTAGCGGGTGGCGGCGTCCGTCAGTTTTTCCGGGGTGTCCAGGGTCGTCGCATCGACGTAGTTCTCCGCGTTTTCGATGTTCGCCTGCTTCGCGACGTTCGAGACCGTAATGGGGTTGTCACCGGAGATGACCTTGACCGTGACGCCCTGTTCGGCGAAGTACGAGAAGGTCTCCGGCGCCTGGTTCCGGATGCGGTTCAGGATGCAGACGAAGGCGACCGGCTCGACCCGGTACGGGTCCACACAGGGTCTGCCCGACGCGTCGACGACGGAACCGTTATAGTAAGCGACCAGCAGGACACGCATGCCCTTCGAGGTCCAGGGTTTGGCGTATTCGGTGACAATAGGCGCCTGCTGTTTCAGGATGAACTCCGGCGCGCCGATGATGAACGTGTCCGAGGGCCCGAACGTGACGGCAGACCACTTGGTCTCCGACGCGAAGGGCACGACCTGAGTCGGCTGGAACCGGTCGGACGCATAGGACCGGGCGACGTCGCTTTCGCGGAAGAAGGCGTTCATCGCCACAGCGGTGTCGTTGTCGGCATCCATGGTGCCGTAGTAGGCGTAGAGCATCTCCCGGACGATGTCCTCAGGGAACCGGTCGGGGTTCAGGCACACGAGTTCGTCGACGTCCATGCCCGGCTCCGTGATGGTACCGGTCTTGTCGACGCAGAGGGTGTCGACCCGGGCCAGCGTTTCGACACAGTTCATGTCCCGGACAAGGACTTTCCGACGAGACAGACGCATGACGCTCAGGACGAGGGCGACACTGGTCAGGAGGTACAGGCCCTCGGGGATCATGCCGATGAGTGCCGAGACCGTCGAGACGATGCTTTCGGACACGGTCAGGTCCGCCTTGGTCTTCTGGGTGATGAACAGCGCGATCCCGATGGGGACCAGCGCGATGCCGATGAATTTGATGAGTTTGTCGAGGGAGAGCATCATCTCGGACTTGGCCGCTTCCACGTTGCTCTTCGCCTGCTGCGTCAGCCGGGACGCGTAGGACTCACTGCCCACCCGGGTCAGCTGCGCGTAACAGCGGCCGGAAGTGCAGGAACTGCCCGACTTGAGGTTCTCTCCGGGCGTCTTCTGGATGGCGTCGGACTCACCGGTCAGGAGCGCCTCGTTGACGGCGATCTCCCCCGCCCGCACGACGGCGTCGGCGCAGATCTGATCGCCGTTCTTGAATTCGACGATGTCGTCCCGGACCAGTTCACTGGTGGGGACTTCCACCTTCCGTCCGTCGCGAATGGCGGTCACTTTGCCCTCCGCGAGGATGGTCAGTTTGTCGACGGCCTGCTTCGACCGCAGTTCCTGGATGATACCGATGAGCGTGTTCGTCAGGACGACGAACAGGAACGCACAGTTCTTCCAGGCGCCCACCGAGAACATGAGGATGGCGAGCACGATGAAGACGCCGTTGAAGTACGTGAATACGTTGCTTTTGATGATGTCAGAGACGCTCTTCGTGTTCTTCTCATTCGATACATTGGCGTAGCCGTTCTGTTTTCGTTCTCTGACCTGTGCTGCAGTCAGGCCCTGTTCGAGGGGCGCGTTCACTGCCGGGACTTTCCGGTAGGAGTCGTTCGCCCCCAGGTCCTCTTCCTGACGGAGGATGACGGACATGTCCTCCCCGTCGATGAACTGCCTGAGTTTCGATGGCATTGCTTTGTTTGCCTCCGGGTTTCGTTAGTGTTTCTGGTTGTATTGGGCGATGCGCCGCAGGACGTTCTCATCGACCGTGAAGGGCGCCGCCTTCAGCTTCGCCGGGTTGGCGGCGAGCTGTGCCACGATGGCCTCCAGCGTGTCGTCCGGGACGTCGACGACGCCGCAGGACGCGGCGAAGAAGTCGTTCAGGTCTTCGATGCTCTCGAAGCCGGCCGTCTTCACGACGAACGCGGCGTCGGCCGCATCGGCTTCCGCGAGGTAGCCGGCCTGGAACTGACCGCAGGCCTGCCCGTGGGGCACGCCGAGGTAGTAGGTCAGGCCGTAGCTGAGGCCGTGCGGGAGCGCGGTGCCGGTCTGCGCGATGGCCATGCCCGCGAGCGTCGAGGCCCGCAGCAGGTTCGCGTACGTCTCCGCCGTCGCTTCCGCGCCGGCGTCCTCGAGGAACGCTTTGCTGCGGCTCCAGACCGCGAGGCCGGCGGCCGCGCACATGCGGCTGTAGTCCGTGGCGGACGAATTGACATAACTCTCGCATAAATGGCACAGAGCGTCCATCGCCGTGTTGTGGAGGACCTTCACCGGAGCGTGCTCCAGGTACTTCGCGTCTACCAGAGCCAGTGCCGGGAAGATCCGGTACGCGATGCTGCTCTTGGTCTTCTTCTCATGGATGGTCAGGACCGAGACGCCGGTCACTTCGGAACCGGTGCCGCAGGTGGTGGGGACCGCCGCGACGGGATACCAGTCCGCGTCCGGGTCATTCGCGAAAAGGATCTCCGCGCCCTTCGACGGGTTCTTCGCCATCAGGGAGATGGCCTTCGCCGCGTCCATGGGGGACCCGCCGCCGATGCCGATGAAGAAGTCGGCACCTTCGCGCACCGCGACATCACGGGCTTTCATGACGGTCTCGATGGACGGGTTCTCCTCGATCTCGTTGAAGATGCAGTAAGGGACGTTCTGCGCGTCCAGCGCCGCGGTCACGTCGGCTTCCGAGCCGTTGGCCTTCGCGGAATGGCGGCCGGTCACCAGCATCGCCTTCGTTCCGAGGGTGGCCAGTTCGGCGGCATGGGCTGCCACACAGTCCGGTTCTTCGTAAACACGGGTCGGCATGTAAAAGGTCATTGCGTCACGCCTCGCTTTCCGGGGTCGTCTCCCCGACCCGCTGCTTTTCCTGTGCTTCCTGGTACTTCAGCGCGTTCTCCTGCTCGATGACCGGCAGGACCTTCGAGATGGTGATGAGGAACCAGCTGGTGAACGTGTCCGGCTTCAGGAGCACTTCCTGCTTGAGTTCGGACAGTCCGACCCAGCGATATTCCGACGCCTCCTCCGGGTCCATCCGGATGGGCAGGGACGAGTCGTAGGTCCCGAGGAACACATGGTCGTATTCGTATTCGTAAAGGTCGTCCGCGAACTTCGTGCGGTAGGTGAACGAGAACAGTTCCCGCACCTCCGTGTCGAGGCCGCATTCGAGCATCAGGCGTCTGTGCACGGCGTCTTCCAGCGCCTCCCCCACTCTCGGGTGAGAGCAGCAGGCGTTGGTCCAGAGGCCGCCGGAATGGTATTTTCCGTCCGCCCGTTTCTGTAACAGCATCCGCTCACCGTCGTAGAGAAACACGGAGAAGGCCCGGTGCAGCAGGCCTTCGCGGTGTACTTCCTCTTTGCCGAGGGAGCCGATCTCCTTGTCATCGACCGTGACGAGGATGAGTTTTTCCAAAGCTTCGGATGGTTTCATGCGTTATGCTTCCTCCGTGTATTCGGCATCCGTCTGGAGTTCCGACGGGAAGTTCGGCGGGATCTCCGCCTTGTTGCCGGTGTAGAGTTCGTAGTAACGGCCCTTCAGGTTCAGAAGGTCGTCGTGGTTGCCCCGCTCGATGATCCGGCCCTGTTCGAGGACCATGATGCAGTCGGCGTTGCGGACCGTGGACAGCCGGTGGGCGATGACGAAAGTCGTGCGTCCGGTCATGAGGGCATCCATGCCCTGCTGGACCAGCTGTTCCGTACGGGTATCGATCGAGGACGTCGCCTCGTCGAGGATGAGGACCGGCGGGTCGGCCACGGCCGCGCGTGCAATGGCCAGCAGCTGGCGCTGTCCCTGGGACAGGTTGCCGCCGTCGCCCTTCAGCATCGTGTTGTAGCCATCCGGGAGCCTCCGGATGAACGCATCCGCGTTGGCGAGCTGTGCCGCGGCGATGCACTCCTCATCGGTCGCATCGAGTCGCCCGAAACGGATGTTGTCCATGACCGTCCCGGTGAACAGGTGCGTATCCTGCAGGACCATGCCGAGGGAACGGCGCAGGTCCGCTTTTTTGATCTTGTTGATGTTGATGTCGTCGTACCGGATCTTGCCGTCCTGGATGTCGTAGAACCGGTTGATGAGGTTCGTGATGGTGGTCTTGCCGGCGCCGGTCGAACCGACGAAGGCGATCTTCTGCCCGGGCATCGCGTACATCTGGATGTCGTGCAGGACCAGCTTGTCATCGTTGTACCCGAAGTCGACGCCGTTCAGTGTAACAGCGCCCTTCAGTTCCTGATAGGTGATGGTGCCGTCTGCCTGGTGCGGGTGCTTCCAGGCCCAGCGGCCGGTGCGTTCCTCGCACTCGACGAGGTTGCCGTCTTTGTCCTCCGTCACGTTGACGAGGGTGACATAGCCGTTGTCCGTCTCCGGTTCCTCGTCCATCATATCGAAGACACGCTGGGCGCCGGCCAGAGCCATCATGATGGAGTTCGCCTGCATGGCGATCTGCGTGACGGGCTGGCTGAAGTTGCGGTTCAGGGTCAGGTACGAGATGAGGGTACCGATGGTCAGGGAGAAGTGGCCGCTGAGGGCCAGGATACCGCCGAGGATGGCGACGAGGACATAGGAGATGTTCCCGAGGTTTCCATTGATGGGCATCATGATGTTCGCGATCTTGTTCGCGTTGTTGGCACTCTCTCTGAGGGCATCGTTCTTGTCATTGAAGCCGTCGATCGCCCTTGCCTCATGGGTGAAGACCTTGATGACCTTCTGCCCGCTGACCATCTCTTCGATGTAGCCGTTCGTATCGCCGAGGCGGGTCTGCTGTTCGGCAAAGTAGTTGCCGGAGACCTTCGCGAGGCTCAGGGAGACGAACAGGGTCAGGATGACCATGAGGACCGACAGGATGGTGAGCGGCACGCTCAGGACGATCATGCTGGTGAAGGTCATGACGAAGGTGATCGTCGAGTTGATGATCTGCGGCACGCTCTGGGAAATGAGCTGGCGCATGGTGTCGACGTCGTTCGTGTAGACCGACATGATGTCGCCGTGAGAATGCGTGTCGAAGTATTTGATGGGCAGGGACTCCATCTTTTGGAAAAGATCCACACGGAGTCTGCGAAGCGAGCCCTGGGTGACGTTGATCATGAGGCGGTTGTAGAGCCATGAAGAGAACACACCGATGAGGAACACGCCGCACATCTTGAGGACGGCTTCCGCGAGCGGTCCGTAGTCCGGGTCCGCCATTTTGGTGAGCGGGACGATGTAGTCGTCGACGAGGGTCCGCATGAAGAGCGTTCCGATGATGGTCGCGACGCCCGACAGGATGATGCAGATGACGACGATCACGAAGTACCACTTGTACCCCGCCATCATGTAGTTCCAGACCCGCTTGAACAGTTTGCCCGGGTCTTTGACCTGTTCGCCGCCGCGCATCAGGACCCCTCTCGGAGGCCGGTTTCCGCGTCCGACGGTTTTCGGTTTCTGTTGTTCAGCCGTTGCTGCCTGTGCCACGGAACTCCCTCCTTTCTTACCGGGGTTCGTCAAAGTCTCCGCCACCGTTCATCTGGGTGTCGTAAATCTCCTGATAGATCTCGTTGTTCTGAAGCAGGTTCTCATGGGTGTCGAAGGCGTCGATGCCGCCGTCGTCCATGACGATGATGCGGTCGGCGTCCTGGACGGACACGATCCGCTGGGAAATGATGATTTTGGTGGTCTCCGGGATGTCTTCCGCGAAGCTCTTGCGGATGCGGGCTTCCGTCGCGGTATCGACCGCGCTCGTGGAGTCGTCGAGGATGAGGACCTTCGGGTCTTTCAGCAGCGCTCTGGCGATGCACAGTCTCTGCTTCTGACCGCCGGACACGTTGGTGCCGCCCTGCTCGATGTGCGTCTGATAGCCGTCCGGCATCTCCCGGATGAACTCGTCGGCACAGGCGATCCGGCAGGCCCGGACACACTCTTCCTCGGTCGCGTCCTCCTTGCCCCATCGAAGGTTCTCGATGAGCGTGCCGGAGAACAGTTCATTTTTCTGAAGGACCACAGACACCTTGTCGCGCAGGGTGTCGAGGTCGTACTCTTTGACGTTGTGGCCTCCGACGCAGACGCCGCCGTAGGGGCGCTCCGCGCCTTCCGGGGTCGGGTCGGGGTCGTAAAGCCGGCTGATGAGACTCACGAGGGTAGACTTTCCGCAGCCGGTGCCGCCGATGATGCCGATGGTCTCGCCGGAACGGATCTCGAGGTCGATGTCGTGCAGGTTCTCGTCCCCTTCCCCGTCTTTCTTGTAGGTGAAATGGACGTTGTCGAACCGGATGCTGCCGTCCGGCACCTCATAAAGCGGGTGCTCCGGGTTCACGATGTCCGGCTCTTCGGTCAGGACTTCCGTGATACGGTCGGCGGACGCAGCACTCATCGTCAGCATGATGAGGATGGCCGCGAGCATCATCATCGAGAACATGGCGCTCATGACATAGCTGAAGAGCGAGGTCAGAGTCCCCGTGGTCATCGTGCCCTCGACGATGAAGTGGGCACCGAACCAGCCGATGCCGATCATGACGGCGTAGATCGCCAGCATCATCCCGGGCATCATGATGACCATCCGCTTCTCCGCCTTTACGAACAGGTCGTAGAGGTTGAACGCGGCTTTCATGAACTTCTCATCTTCGTAGTCTTCCCGGACGAAGGCCTTGACGACGCGGATGGCGGAGACGTTCTCCTGGACGCTCGCGTTAAGGTCGTCGTACCGTTTGAAGACTTCCCGGAACAGGCGCATGACCTTCATGCCGAGAGTGGCGGCGATGACGGCGACGAGCACCAGGACTCCGAGGAACATGAGAGAGATCTGTTTGTTGATGATGAGGCACATCACAAGGCTGAAGATGAGCATCAGCGGCGCGCGCACCGCGATGCGCAGGATCATCTGGAACGCGTTCTGCACGTTCGTGCAGTCTGTCGTCATCCGGGTGATGAGGCCCGCCGTGCTGAATTTGTCGATGTTCGAGAACGAATAGGTCTGGATCTTTTCGTACATCGCCTTGCGCAGGTTCCGTGCAAAACCCGTGGACGAGTACGCGCCGAACCAGCCCGCTCCGATGCCGAACAGAAGGCTCAGAGCAGCCATACCGAGCATGACGGCGCCATACTTGATGACGTTGCCCATGTTGCCCGCGCTGATGCCCCGGTCGATGATCATGGCGGTCACGTACGGGATGAGGACCTCCATGACGACCTCGAGGGCCGTGAAGAGCGGGGTGAGTGCCGTTGCGGTCTTATACTGTTTGATCTCCCGCAGCATCGGGGAATACTTCATTGGCTGCACGACCTTTCTATAGGAAGGAAGCCGGCTGAGCCCAGCCGGCAGTTTGATCAGTCTTTCTGGTTGTCGAGGACTTCCGCGATGAAGTACCGCGGTCTGTGTTTGGTCTCCAGATAGATCTTCCCGACGTAGTCGCCGACGATGCCGACGGACGTCAGGACAAGGCCGCCCACGGACCAGAGGCTGGACTGCAGGAGAGCCGTATCGTTTTCGTGTTCGGACTTGGAGTACTTGTAGAGCGCACGGGGCAGGAACGCCATACCGCCCGCCGTCATGCCGAGGCCCAGGGTCAGGATGAACTGGATGGGACGGTCGGACAGCGAGGTGATGCCGTCGAGGGCAAAGGCCAGCATTTTCTTCAGGGGGTACTTGCTGACACCCGCGAACCGCTCGCCCCGTTCATACTCCACGGTACCGGTCTTGTAGCCGATCATCGGGACCATGCCCCGCAGGAACAGGTTCACCTCTTTGTACTCGGAAAGGGCTTCGAGGGCCCGTTTGCTCATGAGACGGTAGTCCGCGTGGTTGAAGACCACTTCAGCGCCCATGAGTTCCATGAACTTGTAGAACCCCTCCGCCGTGAAGCGTTTGAAGAACGTGTCGGTGTCTCTCGCGGAACGCACCCCGTAGACGATGTCGCAGCCCTCGAGGTACTGGTCCACCATGCCGTCGATAGCGTTGATGTCGTCCTGCAGGTCCGCGTCCATGGAGATGGTGCAGTCACAGCGGTCTTTCGCCGTCATCAGGCCGGCCAGCAGCGCGTTCTGGTGTCCGCGGTTCCGGGACAGTTTGACGCCGGAGAAATGCTCATCCGCTTTATGGTATTCACGGATCATTTCCCAGGTCCGGTCCTTCGAGCCGTCGTCCACGAACAGGACACGGCTGTCTTCCGACACTTTTTCCGCGGCAATGAGGTCCGAAAGCTTGACCTTCAGACGTTTCGAGGTCTCGGGGAGCACCTCTTCCTCGTTGTAGCAGGGAACGACGATATATAACACAGGTTTGTTCATGTTGATTGCCTCTTGATAAAAAGAATATTGTTCTCTCCGTTTGACCCGGGCATGACGTCCGGGACAGTCAGCCTCAGCCGCCCAGGTACTGCGCGAACGCAGCGCTGCCTTCGGACAGACAGTCGAAGCCGTGGGTCAGGGGCAGGAGCGCCGTGAGGAGCAGGACCGCCGCCAGGACAGCCGCTTTTGCGTAGTCCCCTTTCCCCTCTTTGCCGAAGTCCTTGTTCTGCACTTTGTCGGCGATCCACGAAAGGAGCGCGTCAAACCCGAGCACAGCCAGGGGCAGGAGCAGAACGAAGTAGGAGATGGTGTACTGGCCTTTGGCCTCCCACACGCAGTGGAAGACGAACCCGCCGAGTACCGTGATCTGCAGGAGCAGGCTTTCGAAGAAGCCCTCCCGCTTTCGTCCGAAGATCAGGTAGAAGAGCGCGCCCGCGTACGCCCAGAACTGGAGGACGTCGAGGAACTGACCGAGGGCCGTGGAGCCCTTCGGGCTCAGGACGCGGTTCAGCCAGCCGGGCCGCTCGTTCTGTGTCTGCCGGACCTGGGAGGTCCAGAGGCTCTGGAACAGCGGGTCGGCCCACTGAGACGCGTTCTTCCGCAGGAAGAAACGGCCCGCGTTCGACGGAGTCTTCAGGTATGAGACGGAGTCCGAGATGCTCTGTTTTGCGAGCTCTCCCTGTTTCTCCGCGTCGTAACCGCTCTCGATGTAGGACTCTTTGTTGAATTCGTTGTACCAGCCGTCACACTTGACGGGGTTGACCTGCAGGCCCATCGCCACGAACGCCATGGTGGAGACGCCGTTTCCGAGGTCTCCCCCGGTCTTGTGCTCGAGGGCCGCCGTGGTGCCCCAGGACTGCAGCGCGTAGACCGCGACCACGAGGACCGCCAGCAGCGCGCCCCGCACCTGTTTCTTCCGCAGGGCCTCCGCCAGCGCGTGCAGGACGATGGCCACGAGGAAGATGAGATAATTGTTCTTCACCGCGGATGCTATCACGATGAGGAGCACCGTCAGGACAAGGTCCCGTACTTTGTGCTGCCGGATGTAGTTCAACTCGAAATACATCGCCCCCAGCGCCAGGGCAAGGCCCAGCAGGTTGCCGTACTGGAACGACGTGTAGAACAGCAGGGGCAGCGTGAGGAGCCCCGCGAGAAGGGTCAGGAGTTTTTCGAAGGGCGTGGCCCCCAGTTTCCCGGCCAGGGCCGGAAGCAGGAGCAGGGTGGCGATGTACGCCTCGCCGTTCATCGCCTCAAAGACGACATAGTTCATGCCGCCGAAGAGCTTGGTCAAAAGCAGTTCGAGCAAAAGGAGACCGGTCTGGTTCGGGTACATGCTGAGGTAGCCGCCGGGCTGGAAGTCCTCGTAGTTGCCCATGTTCAGGCGGTCCGCCGCCTGCATGACGTAGAGCTGGTCCTGTTCAGGGATGATCTGGTTCCCGTAGACCCAGAGGATGGCCATGAGCGTGCCGGCACCAAGGAGCCCGACCTGCCACTTCGCATAGAAGTCCGGCTCGTCGTTCACCCGTTTGATGAACGCTTCCACTTTCGAGACACGACCGAGGAAGAACAGGGCCGCCGCGAAGAGCGCGAGGTACAGGACGTTCCGCCATGCCGCGTCGTATGTCAGGAAGACCTTCTCGGTCCAGTCCCCGATGAGGAACGTGGTCGCACTGCCGGAGAGCAGCAGAAGCACCAGCGCGACGACAAAAAACAGCCCGCTGATGAGCCCTTTGTACCCGGCTTCAAACGCTTTCATAAAAGGTCCTCCTTTCAATTTCTTTAACTGTTTTATTATAAAGTCTTTTACCTTCTTAGGCAAGACATTCCAACAGCTTATGAAGGATGCGGCAGGGCTTTTCGATCGGGTTCCGCAGAAAGGGGCCGCCGAGCCACTTGCCATGCCGAACCACGCGAGTGCCGTCCAAGCGCCACTCTTTCCCCCAAGCGTCTCTGCGGCACCCGTTTCTGCTCCCCTGCCAGTTTCAAGGTGGAAAGCCCTGCCGCCACAAAAAAGGACCTCTTGCGAGGTCCTTTGAAAATTCGCTTTACAGCTGATAGTCGCTGACGATGGCGTCGGCGAGGGCTTTCTTCATCTCGGCTTCGTCGAGCTTCTGGCCGATGATGACGAGACGGTTCACACGATCGCCGTAGACGTCGTCCCAGTCCTTGGCAAGGTCCGGGTACTCCGCGAAGGCTTCCTGACGGTCGCGCTCGGTGGCGGCGGCCAGCCAGATGCCGTCGGGCTGGATGGTGACCTGACGTCCGGCCTGTTCCAGGATGAAGGCGTCGTTCGGGTTCTCGGAGAACCAGACATAACCCTTGGTCCGGATGACGTTGACCGGCCACTCCATGAAGACTCTCTGGAGCTTGTCCATGTCGAAGGGCTTGCGGTCTTCGAAGACGAAGGTCTGGATGTTGTACTCGTAGAGCTCGCCTTCGCCGTGATGGTGATGGTGGTGATGATGACCGTGGCCGTGGCCTTCTTCGTGGTCGTGGTCCTCGTGGTCATGATCGTGGTGATGGTGCTCATCGTGATGTTCGTCGTGGTCCTCGTCATCGTTCTCGATGGCCTGGATCCAGCCGGCGGACATGGCGACTTCTTCATAGTTGAACCGGTCGGTGTCGAGGACTTCTTCCATCGGTACATCGCCGTATTCGCAGCGGATGATCTTCGCTCTGGTCTGCAGGGCACGGAGGACCGCTTCGATCTGCTGGAGTTCTTCCTCGGTGACGAGGTCGCACTTGTTCAGCATGATGGTGTCGCAGAACTCGATCTGCTGGATGAGCAGAGAAGCGAGGTCTTCCTCGTCTTCCGGGACTTCCCGCAGGACTTCACCGCAGCTGAATTCGTCTTTCAGACGGGCGGCATCGACGACGGCAACGATGTTGTCGACGTGGACGATCTCCGGCATGCCCTGGCGCTTGGTGGCCTCACTCATCATGGTGATGGTCTGGGCGATGGGCATCGGCTCGCAGATACCGGATGCCTCGATGACGATGTAGTCATACTTGTTGGAGCAGGCGAGGTCGGACAGCTGCTGGGCAAGGTCCTCGGAGAGGGTGCAGCAGATGCAGCCGTTGGTCAGCGGGATGAGGTCGCCGTCCTGCATGGTGACGCCGCCACCGCTCTTTTCGATGAGACGGGCGTCGATGTTGATCTCGCCGATGTCGTTGACGATGACGGCGATGCGGTGTCCGTTGGGCTGTGCCAGGACTTTATTGAGAAGTGTGGTCTTGCCGGCACCGAGGTAACCCTCGACCAGGCAGACTTTACAAGGGGTGTATTCTGCGCTCATTGGATTGCTTCCTTTCGTTCGTTACAATATGATTTCTTAAAAATCCCCACATTACAAGTCGATATTATAACGCAAGGCAAACAGATTGTACACAATAATTTCTCACAAAAAAACAGGAGCGGAAACCCGCTCCTGCTGTTTCATTTGACTTTTTTCACCTGCGGTTCCATGTCCGCCACCCGGTCGTGCGGGTTGCCGCAGCTTTTTCCGGCGGCGTGGAT
>ONFJ01000021.1 GCA_900317085.1 uncultured Eubacteriales bacterium | reverse complement strand
AAAGCCGGAAGGGGTAGGGGTCCGGGGACAGGGGAAGGTGGCTTTCTCTCACACTCTTTGGCTTCCCCTTCCCCGGGAAATCAGCTCAACAAATTCGGAGTTGTCGAGGATGGAGGAAGCAACAGAAAAGCACCTGAGGGGACTTCAGGTGCTTTGTGTTGCATTTAGTGCTTTGTGTTGTGTTGAGTACTTTACGTTACGCGCTTTGCGTTGCGTGCTCAGGCGGATGCCTGAGACATCAGTCCTCGTCGCCGAGGGCTTCTTTGATCTTGGCGAAGGCTTCCGTGGCTTCCGGAGCGTTCGCGGTGTCGACCTGACCGAGGTCGACGAGGGTGGCCGTCTGCGGGCGGATGGGCATGGTGGCGAGGACGGGGACGCCGAGGTTCTTGGCGATCTCTTCCGCTTTGCTCTCACCGAAGACGTTGAGCTTCTTGCCGCAGTCCGGGCACTCCATGTAGCTCATGTTCTCGATGACGCCGAGGATGGGGACGTTCATCATCTGAGCCATGTTGTACGCCTTCTTGACGATCAGCTGAACGAGGTCCTGCGGCGTGGTGACGACGATGATGCCGTCGACGGGCAGGGACTGGTAGATGGACAGCGGGACGTCGCCGGTTCCGGGAGGCATGTCGACGAACATGTAGTCGACCTTGCCCCAGTCGACGTCTTTCCAGAACTGCTGCAGGACGCCGGCGACGACGGGGCCTCTCCAGACGACCGGAGACTCTTCGTCCTCGAGAAGCAGGTTCATGGAAACGACTTTGACGCCGTTGCGGGCGACCGCGGGCTCGATGCCGACGCCTTCGATGGCGGACAGCATGCCGTGGAGGCCGAAGGCCTTCGGGATGGACGGACCGGTGACGTCGGCGTCCATGATGGCGGTCTCCTTGCTGTCTTTGGCAGCGGCGCAGGCCAGAAGAGAAGTGACGAGGGACTTGCCGACGCCGCCCTTACCGGACGCAACGGCGATGACCTTGTGCACTTCGCTGAAGGGGTTGGACTCCCATGCGAATTCTTCTTTGTTGAAAGGTACGTTTTCAGGCATAACAGATATCTCCTCTTGCTAATATGTCTAAGCTGAATGTTCACGAAATGATTATATAACGCTGCGCTTCGATTGTCGATGATTGTCGCAACCGTAACAGTCTCGCACGTGGTTTCGCGGGCGATGTACTCATTTCTTTCGAAGCGTCTCAAAAAACTCCGTCAGCAGAGCGCCGCATTCCTCTTCGAGGATGCCGCCCTCAGCGGTGGGCCGGTGGTTGTACGGCAGGTCAAAGAGTTTCGTGACACTCTCCACCGAACCGGCCTTCTCGTCCTTCGCGCCGTAGTAGACGTGGCGGACGCGGGCGTTGATGAGGGCACCGGCACACATGGGGCAGGGTTCCAGCGTGACGTACAGGTCACACTCCCAGAGCCGCCAGCCGCCGAGCGTTTTGCAGGCCTCGTCGATGGCGAGGACCTCCGCGTGGTACAGCGCGTTCTTCCCGGTCTCCCGCCGGTTGTGGCCGCGCCCGACCACTTCTCCGTCCCGTACGACGACGGCGCCGATGGGGACTTCTCCGTCGTGCATCGCCAACTGAGCTTCGGTCAGGGCCTCCCGCATGAAGCGTTCCCGCTCCTCCGGGGTGGGGTCCGGCCGGGTGATGCCGCGGGCTTTCCGTTCTCTCCAGTCCATGGCTACCCTCCGAAATGGACGGTCTCGAACAGGTCCACGAACAGGAGGACCAGCGCGATGAGCATGGTCGGTGAGATGATGGTGTAGAGCCAGGCCTGCCAGCGCCAGGTGCGGATGCCTTCCTTCGCCGGGCCGCCGGGCTGATACCGGGCCTTGATGCCCTCTTTCCCCCGGTGCAGGCCGAAGAGGTATACGAGCGCGATGGCGCCGTAGATGAGGGCCAGCGTATTGACCGACACCGTGACCATGGAGGTCAGGAGGTCGTCGCCCCGGTCGAACAGCGTGTTCATGAGGACCGAGTACGTGTTGTTGATGAGGTGCACCGCCATGGACGTCCAGAGGCTTCCGGTCATGATGACGAGGATGGCCAGGACCGCGCCCAGAATGAACGCGAAAGGCGCCTGGGTCATGTTGCCGTGCATGATGCCGAACAGGATGGCACTGGCGATGACGGCGAATGCATCGCCATACTTCCGCAGGGACTGCAGCAGCACACCGCGGAGGGCGAACTCTTCGACGAGGGCCGGAACGATGGCGTTGGACAGGAGCATCCAGGCAAGCTGGTAGCCCGAAGTGGGGCTCTCCGGCTTATAGCTGTCGAAGGTGACGCCGTTCTGCTCAAAGAGCTGGACCACAAAGGCGGTCACGAAATTTGCGATGACGATGGCCATGACCCCGATGCCGATGGCCTCCACGAAGAGGATGCCGGACTTCGGCTTGTCGAGGAGCAAGAGCTGGTCCCGCTTCTGGACCTTCTTCACGAAGTACGCGCCGATGGCAAAGGGCACGAGGATGGTGAGCAGGGTGTACAGGATCTGAAAGACCTGCTGCACGGTATAGGTATAGGGGATGGCACCCGAGTTCACGAGCTTCAGCACCATCGAGCCGCTCCACACGCTGAGGAAATGGAACAGAAGGATGCTGACGCCGAGGATGCCGCTGACTTTCAGGATCTCTTTCTTCGTCTCTTTCGGCATGGGCGTCACCGGAAGCTGTCCGGACTGCCCCGCCTGGTCATAGACGGTGTTGACGCGCCCGTAGGGCGCCTGGTTGTTATCCAAAGGCTTTCACCTCCTACAAGCCTTTATTATATATAAATAAAACAGCGAATGCAATTGCGAACGAGCGCGCTTTTTAGTATGATGAAGTCAGAACATGACAAGTGTAAGGAGGTCCTGCCATGAAACCGCACACCGTGTCCCGGAGAGTCCGTTCTTTGCTGTCTCTCCTGTTGGCGATGTACCTCCTCTGCTCTCTCACCGCCTGCTCCAGAATGGAGAACGTGAGCCTCAACGGCGAACCCACCCGCCGGACGGTGCAGGACGCGGCGAACGCCGGGCTCGAGTTCGACAGCGGCGGCTCCAACGTGCAGGGCGTGCTGTCCTCCGGCGAGGACATCGAGTACTATGTGCCCGCTCCCGTGAAGAACCCCGGAGACCGGACCGTGACGCTGTTCATCTGGAACGTGGACTCCTGGAAGACCGTGCAGTGGAACTACCGGGACACCCTGACCGCGAAGAAGCTCCTGCAGGGCCTCGCGTACGTCACGAACTGGGACCTCACCTGTGAGGTGAAGCCCGCCACCCAGCAGCTGACGTTCCGCTGGGACAAGGCCTCTTCCCTGTACTCCGGCATCCCGCTCAAGCAGAACAAGGAGTACTGGGTCGGGAACCAGAAGGAACTCGACGCCTGCATCCTCGACAGCGTCTACAAGACGATGCTCGAGAACCTCGGGCCCAGCTACACCGTCTACTACGCGGACGCCGAAGGCGGCGACCTCGAGCTGACGGACGTCGGCGTCACCATCCCGGCGAACGTGCCGTTCTCCAGCTTCTGGAATTACTGAGTTCCTATAGAAACAGCCAAAGGACCTCCCTCTTCGGGAGGTCCTTTGGTGTTGCAGAAACGAGTTCCTGTTTACTTCAGATAGTAGCGGTCCGGGTCGAAGAGTCTTCGAAGGCCGCGGTTCACGAGGACATTGTACGGATTGTACTGCGCGGTAATTTGTTTGAGCGGGAACCGGTTGCGAAGGGACTTTTTGATCTCGTTGTTGAGTTCTCCGGAAGCCTTCTGTTCGAAGTACTTCGAGTCTCTTGGGACGACGAAGGTCAGGCCGTCTTCGATGAGCTCGATGGTCAGGTCTTCGGTCGCGTGGCACTCACCGTCGACATTCGTCTGGGACGGTTTGCGGGCGTGGATGGTCATTTTCTTTCCACGGTAGTACTCACAGAAGCCGAACTTGGTGTGGTCGCCCTTCACCTGCCAGTTGACCATCATCGGCAGGAACATGGCCGGCCAGGAGTTCGTGCGGCGCATGATGACGAAATCCAGCGCATGGTCGTCGGGCATGGCGAAGGGAGCCACTTTGATACCCGAGCCGTACCACCGGGAGTTCGCGCCGACCACCTGGATGAAAGGGCCGGTCATGCGCCTGCCGTCGACCGTGACGTCGAAGTCGTGCCAGACGCAGGTGAACATGCAGTAGAGACCGGCGAGGAAGTAGGTCGCGTGGCCTGCCGAGCCGGGGATGCTCTTGGCCTTCACCTGCAGCGCGCAGGTCTCGGCGTCGAAGCCCATAGAGGCCTGATTGATGGCGATCTCATCGCCGGCTTTCAGACAGTCGATCGTATAGGGGGTGCCTTCGATCTGTCCTTCGATGTCGAGGAACAGCTCTTTATCGCCAAAGAGACGGATCCAGTCGTTGCCGGAGCCCTTCGGGACGACGGCCACCTGGGCATTTTTGTGACCGTACGCGCCGTTGACGACTTCATAGAGCGTCCCGTCTCCGCCGACCGCATAGAACCGGCAGGGTGCATCGCCAAGAGCCGTTGCGGTCTCGTCGACGAACCGGATGCCGTCGCCGGCGGCTTTCGTCGTGTAGATCTCATAGTCGACGCCCAGTTTTTCGCAGGCGGGGATGATGAGTTCGTTCACTATGTCGATCTTGTTGTTTTTACCGGACACGGGGTTGACTACGAAATAGTGTTTCAAAGCTGCCATTACGCATTCCTCCATTCGACACCATAATCCTACTTCTTTTCGAAAAAATCCATGATATAATAAAAAAGTCTAATAACACCTTCAGAAAGGGCGAGATACCCCATGGCAGCACCACGCAGCGACAACGTAAAAGAGATCATTCTCGCGAAGACATCGGAGCTCATGGAAGAGACCGGTCTTTCGTCGATTTCCCTTGCGTCCATCGCCGAAGCCTGCGGCATTTCCAAGGGTACGCTGTACTACCATTACAAGACCAAAGAGGACATCTTCTTCGACCTCATCGAGCGGCATTTCCGGGAGCAGGAGCAGGAGCTCATCGCCTGGATGGACGACCTGTCGAAGGACGTCTCCGTGAACCGTCTGCTCATGTATGTCCTCGACCGGAACAACTACGAAGGGGCCCTGCGCATGCAGGTCCTGTCCTCCGCCTGTTTCGGCAATGAGGACGTCCGGCACAAGGTGCTGGACATCTACGACAAGTTCCGCAACCTCATCGTCGAGAAGCTGCTCGAGCGGGACGACTGCACCCGGGAAGACGCGGAGTACATCGCCTGGATGTCCCTGCTGCTGTCCGACGGGCTCATCGTGCATTCCCAGCTCGGCAACCCCGCCTTCGACCCGCAGCAGTTCATCCGCAGGACCGAAGAGTTTTTCAAAGATAAGATCTGACTTCAGAGCCACAGGAGTCGGCCCTCATGTGAGAGCCGGCTCTTTTTTTGCGGCGATCTACGCCGTGTTATTTCAACGTTTCGAGGAACTCGTCTTTCTCGTCGTACGCGATGACCGCGTCCCAGGCCGGAGTGTTGTAACCGTCCCGGTAGCCGTCATAACCGTCGCGGGTGAATCGCTTCTCGTCCTCGGCGAGGTCGAGGCCGATGGTGCCGCCGGGGTTCATCGTGTAGTCGGGGTCGAAGTACTCCTTCAGGAGTTTGAAGATGCCGTACTCCGTCTCGCCGATGTTGCCCTCGAGCCAGGGCGCGAACATCTTGCCGATGCCGTGGTGATGGGACAGCGCCGCGCCGGAACGGACGATGGCGTCGAGGATGTCCTGCAGGTACTCGTGGAAGGCGTCCGACTCGTGGATGGGCGTCAGGAAGATGAAGTACAGGTTCGCGCCCTGCGGGTAGCAGTGGGACATGTGCGTCGTGATGACCGAGTTCGGGTGCGCGTGGCAGACTTTCCGGACTTCGCGATGCACTTTCTCCATGTTGGACCAGTTGACGCAGCATTCGAGCGTATCGACGCAGATGCCGAAGTCCATGATGGTGTCCCGGAGGTACGGGTCATTGAACCGCCCGTGTTCCCAGCTCTTGCAGACGTAGCCGGTGAGCGGGATGGCGCCGTGCTTCAGCGCGATCTTCAGGATGTTGTAATAGACGTTCCAGGAGTAGCCCTTCTCGCCTTCGGTGAAGCCGAGGAACAGACAGCGCTCCATGTCCCTGTAGCCGAGCTTCTCGAGCATGGGCCGCAGCGGCGTGTCGTCGACGTTGTAGAGGCGGAGCATCATGTTGGTCTCCTCCTCGTCGGACAGACGGAAGACGGAGGAGAAGCCGCACTCGCGCTGCATCATTTCCCGGGCCGCCTCCATGGCGTCGTTCCAGTTCTTGAACATGTAGGAGAAACGGTGCCGGTTCTCGGGCATGTAGCGGTAGAAGCGCAGGGTGACTTCGGTCAGGACACCGAACGTGCCCTCGCCGCCCATCATGATCTCGTTGAGGTTGGGGCCGGTGGCCTCCCGCGGGTAGTGGGAGGTGACGATCTCGCCCCGGGGCGTCGCGTACTTCTGGGACACGACGAGGTCCTTGGCGCAGCCGTAGTAGGTGGAGTTCTGTCCGGAGCCGCGGGTGACGACCCAGCCGCCTACGGACGAGTACTCGAAGGACTGGGGGAAGTGGCCGCAGGTGTAAGCGCGCTTCGCGCCGAACTCCTCGACCGCGTTGTTCAGGTGCTTCTCATAATCCGGACCGGACAGACCGGCCTGGACCGTGATGGTCTGGTCCACTTCGTTGAAGTAGAGGACCTTGTTGAACTTCCGTCTCATGTCGAGGGAGACACCGCCCTTGACGGGCTCGACGCCCCGGGTGACGGAGGAACCGCCGCCGTAGACATAGAGCGGGATCTTGTGCTCGGCACAGTAGGCGACCGTCTTGACGATCTGCTCCGACTCACTCGGGTACAGGACGATGTCCGGCAGAGAGTCGAACTTTTTCTCGCGCAGCCGGAGGAGATCATAACAGGTCTGGCCGTACATGACAGACATGCGGTCGTAGTCGCCCTGAGACCAGTCGTCTCCATAGACGCTCTTGAAAAAGTCCACATGCTCCTGCGCCATCTTCGGCGCGTATTCCGGACCCAGTTCGACCTTGTCGAAGCCGAGGTCCATCGCGTAGTCTCTGAAGTCCTCGTCTTTGACGTTCAGACGGTCCTTCATCATGTTGTAGAGGGACTCCTTCGGCAGTTTGAAGAAGTCGGGGTCGCCCCAGCGGAAAATGGACCGGTACGAGTCCGGGGCCGCCGCTTTGGTGATCCATTTCGGCTCGAAGCCGCTGTACGGTTTATATGCCATGGGTGTTTCCTCCTTTATGCGTCGGGTTGCAAGAGATCTGAGGTCGCGATGACGTCGGCGCCGGTGCCGAGGACATCCCGGATGAGGATGTCGCCTCTGGATACTCTCATCGTAACACAGACCTTATCGATTTCGTTCATGACAT
This sequence comes from uncultured Eubacteriales bacterium, assembly GCA_900317085.1. GTDB lineage: Bacteria > Bacillota > Clostridia > Oscillospirales > Acutalibacteraceae > RUG420. The sequence continues at coordinate 24,152 of ONFJ01000021.1, read as the reverse complement.
CAAAAATCTTTTCTTTCGGGATGTCCGTCGAGACCCGGACGGGCAGGACGGGCGTTTCCGGGAACGCGGTGCACACCGTCGAGCAGATGGTGCGTTTCGGGGCGGAGAGTTCGTTGATCGCGAACAGCTCTCCCCTCGGGCAGCGGTTGCCGGTGACCGTGATGGTCCCGTCTTCCTCGCGGTCGACGGTCAACAGACAGCCCTTCGGGCAGGTGATGCAGACCATCTGGTTCGGCGCCATGTCCCCGGCGGGTTCCTCCAGGGGGACCGGCACGCGGGCCTTGTCGCTGCGGGTGTAAGTCCCTTTGGCGTATTCCGCAGCGTTCGTTCCGGCGAGTTCCCCGCTGTCGGAGACGTAGTCCACCAGGTCGAAGACCTGCAGGGAGTTGCCGCAGGAGAAGACGCCGGGGACAGAGGTCTCCTGGTCTTTGTTGCAGCGGGGGCCCCTGGTGGCCGCGTCGATCTCGACGCCCAGTTTTTCGGAGATCTCGTTCTCGGGGATGAGTCCCACGGAGAGGATGAGGGCGTCGCAGTCGAGGTACTGTTCTGTGCCCGCGACAGGATTCATGTTCTCGTCCACTTCGGCGATCTCCACGCCGGTCAGCCGGTCTTCCCCGAAGACCCGGGTCACCGTGTGGGACAGGTACAGGGGGATGTCGAAGTCCCTGAGACACTGCTGGATGTTTCGCGCCAGTCCGGACGGGGTGGGTTTCACTTCATAGACCCCCAGGACTTCCGCGCCTTCGAGGGTCAGCCGGCGGGCCATGATAAGGCCGATGTCGCCGGAGCCCAGGATGACACATCGCTTCGTGGGCATCTGGCCGCAGAGGTTGATGAAGTTCTGGGCCGTTCCGGCCGTGAAGACGCCGGCGGGGCGGGTGCCGTGGATGGAGACCTGCTTCGCGGTCCGTTCCCGGCAGCCGGTGGCGAGCACCATGGCCTTTGCCGTAATGGTGTGGACGCCTTCCCGGTCGACGACGACGGTCTCGAAGCCTTCCCCGGTCTTCTTCACGTCCGTGACGAAGGTCTGGAGCAGCGCCGTGATGCCGCGTTTCTCGAACTCGTCGATGAACCGCTCGGCGTACTCCGGGCCGGAGAGTTTTTCCTTGAACCGCACGAGGCCGAAGCCGTCGTGGATACACTGTTTCAGGATACCGCCGAGGCGCTGTTCCCGCTCGATGAGGAGCACGTTCGCGCCGGCGTCGTGGGCGGCGATGGACGCTGCCAGTCCGGCAGGACCTCCGCCGATGACGAGGACGTCACAGGTCCGTTTGTCAGTCATGCGGCCCACCTCCTTTCGTGGGACCGTAGAACAGGACGGCTTCCTCCGAGGACTTGCGGACCTCGGTCAGAGGGATGCCCTCGTGCTCCGCGATGATCTGCGCCACCAGCGGCGAGCAGAACCCGCCCTGACAGCGGCCCATGCCGGGCCGGACCCGTTTCTTGACCGCGTCGATGGTCGGTGGACAGCAGGGACTGTTCAAGGCGTCGAGGATCTCGCCCTTCGAGACTTCCTCGCACCGGCAGATGATGACCCCGTAGTCCGGGTTTTCGGCGATGTATTTCGCCCGCTCTTCGGGTGCCATTTTACGGAGTTCCGGGATGCCTTTGCGGCGCGGGTCGAAGCGTTCGTTCTTCGAGACCGGTCTCGTCTGCCCGATGCGCTCCGCCACGTCGTTCGCGACGTCGAGGGCGAATGCCGGTGCGGACGTCAGGCCCGGCGACTGGATGCCGCCGACGTGGTAAAGGTTTTGGCAGTTCCGGCCCCATTCGATGACGAAGTCCTCTTCGAAGGTCGGGGCGCGGACACCGGTGAAGTATGTGATGATGTCCCGCGGGTCCGCGGCGGGCACCGTCTTCTGCTGTTTGTGATAGATGGTCCGGATGCTTTCGGGGCGGGTCGAGAAGTCTTCCTTCCCCCGGCACTCGACCGCATCCGGTCCGGCGAGGACATTGCCGTGGGCCGTCTGCATGAGGCCGCCGCCCTTGGTATGGCTCGTGAGTGCCTGCTTGTTGACCTCGATGATGGAGGCGATGGTGTTTATGATCTTCGCAGACTTCACATCCTGGATGGTGTCCGTGCCGCGCCGCGGGTGGATCGAATAGAACCGGTCGTGCGCCATCTCGGCGACATCGTCGGCGAAGACACCGGCGGCATTGACCACGACGGTCGGGTAGACGGTCCCCCGGTTGGTGTGGACCGCAGTGATGGCCCCACCATCGGTGTCCATGGAGAGGACCGCCGTGTTGAGGCTCAGTTCGACGCCGTTCTGCGCCGCGTTTTCCGCGTAGGCGATCGTCAGGTTGTACGGCGAGACGATGCCGGCGGAGGGGTTGTACATCGCGAACGCGAAGTCCGGGTTCATGGTCGGGTTGTCCCGCAGGAGCTGCTCCTTCCCCACGATCTTCACGTCGGTGACGCCGTCATGGTACTTGCGCCAGAGCGCGAGCAGCGTGACCGCCGGTCTCAGATAACCCTGCGTGAAGCAGGCGTACTGGCCGATGCGCCGGAACGGGACGTTCAGGTCGGCGCAGACTCTGTCATACATATGGTTGCCTTCGAGCACATACTTCTGCTTGAGGCTCCCTTTGCCGAGGTCGATGCCCGGGTGGACTTCCCCGTCGTTGCGGCCGGAGGCCTGCAGGGCAAAGTCGGCTTCTTTTTCCACGAGCAGGATGTCGAGGTCCCACTTCGCGAGTTCCCGGGCGATGGACGTCCCGGAGATGCCGCCGCCGATGACGAGCACGTCGACGTGTTTCCCGTCGAGAGCGTCATCGCGGACGGACGGGACACGCATCGGAATGGGCTCCGCCCCTTCCAGCGTGATATCGTTCACGACGTGGACACGCCGTTTGTCTTTGGAAACCGCCATGTTGCAGGCTTTCAGGATGTCTTCCCATGTCGGGAGACTCCCGGAGACACGGATGGTGTCCCCTTCCCGGACGGCCGTCACAGCATTGCCGAAGGTCTTGTTCAGTTTTCGTTGGACACGTCTGATCTCATTCATTCCAGACAAAGGTTTCACCTTCTTCCTTCGAGTCGGTCGTTTGACCGACTCTCTACCTTTATTATAATCTGAACCCAAATAAAGTCAATGGTACGGACAATCCTATTCTGCACAATTATTCCATCCGCGCCTTGTGTAAATCGCCGAAAGGACAAAAAAAGACAGCCCCTCACGGGAGCTGTCTCTCGCATAGTTCTCTTATTTTGAGGCAGGTTTCGCTTCGCCGGGTCGTTATTTCAGGATACCGCTGTCGGCGATGGACCGGATGGCTTCTTTGATCTTCTCCGGCGGGAGGACCAGGGCGAAGCGGGTGTAGCCTTCGCCGAGGGGGCCGAAGCTGCCGCCGGGGGTGGTGATGACACCAGCGCGCTCGATGAGGTCGAGGCAGAAGGCCATGCTGAGGCCCTCGTCGGAGCCGTGGCTCTGGATGTACGCGTCGCGGTAGGCGGGCGGCACCGGCGCCCAGACGAACATGGAGCCCTTGGAGTCCGGGACGTTCCAGCCGATGGCGCGAAGGCCGGTGCAGAGGGCGTCGCGGCGGGCCTGATAGTCCCGGCACTGCTGCTCCACCATGTCGGTGGGGCCGGTCAGGGCCGCGATGGCGGCTTTCTGGATGGGCAGGAAGACGCCGAAGTCGATCTGGCTGCGCAGCTTGCGGAACGCCGCGACGACGTCCGGGCGGCCGATGAGGAAGCTCATGCGCGCGCCGGTGACGTCGAAGGACTTCGACAGACTGAAGAACTCGGCGCCGACGTCGACAGCTCCGTCGTACTGCAGGAAGCTGCCGCCCTTCACGCCGTCGAAGATGATGTCCGAGTAGGCGTTGTCGTGGAGCAGCAGGATGTCATACTTCTTCGCGAAGGCGATGAGTTCGTTGTAGACCTCATCGTTGCCGACGCTGCCCATCGGGTTCGCCGGCAGGGAGACGACCATGAACTTTGCCCGTTTCGCGACGTCTTCCGGAATGGTGGAGACGTCCGGCAGGAAGTTCGTCTCGGCCGTCATCGGGTAGTACCAGGGCTCCGCACCGGCCATCTTGGCGCCGGCAATGAACACCGGGTAGCAGGGCGTCGGCAGGAGCACGGTGTCGCCTTCGTTGACGAGGGCCATGCCCACATGGCCCATGCCCTCCTGCGTACCGTAGCAGGAGCAGACCATGTCCGGCGTGATGGCGACACCGAAGCGGCGCTCGTAGTAAGCGCAGACGGCGTCGAGGAGTTCCGGCAGATCTCGCAGGGCGTATTTCCAGTTTTCGGGGTCCATCGCCGCGGTGGCAAGGGCCTCACGGATGTGTAACGGTGTCTCGAAGTCCGGGGTGCCGACGCTCATGTTGTACAGCGTGCGGCCTTCGGCTTCTAGTTCGAGTTTGCGGTCGTTCAGCGCTCCGAAGATCTCGTCTCCGAAGCGGTCCATGCGTTCAGAAAACTGCATTGGCAAAGTTCCTTCTTCCATTACGGGTTCTTTTTCTGAAGTATTGTACCACAAGGAAGTAAATCGCCCAATATATTGGGAATAGAAAACACAGAAAAAACGTGCTATAATACTGCTCAATTCTTTTGTATAAAGTGAGATTATTGAAGAAAGAAGGGGTTTTATGACCCTCGACAAGATCTATCATGCCGCGTTTGTCCTGAAGGACATCATCCGGAAGACCGACGTCATCGCGGCGCCGGAGCTCAACCCGGACGCGGAAATCATCCTCAAGACCGAGAACCTGCAGGTCACCGGTTCCTTCAAGGTCCGCGGTGCCGCCTACAAGATCTCCCAGCTTTCCGACGAAGAGAAGGCCCGGGGCGTCATCGCCTGCTCCGCCGGCAACCATGCCCAGGGTGTGGCCCTTGCCGCGACGAAGGCCGGCGCGAAGAGCCTCATCTGCCTGCCGGACAACGCTCCCATCTCCAAGATCGAAGCCACCAAGAAATACGGCGCCGACGTCTGCCTCGTTCCCGGGGTCTACGACGACGCTTACAATAAAGCCCTCGAACTGAGAGACAGCGAAGGCTACACCTTCGTCCACCCGTTCAATGATGAAGACGTCATCGCGGGTCAGGGCACCATCGGTCTCGAGATCCTCGAGCAGGTCCCGGACGTCGACGCGGTCATCGTGCCGGTCGGCGGCGGCGGACTCATCTCCGGTGTCGCCTACGCCATCAAGGCGCTGAACCCGAACGTCAAAGTGTACGGTGTTCAGGCCTCCGGCGCTCCCTCCATGGTCAAGTCCGTGAAGGAGGGCAAGATCAAGAAGCTCGCGTCCGTCACCACCATCGCGGACGGCATTGCCGTCAAGGAGCCGGGCGACCTCACCTTCGACCTCGTCTCCCAGTACGTCGACGAACTCGTCACCGTCACGGACGACGAAGTGGCCGCCGCCATCCTCGCGCTCATCGAGCAGCAGAAGCTCTGCGCCGAAGGTGCCGGTGCGGTCTCCGTCGCCGCCGCCATGTTCAACAAAGTCCCGGTCGCCGGCAAGAAAGTCGTCTGCCTGGTCTCCGGCGGCAACATCGACGTCACCATCCTGTCCCGTGTCATCGACCGCGGTCTTCTGAAGTCCGGCCGCACGCTGTCCATCCAGGTCAACCTCGTCGACAAACCCGGTCAGCTCCAGGGCGTCGCAAACTGCATCGCCGACGCGGGCGGTAACGTCACCTACATCAACCACGAAAAAGCCACCGAGGACATGTCCATTACGGACGCCTACCTGCGGATCACGATGGAGACGAAGAACTTCGAGCACATCGACGAGATCCTCACCGCGCTGTCCGACGCCGGCTTCACGTACCAGCAGTTCTAAGAAAGAAGGCACCACTATGAGAACCATCCATACCGATACCGCACCTGCCGCCCTCGGCCCGTACTCCCAGGCCAAGGCCACCTGCAAGCTGATCTTCACCTCCGGGCAGATCGCGATCGACCCCGCCGAGGGCAAGATCGTCGACACCACCATCGAGGGCCAGACCCATCAGGTCTGCAAGAACCTCGGCGAAGTCCTGAAAGCCGCCGGCACCGACTTCGACCACGTCCTGAAGACCACCTGCTTCCTGAACGACATCAACGACTTCGCGGCGTTCAACGCTGTCTACGGTGAGTACTTCACCTCGAAGCCGGCCCGCTCCTGCGTCGAGGTCGCGAACCTCCCCGCCGGCGCCCTCGTCGAAGTCGAATGCGTCGCACAGGCGGCGGACAAGGACTAACTCTATTACAGACAAAACCAGCACTGCTCACGCGGTGCTGGTTCTTTTTTTGCAAATATTTATTGACAATCAGGCCCGGTTGCGGTACAACTTAGTTGAACAGAGGTATACGCGTATACCTCAAAGAAATAACGGGCAAATCGCCCAAGAGAGAAAGGAAAAAGATTATGGGATACTTTTACGACCTGGACGTCTACCTTGGACGTCTGAATGAGCCCTACTATCCGGTGTACATCGGCTGGATCATCGCGATGATCTGCTTCTACTGGTACTACTACAAGAGCCTTCGTCAGGGCTTCAAGGACAAGTGCGGCGGCATGCCCTGGCAGACTAACATGTGGAACTTCGCGAACGACTTCGTTTACGTCGTCGGTTTCTCCCGCTGGTTCTCGAAGACCTCTCCCACCCACCACTGGGTCACCGAGTTCCTGTAGTTCGGCCTCGTTGCCTGGTTCCTGATGGAGTTCGTTGCTCATTACCAGAGCATCAAGTGGGACCTGCAGACCGAGATCTTCCCCCACGCGAAATCCCGGAAGAACGCCATCCTCATGTATGTCGGCGTTCAGCTCTGCTTCATCGCCGCGTACGGCTTCCTGTGGAGCGTCATGTCTGACCCGCTCTGCCACATCATGTTCCTGACCACCTTCACCGGCTGCGTCATCTTCAACTTCCAGCTGATGAACAAGCGTCAGTCCAACCGTGGTCTCCACTGGACCATCCCGGTCGCCCTGACCGTCGCGCAGATCGTCGGTTACTTCGTCATCCTGCCGGCCTGCGATCCGCACGTTGCCTCGGACCCGTGGGTCTACATCGGTGGTGTTGCCGCAACGGCTCTGGCCATTGCTTTCGGTGTCATCCTGTCGAAGCTGCCGAAGTGGAACTCTGAAGCCATGTCTGTGGAAGCTCCTGCCACCAGGACAGACGACGCCGCGAACGCTTGATTTTTCATAGAAATCTGATACAATACAGATGGAAGAAAACCTTCTTCCAAAACGATGTGTATGTCTATGCGACAGAGCAAAAGGACCGGAGGGGCTACTCCGGTCCTTTCTTGCTCTTTGCTTTAAGGAGAGCTATTCCTCAGGCTGACTGCTCATAAGTACCTGTCCAACCATTTGCAGATGAGGCGTGTGATCACACCTGCCATGACAGCTACTAAAAACGATGTGTAGGGGTCCATGCATACACCTCCCTTCACCGCTTGAGTGTAGGGAAAAGCAGCAATTCAATTATAATAGATACTCCACAATATCGCAAGTTTGTTCGAGGAGCGCTTCACATGAGACATTCTTCTCCCAAAAGTACAGCTTCCACAATTGAATCTTCTGCACGAAAGCTGTTTCTGGAAAAGGGCTTCGCGAAGACCTCCTATGCGGACATTGCCAAGGCCTGCGGTGTCGAGAAGACCAACGTGCAGAAGCATTTCCCCCACAAGGACTTGTTCATCGACCACTTTTTCGAGGACCTCCTCGACTACTCCGACGAGTTCTTCGCCAAACGGGACATGCTGCCGGACGACTACTACCAGGCGCTGTACCTGGTCGGGCAGATCCACTTCGCGTTCCTGCTCTCCACCCCCGAGCTGCGCCGGCTGACGCTGGACATCGTGTCCGACCGAAAGCTGACCGAAGCGATGATCTCCCAGGACGTCACATGGGCCACCAAATACCTCGAAGGCTTCTCCCTCGAAGAGCAGCAGACCTTCGCCGACAACGTGGCCGTCGTCATGGGCGGCATGTACGAGCTCCTGTACCGGAAGCTGTCCACCGGGTCTCCCCTCGACCCCGAGTCCTTCCAGCAGTTGGCGATGAACCTCTTCGTCTTCATACAGGGCATCCCGGCCTCCGACGCCGGCGAACTCTTCCCACCGGACCTCCTGTCCCCGGACGACTTCGCCGCCGCCATCACGTTCCTGACGGAGCGAATGTTCTAATAGAATCATTATCGGAATGAGAAAACCCCGACACCTCACGGTGCCGGAGTTTTGTTGTCTCCTGGTACATCGCCAAACGGAATCAATACGTGTCGTAGTCAGGCTCCTCCCAGCTGCGTCGGGAATCAGAATCATAAGATACGGCGTTCGAGTAGTGCTGCCTGGGCGCAGTAGTCTGAGATGGGTAGTTTATTGTCTGCTTCAACGGTGGCATACCCAGCATGCGACGCAGCTTCATCTCCACGTAAGTGATGTCGAGCGGTGCCTGTCCCGTTTCAAAACTGTAGAGCATATTCTCACCCTCATAGATGCCGTTTTCCTCGTAGACTTTCATTTTCCAGAACGCGTTCCTCGCGTAATTGTTTTCCTCGCTCCGGTCATCAAGCATACCGAGATGTTCCAGATAGAGCTCTCTTCTGTGTTCGACATCCAGGATGGTGAAGTCTGGGTACCACGTTTGCACTTTCCCGTTCACTGCGACCTTGATGGGGCACTCATAGCGGTACGGTATTCCGAGCCGATTCAGCAGGTTGGCGATGAGCTGCTCCGACTTCGACCGCACCCGCTCCCCGCGGTCGGTGTAGAACACCTTCGCCCCCTCCTTGAAGGGCTTCGGTGTATACTCGACCGCCTCCCACTCCGCGCGGTACTGCTCGTCCGTCGGCACGATCGGCACCACCAGCGCCTGCCTTGCCGGAGACAAACTCTCATACACTTGCTCCACCGTGGCTTCCGGAAAAAAGCTGGCCAGCATGTTCCATGCTTTGAGTTCCCGCTCCGCCGCACTGACAACCTTCTTGTCGTAAGCCTTTTGCGCCAGCTTTCTGGCAAGTTTGAAGTCCTTTTTTGAAAGATATCGCTGTCGTTCCTTCGAATTGATAAAGTGATAATACTGATAGTTGCCACGATTAGTGGTAATTCTCAAGCACCCCTCTGGAGCAGCTTTTATTGCCTTCTTTTTCACCGTTATCAAACGTGCCAGCTCGGCTTTCCTTTGCTCCCGTTTCTTTTCATTACTTACTATGTCCAATCGAACCATTGCTAACCTCCCGCTTTTCGTCCCAAACCGGTATGTTCTGTTGCTACAAGCCGAAAGACCGCCACTTTTCCTATATACAGTCTTGTTGGCGGTGCCAGCTCCTCTTTTTTTGGTAGATTCTTTTTCAAAGACCGCCACTGTTTCTCCTCAGCGAATAATGGCGGTGCTTTCAAGTTTCTGATTTGCGGAGCCGTCTCTTAAAAACAGCCATTATTCTTTCTTGACAAATAATGGCTGTTTTTATAGCTCCCATGCCTTACCCAAAAGCGTTCTGAAACTGCCATTTTTCTACCTCCTCGAAAAGTGGCGGTTTTCTGATCCGAAGCCAGGCGCCATAAGGCAATCGAAGACCGCCATCTTTTCTCTGTATTGAAAAGTGGCGGTCTCTCTATCGTTTTCGGACCAAAAGCCGTGGTTTACCGCCGGTTTGCTGTGGGGGCAAACCTGGCGGCAAACACGGCGAACTTTTCTCCTGGCAGGCTCAATTGCAAAAGTGGGAGTCATCTTTTAGCCATTTACCTCCGGGTTTCGTGACAGGATGCAAAAAGGCTGGCCGGAAGAAGAGTTCTTCAGACAGCTTAGCACAAAAAAGCCGCCCCGACGGGTTGTTCCGAGGGAGCGGTCGATACGGGGAGTCGAACGGTCGTTATGCGCGAGAAAAAGCCCAACGTAACGACCGTTCGGTGGTAACAAACCGTAACAAAGAGAAACGCATGGGGCTTTGCCACCAGTTTGATTGCCAAGTTGCAACTCAAGGTCCAGAGTCGCCCCCATGTCTTGCCGGCTCCCCCAGGCGTCCCTTTGGAACAGCATGTTTCTGAGGCAGTGAGAAAGCCGGAAGGGGTAGGGGTCCGGGGACGGGGGAAGGTGGCTTTCTCTCGCACTCTTTGGCTTCCCCGGTCACTTATTTTGCCAGAAGCTGAACACGACAAAAGACCTTCCCTCAGTGGGAAGGTCTTTACTGCTTTTCAACTGTAAGGTTCTGACGATTAGCTCAAAGTTCTGACGATTAGCTCAAAGTTCTGACGATCAGCCTGAGAGCCGGGCCGACAGTGCGTCAGCCTTTCAGGCCGCGGGACTGGCGGTCCATGTCTTCGACGACGATGTCGTAGACTTCGCCGAGGGACATCATGTACTCGAGGACTTCATACGGTTTGTTCGTATGGAAGTGGAGTTTGATGAGCTCGTCATCGCCGACAACGAGGAGTTCCTCGCCTTCGAAGTGGGAGCGGATGTAGTCGTTGATGTCGTCTTCGTCCAGGTCTTCGCCTTCGAGGAGAAGCTGGAAGTCATATCTGGGATCGATCATAGGAGAAACATTCCTTTCTGTAGGGGTTAAAGGCAGACGGCGCCGGATACTCTCGCAAAGTCTGCGCCGAATGCTTGACAGAAATTATAGGACAACTACTGTAGAAAGGCAAGACCAAGTTTGCAGGAGTGCAAACTCGATGGTGCTGCCTTACCGGTCTTTGAGGTCGACATACGGGCGCTGGGGCTCGATGCCGTTGTACGCAGGCCGGATGATCTTCGAGTTGTTGGCGTGCTCTTCGATGATGTGGGCACTCCAGCCGACGACACGGGCCATGGCGAAGAGCGGGGTAAACAGCTCTTCCGGCAGGCCGAGCATCTGGTAGACGAGGCCGGAGTAGAAGTCGACGTTCGCGCAGGCACCTTTGTACATGTGCCGCTCGCTCGCGATGATCTCCGGTGCAAGCTTCGCCACCTTCCGGTACAGGTCGTACTCTTCGGTGCGTCCCTTCTCCGTGGCGAGCAGTTCGGTGAAGCTCTGGAGGATCTCCGCACGGGGGTCGGACTTGGAGTAGACCGCGTGGCCGACGCCGTAGATGAGTCCGCTCTTGTCGAAGGCTTCCTTGTGCAGAAGCTTCTTCAGGTAGGCGGAGACTTCGTCGTCGTCCTTCCAGTCGTGGACGTTCTTCTCGAGGTCGGCGAACATCTGTGTGACCATGATGTTCGCGCCACCGTGGCGGGGGCCCTTCAGAGCGCCGAGAGCAGCGGCGATGACCGAGTACAGGTCGGTGTTGGTGGACGAGACCACATGGGTCGTGAAGGTCGAGTTGTTACCGCCGCCGTGGTCCATGTGCAGGAGCAGGCAGGCGTCAAGCACGCGGGCTTCTGTTTCTGTGTAGTTCCCGTCCGGGCGGAGGATGTGCAGGAGGTTCTCCGCAAAGGAACCGTCCGGGAGCGGCGGGATGATGTAAAGCGAGCCGTCGCCCTTCTCATGCTGGAAGGCATAGTAGCCGTAGACCGAGAGCTGCGGGAAGCGGGCGATGAGCTCCAGGCTCTGCCGCACGATGCCGGGCAGCGAGATATCGTTGCCTTCCTCATCGTAGGCATAGAGGGTGAGCACGCTGCGGGACAGCGTGTTCATAATGTTCAGAGACGGCTTCTTCATGATGACGTCTCGTACGAATCCGGTGGGCAGCTCGCGATACTCCGCCAGTGTCTCGGAAAACATTTTGAGTTCTTCTTCGTTTGGTAAATCGCCAAACAGAAGCAGGTAGGCGACTTCCTCGTAGCCAAACCGGCCGGAGTCGAGGATGCCGTGGACGAGGTCCTTGATGTCGTAGCCCCGGTAGATGAGCTGGCCGTAGTCCGGCACCTTCACGCCGTCGACCACTTTCGTGGCACGGACCTGGGACACGTGGGTAAGGCCGGCCAGGACGCCGACACCGTTCAGGTCTCGAAGGCCGCGCTTGACGTCGTACTCCGCGTAGAGGGAAGAGTCGATGACGTCCGCCGCCTGCGCTTTCGCTGCAAGTTCTTCAATGACAGGGGTGATCTCGTGGAATTCCTGCTGAACCATAAAGTGCAGCCTCCTTTCAATAGGATTTCATAGGGGGTTTGGCGATATACGCCGGAAACACATTATACCATTTGTTTCCATAATAACAAACTGTCAAATCGGGCCGATTGACCATCCAAAAAAAAGGGAAAGACATAACAAAGTTCGTCACGGAGGGCGATGCCTTGTTATGTCCCACATATATTTCTCAATTTTCCCTATTTGGCTGGTTGGTGCCGGCGGGTGTTGACCTCTTTGCCACGCCGTCACAGGGTGACCGTGAAGGTCGAGCCCTCGCCGTCAAAGGCGGAAAACACCGTGTAGGCCTCCTGCTTCAGGCGGGCCGTCATCATTTTGTTGAGGGCAGCGTCATCTTCGACGACAAGAATAGAAAACATAGGGCGATGTACCTTTCACTCGTTATGGCGCATAACGCTGCTCCGCCCCTCGTTACAAGGTCCGTTCCTCGCGGGAAGTAAGATTCTATCGCCTCCCGGCGAGCGCTCCGGTACGATTGTAACTAGTGACGGACATCGTTATGCTGAAATGCAAAAACTGAGTCTGGCTATTTTTATTAAAACCAAACTCAGTTTACTTTTTATTTATGACCTCTTTATGACGGCAGCAGGTTGCGCATGCTGGCGACGGTCAGGGAGACCGTGGACGCGTTGTGCGGGAGCGGTACATCGCCCCCGGGAATCAGGCTGAAACAGCCGGGGTGTCGGCATACTCGTCGATGACGACTTTCTCCATGTCGAGGACTTCCCCGTAGGTGGCCTCGAAGTCCATGGCGGTGAGGTCGTTCAGGAGCATGTTCAGATTTTTGTAATCGAGGAAATAGAAGACGCGAACTTTCTTCTCGTCCTTGTCCATGTAATGCACTAAGTATTCGTTCATGAAATGACCTCCTCTTCCGGTCCTGTGTTTCATTTCGCCACCAGTGTGGACCTGTTTTGTGACGCGAGTGTGACCTCCGAGGTCCCTCTCTACGACTTTAGTCTAGCACCATGAAAAACCGGTTGCCAGGGGGTCGGCCGAAGTTAGCGAACGCTAAATTTTCGCGTAACTACGTTGTTTATGGCTAACTCGGCGGTTACCTAAAACTAACATCGCGTAGTTATGCAATGTTGTTTTCAGCTAACTCGGAATTAGCAAAAAGTAACTCCCCGGAGGATTTCCGGGGAGTTTTTGTAGCCATGTTGCACCAAACGGGCCGTTTTCGCGGCTTACGGATGGGCTTTCAGGAATTTGAGCGTGATCTTCGCGACCTGGTCGGCGTGGGTCTCGATGGTCATGTGGCCGCCGCCCTTGACGGTGACGTCCGTGGAACCCTTCGGGAGTGCATCGCGAAGGCTCTGCTGCAGCTGCGCGTTGAAGAGAAGATCCAGCGAACCGTTGACGTAGAGGATGGGGGACATCTTCTTGACGGCGTCAAGGTCCGTGATGGTCATGGTGCTGAAGTTACGAAGAGCAGCGGAACCGGAGTTCTTGATCTTGTAGGGGTTCTCGATCTGCGCGCGGTCATAGTTCCAGGTGTAGATCGGGTCCATGGTGGCGATGGTGTAGGCAAAGAGGATCAGCGGATCGATGGTGCCGGCGGTCTCGATGACCGGGCCCGCGATGCTCATGTAAGTCTCGTTGCCGATGAGTGCGGCACGAAGGCCGGTAGAGCCTTCATAGGCGCCCGTGTTGTAGAGGAGCAGGTTCTTGACCAGCTGCGGGTACTCCTGGGCAAGGCCGAGGGCGATGTAACCACCCATGGAGTGGCCGGCAACGTACCAGGGCTTGTTGCCGTTGAGCTTCTTCATGAGAGCTGCGAACATCTTCTCACGGTCCATGATCTTGGTCTTCTTGGTCTCTCTGGTCGAGTAACCGAAGTCCGGCTGGTCGACGACGACGCAGGTGTAGCCCTTCGCCTGAAGACGGTCAACGAGTTCCATCCAGCAATAGGAGGACAGCGCGAAGCCGTGGATCATGAAGATCTTGCCCTTCTCAGTGCCCTTCGCCTTGAACTGTCTGTAGTGCAGGTCGTAGTCTCCGATGTGGAAGAACTCACTGTTCGAATACGGTTTCTCCGGGATGGTACCGTTGCTGACCGCGAATGCGGGGACGCAGAGCGCCGCGACCATGACGATGGCCATCAGGAGAGAAACCAGCGTTTTGCTCATTTTTTTCATAGCAATCTCCTTCTCTTGTTGTTCCTTTTTCAAAATGCAAGTCTCGTTTTTCTGCGCGCCGGAGGTGTATCGCCCGGCACTATCTTTGATTCGTGTCTATTCTAACATCTTAAATTACTCTTTAAAAGCGTTTCCGGTACTTGTCCAAAAAACGTTTACAATTTCAGCCTGTTTTCAGACTTTTGCGGCGATTTACCGCCACTCATTTTGTCCATACCTTTTTTCGGATGAATCCTTTATAATGAAACTGAGCACAAAACAACGGATCCTCATATCGAAAGGAGGCACTTCATGAATCCAAAAGCTATGCACAAACTCAGTTACGGTCTGTTCGTCCTCACCGCGCAGGACGAAAACGGACGCAATACGGGCTGTATCATCAACACCGCCATCCAGGCGGCGTCGGAGCCCAATACCATCACCATCTGTGTCAACAAGGCCAACTACACCCACGACGTCATCCTGAAGACGAACAAGTTCAACATCTCCATGCTCTCGGAGAGCGCGACCTTCGACACGTTCCAACACTTCGGCTTCCAGTCCGGGCGGGATGTGGACAAGTTCGCGGACTTCAAAGACTACAAGCTTGCGGGCAACGGCGTGCCGGTCATCACGAAGGGCACGAACGCGTACATCTCCGGCTGGGTCACCCAGACTGTGGACCTCGGGAGCCACACGCTGTTCATCGCCCTCGTCGCGGACATGGACGTCCTCTCGGACGAGCCCTCCTGCACATACACCTACTACTTCGACCACATCAAGCCGAAGCCCCAGCCCGCCGCGGAAGCCGGCAAGGTCACCTGGGTCTGCACCATCTGCGGCTACGTCTACGAAGGCGACCCCATCCCGCCCGACTTCATTTGCCCCACCTGCAAACACCCCGCCTCCGACTTCGAACGCGTGGTGTCCTGACAAACATCACTTCAAAATCTCCAGACAGATAAGTGCAACAGCTGTCCGCGTATCTGTGCGGCGGCTGTTGTCTGCGGTCAAGGGTAGTACCGAGCGGCTTCGCCGCCCTTGACAGCATCCCCCATCCGCCGGTTGGGTAGCCATCAGGCGGAAAGGCGCATTCTGCGCTTTCGCCTCTTCTTTCATGTTGCGCTTACTTCCGGTCAGTGGGCTTTCGTCGGTCAGAAGGCAAGGCAGCGCTCTTCCTTCTCTGCCGGCGGCAACCACGCCCAACCTTCGGTACCCTCCCACACAGGGACGTCCGACCACCCACTTCCCTTCTGCAGAAACAGAAAAGCCAGACTCCGATGTGCGGAGTCTGGCATCGAAAAAGAAACCAGTTCTTAGTAAAAAAGTTTAAGGCTTTCTTAAGGCAAGGAAGCCTTATCTTTTGTATAATGATAAGTGAAAGTTGTTCGTACAATTAGGCGTGCGGACAAAAATTGGCGCGGAGGGCTGTTTCGGCCACATACGAAACAGTCGTCCCAAAACGATAGAATGAATGAAAGGGAGCGAAAACCACTATGCAAATGAACAATGCGTATGAACGCAAGCACAACTACCCCATCGTCGTGTTCCACGGCTTTGCGGGCTTTGGCGAAGATGAGCTCATGAACAAATTCATTCCGTACTTCGGCTGGTACAACAATATCAACATCAAGAAGTACGCGGCGAAGTATGACAAAGAGTTCTACGTTCCGTCCATCTCCGGTTTCTCCAGTATGTGGGACCGTTGCTGCGAAATGTACGCGCAGATCGTCGGCGGTACCGTTGACTACGGCAAGGCACACTCTGAGAAGTACGGCCACAAGCGCTATGGCCGCACCTACAAGGGCTGTGTCCCGGACTGGGGCAAACTCGACGCCGACGGCAAGCTCAAAAAGATCCACGTCATGGGCCACAGCTACGGCGGTCCCACCGTCCGCTGCTTCGTGCACATGATGGCGGCCGGCAGTGAAGAAGAACGCGCCGTGACACCGGCGAACGAACTCTCCGGACTGTTCGAAGGCGGACACGAAGACTGGATCGCCTCCTGCACCACACTGGCAGGCGCCAACGACGGTATCTCCTTCCTGTATGCCATCGAGAAGCCGAAAGACAAGATCGCGCTGGCGGTCCTTTCCGCACTCTCCTGGCTCGGTGCCTTCAAACCCTCCGCGAAGTTCTATGACCCCGAACTCGACGAGTGGGGCATCACCATGAACACGCAGACCGGTGAGCCGAGAGACCCGAACTGGAAGCAGCGTCTTCGCGACTACTACTATTCTGATGGCGACTGCGTCCTCGACGACCTCACCATCCACAAGTTCCGCAAGACCAGCGAGAGCTGGACCTGCCATCCGAACACCTACTACTTCGCGTACTATGCGACGAAGTCCTATGAGAAGAACGGCGTCCACCTGCCGAAGAAGGACATGGTCATCCTCATGAAGGCCTTCTCCTACATCGTCGGCCGCTATCAGGGCAACCCCGCGGACGCGAACCATGCGGAAGTCACCAAAGAGTGGCAGGAGAACGACGGTCTCGTCAACGTCATGTCCGGCCGCGCACCGCGCACCAAGCCCTGGACCAAGTATGTCGACGACACCGACCTGAAACCCGGCATCTGGTACGACATGCCCGTCGAGGATAAGGACCACATGTCCTACATGGGTTCCAAGGAGACGAAGGAAGACTTCGGCGTCTTCTTCTACGAGATCTTCAAGCGTCTCGACAACCTCGAAAACGTCTGAGACCGCGTGGACGATTCACGTTGAATCCTTAACAAAAAAACCGAACGTTCCGAGGAACGTTCGGTTTTTCATTTTTGTCCCAGATACTCCGTTGGAGACACACCATATTCTCTCTGGAAGGCACGATAGAATGAAGAGTAGCTCTGGAACCCGTACTCGTAAACCAGCGGTGCGAGCTGGCATCCGTGAGTGATTGCCTCGTGAATGATCCGGTCCAGTTTGAGGCGCAAAATGTACCGGTGGACGGACATCCCGAGATGTTGCCGGAAAACACGCGACAGGTAGCTTTCCGAAACAAACAGAGCTCGGGACAAATCCTTCAGGGTGATGCGTTCTTTTACATGCGTGTGGACATACTGCACAAGCTGGACATACAGGTCCTCTGTTGCGTCAGACTGCATTGGAAAAAGGTCTTCCGCTTCAGCGATCCGGTTCAGCAGCACGAACAGTTGGGCAAACAGTGACTTCACAACAATGGCATGTCCGAGCTGATTTGACCGGGATTCATACCAGGCGGAACGAAGCAGAGAATTGATTTTCTCAAAGGCCTCTACCCGTGGCCGGAAGTGGCATGTTCCGGTTCTTTCTACCAGGTTGAAAATAGCGTGGAGGGAGGGGTCCACCTCCATGAGGTGCCTGTAATAGTCGCAACTCAGCCAGAAAATCACCCGTTCATAAACGTAGTCCTGAGACTTGCTTTCAATGATCGGATAGTGGATCTGTCCAGGCTGTATAACCAGAAAGTCTCCAGCCTCCAGCTCGTAGCTCTTGTCCCCGACCGTATAGCGCACATCGCCATTGAGGAAGAAATAGAATTCATAGTGGTCGTGGACGCGAGGCAGGACCTTTTCGTAACTGAGGTCAAGGTAGTGGTAGACTTCCAGTTCCGGTGCCGTCATGCTGCGGTACTCGGAGAAGAAAACATCGGACGGGAATTTCCTGATTCTGGGCACATCCGCCATATCAATCAATTGAGGGTTACTCATCGGGCGATTCACCTCCTGTATAAAAGAACTGCCGCAAAAGTATAGGACCTCTGCGGCAATCCTCTGGCACACGCTTGGGGCCGCGCACCATGGTCCTCGAGGTTGCTTACCGGGTGCAATTGGCTTGTAGATCAGCGAAAGAGTTATGGCCCATCAGCATTGACAAAACCTCCCGGCTTGCACTATTCAGTATAACCGAATTGGTATCTTTGCTTAATTGCCAAAACAGGCGCGTTCCTTGCAAATGGTGAACAACACTATTGTTCTACAGTATAACATGTTACAAATGCTATTCTATGTAAATTTACGGGGTACATCGCGGACTTCCTCGAGGCCAACGTGAACCAGTAAAAACCGCATAACTTTAACATTTGTTAAACCTTGAAAACCGGGGTCCTGTCAGGATCCCGGTTTTCTGACGTATAACCGAATGTCCGGTCAATTCTTTCAGCTTAATTTAAGACAATTTCGAGGGTGAGTGACCGTTAACCACAATATCTGTACGAATTGAACTGTTAAGTTCATACGCGCCCCTGTATTGTATAAGTAGGAAATGAAATGACAACTGTGAACGTGCCCTGCGCACCCGGAGGTGCCGTTATGAACAAACTGAGAGATTTCTTCAGCTCACTGACCGCCCTGTCCGACTGGCAGGACGAGGTGAAGCGCGCCCTGACCGTGTCCGAAAACAACTACGGTTGCAAGGCCATCGCGTCCAGCCCCACCGAGCCGGTCGTCATCAAACGCGACGCCCTCATCCTGGACCTCTGCACGTACAGAGAAAAGAAAGCCATCTCCGCCTGAGGCGCTCTGCCGAGCTGCCGGCACAGCACAAGACATCAAAACAGCCCGCTCATACGAGCGGGCTTTCTTTTTTGGTTTGTTTTTCGGAAAGCTTGCGAAGCTCTCCCCGAGCAGGACCTTACGCCTGAACGGTGTTGTAGATCGCCTGCAGCAGCTGACGTGCCATGTAGTTGTGGCCTGCCTCATCCGGGTGGACGGAGATGAGGAAGTTCACGAAGTACATCGGGGTCAGGAAGTCTGCGGTCTGCCACATGGTGGTCTCGTGGCAGTCGACGAAGTGGACGCGGCCGGCCCAGGGGCTCTGCTGGGAGACATAGGTGTTGATGGCGGAGTCCATCGCCCAGGCCTGTTCGGAGGCCCACTTACGCAGGTCGTTGTCCTGCGGGTTCAGGTCCTTGAAGCAGTCGTACATGCCCATGTAATAGATCTCGGCGGTCGGGTTCATCTCGTTGATCTTCGCAAGGATGGCGTCATAGTTCTCGAAGAAGCGCTGCTTGCCGACTTCCATTTCCGTCATGAAGTCCGCATAGCCGCCCATGACCTTGACGAACTGGTCCATGGTGGTGATCATCTGCAGCTGACCCTGAAGGGCGCCGATCGCGGTCTCGAGGCCGAGGCCGAAGCTGTAGTACATGGTCTTCAGGAACGGAGCGAGGAAGCCGTAAGTGCCACCGTCGTTGTTCCCGAAGTTCAGGACGATGATGTCCGCGTTGCGGATGGTCTGCTGCATCTCGGCGGCCATAGCTGCGCGCTCGTCGAGGCCGACGTTCGCGATGAGCATGATGGCGTCAGAGATGAAGTGCTCCTGCGCGTTCTCGGTCTGCTCGATCCAGGCTTCGTACTCGGGGTCGATCAGGCGGCGCAGCTCGACGGAGCGGAACGCGTCGCGGGAGTAGTTGTAGCGGTTGGTGACACCGAGGGTGTCCGCGACCAGCTGCGGGTAGGTGCCTTCGACGAAGGAGCCGTGGCCGAACGTGAACTGGTTGCCGAGGGTGTAGGCGTTGCCGGGGTCGCCGTGCATGCCGTAACCGGACGGAATGGAGTCGCCGAGGACGACCATGGTGTCTGCGGTAAGGTTCTGCTGCGGGCCGCGTCCCCATCTCGCGAAGGCCGCTACGCTGACGCAGCTGACCATCATGACCATGGCGACAAGGACCGCAAGAAGTTTCTTCGTGGTCTTTTTCATGTTCAATTGTCCCTTCTGATTTTCATACTTTGTTTGCGTGTGCTGAGGCGATGTGCCCCTTCTGTTCATAAAACATTCATTATTATAGGACAGTCGTCCTCCAAGGTCAAGGTTGCAAAGACATAACAAACGACGAAAACCGCGCCGAATTTTTGGGCGATTTGCCACCTTGACCTATCGCTTGTTGCCCGGGCAAACAGAATATACTATAATTGGTAGCAGAGAGATCCATTCCAATGTTTCAACGCTTTTTCAAGGAGGACACCCCATGGAAGTCATCAACGGCGGCAAGACCAGACCCGGCGAGAGCGACCAGCAGATCGCCCGCATCGAGCAGATGGAGAAGTACCTGGACGACGCGAAGGAGGCCGTGAAGAACGTCTCGAGCGCGCTCGAGGACTTCATGGAGGCGCAGAAGAAGATCATCGCCCTCGAGCACTACTACGAAGGCGGTTGCTGGAAGAAGGACTTCGAAGACGACGAAGCCGGACTCCTCCCCTCCTACCTGAAGCGCGGCGTCCTCACGGAAGACGCCATCTACGACCTGCTCACAGACAACGACGAACTCCTCGAGATCATCTCGATGGACCAGTTCGAAAAGCTGTGGTAACAACTAAAACCAACATACACATCAAAAGGCCTCTGCGTACCCATCACGCAGAGGCCTTTCTCATCACAAGAAAAAGGAAACATCCGCCACGCGTCAGCCCACCACCCAAGTGATACCAACTCCTCACCTGTATATCTGTTTGACGTGTACATGGAAAGAAGGTAGAATATAGTCGGAACTACCATCCGCACTTGAGAGGTGAACCACATGTCCAAGAAAAGAATTGAGACTCCGAAAGTCAGCGAGATTTTACTGGAAGAATTCATGGAACCGTTTGGCATCTCCGCCTACCGTCTTGCGAAAGACATCAATGTGCCAGTCTCCCGCATCCAGGATATCCTCCATGATCGTCGTGCCATTACGGTCGACACCTCCCTTCGACTGGGAAAATACTTTGGTGTTTCCGACATGTACTTCCTCAATCTTCAAAACGACATAGACATCCGTAACGAAAAACAGCGATTAGCTGACGAGCTTAGCCAGATCCAACCAGTCGTCGCTGCCTCTTAAACTCTGGTGACCGTTCGTTAAAGTTTTGTTTTTGTGAACATCTTACAAAGAAAAAAAATCCTTTTGGATATCCATCCAATGGAAAAGATTGTTAAAAAGTGCTAAACTGTATGCGGACTCAAATAAATTGAACGCAACACAGATTAGCACTTTCTGTTTTGCAATTAACACCCAAGGAGTGGATATCATGAAACAGTATTTCGACCTCAAAGGACAGGTCGCCATCGTCACCGGTTGTTCCGGCGGACTGGGCGTCCAGATGGCCAAAGCCCTCGCGAACCAGGGTTGCAACATCGTCCCTGTCGCCCGCAGACTCGACAAGCTCGAAGAGATCGCCAAGGAGATCTCCGAGGAGTACGGCGTTGAGTGCCTGCCCCTTCGCCTCGACATCACAGACACCGAAGCCGTGGACCGTGTCGTGAAGGAAGCTTATGACCACTTCGGCCGCATCGACATCCTCATCAACAATGCCGGTACCGGCGCGGTCGCTCCCGCGGAGGACATCACCGATGATCAGTTCGCGAACGAGATGGAGATCGACCTCTTCGGCACCTTCAAAGTGGCCCGCGCTGTCGCGAAGACCGCGATGATCCCCGCGAAGTACGGCCGCATCATCAACATCGCGTCCATGTACGGCCTCGTCGGCAACAAGGTCGCCGGTTCCGCACCGTACCACGCAGCCAAGGGCGGCGTCGTCAACCTGACCCGTGCCCTCGCGGCAGAGTGGGGCAAGTACGGCATCACCGTCAATGCCATCTGCCCGGGTTATTTCTACACCCCGCTGACCAAAGAGACCCTCGACTCCGACTTCTTCCAGGCCAACGCCCGGACCATGATCCCCGAAGAGCGTTACGGCAACGAAGGTGAGCTCGACACAGCAGCCATCTTCCTGGCCTCCCCCGCCTCCTCCTACGTCACCGGCGTGAACCTGCCCGTCGACGGCGGCTACACCTGCATGTAACAGGAATCAACAAAAAGGGGCCATGTCACTAAGCTAAATTAGTGACATGGCTCCCTTTTTTCGTTTTGTTCAAACCGTATAGAAATACAGGATGGTGGTGGCGAGGGACATCTGCCCGAAGAAGTAGGCGATCTGCCGTCCCACGCGCAGGCCCAGTTTATGGAACCGGTCGCCGCCGTAGCTCTCGAGGGCCAGGCCGATATTAGCGACCGTGAAGAGGCCGGAACCGACCATGAGGCACAGGCCGAAGAGCCGGTGCAGGGGCCAGAGCTGGATGCCCAGCGTCATGGCAAGGCCAAGCATGGCGGCCAGCGCCACGAAGTAGATGCCGACGGGCACGATGTGCTTCCCGAAGTCCAGTTTGACCGCGAGCAGCGCGAACACCAGGATGGGCAGTGCGAAGAAGATGACAGACCAGCCGTGGATGGCGAACTCGTAGCCGTAGATCGCCCGACCGAAGGCCACACAGTAGAGGCCGTTGCCGAGGATGAAGGCGAGGATGCCCAGCGTGTTGGCGGCAGTCTTCTTGTCCGCGAGCTGTTCCAGCAGGGTCGCGTCATCCTTCAGGTCCGGGTCCGCAGGGGTGCCGGCGCGGTGAGCGTACCCGAGGAACAGGTCGCCGAGCCAGCCATAGGCCAGGGCCGCGATGATGAGCTGCACGGCGCGGTCCGTGAGACCGCCTCCCGTAAACTCGAGGAAGGTGTTGGCGCCGGCACTCAGCTCACCCGTGTTCGACCCGGCGAAGGACACGTTGATGCCGTACCGGATGAGCACCGCAAGCGTGATGCCGTAGGCGAGGAACACCGTCGAGCACAGCAGCTTCAGGTAAAAGCCTTTCCGGGTCCGTTCCGGCCAGCTGAAGCGGACATAGACCGCCAGCGCCACCAGTTCGAGCACCCAGAAGGCGATGATCAGAACTCTCATGAAAAGTTTCTCCTAACTCGAAATTTCCACAAGATATTGTACCATGTGCACGAACCTCTCGCAATGCCTTGACGTGGAGAACTGTGTAACCCATCGCGTGGCTTACAAACGCCCTGCTTCCGTGCTATAGTGGAAGTGGGAAAGAGATTCTGTTTTTGAGAGGAGGCATACTATGAAAATACCGATGAACAAAAAGTACCGCAAGGGGCTCGTCATGGACCCGGCGAGCGCGTCGCTGCAGCCGGTAGATCGGAACCATTACATCCAGCAGTGGATCTACGGCGCAGTGGAGCCCGCCATCCTGAAAGTGACGGACTTCATGTACAACGACCCGGTGCGCACGAAGCTGTACAACAAGCTGGCCACGCCGAAAGCGCTGCCGCGCGAAGTGGTCTGTTCGACGGACGCGGTGTGCCGGTTCATCGACTTCATCTACAGTGCGGAGGCGGACAACGACTGCCCGCGTATGGCAGTCACCAAGTGCGTCTGTCAGACCGCGACCGACACGTATGCCGAGCCCGTGTGGAAGGACATGGCGCTCCTCTACACGGCGAACCTGTACACGACCGTGAAGCATACGGCGATCGGCGAACCGTACCACATCATCGAGACCGCGGAAGAAGCGAAGAAGATGATCCGCAAGTTCGACGAAGACCGTCTCGTCCACACCATCATGTACTGCCACGGCAACGGCCGGTGGACCTTCGTCGTCTGCAACTGTGACGACACCATCTGTGTGCCGATGAAAGCGTACCTGCTCGGACGCCGGGACCAGGTGCTGGCCGGCCCGGAAATCGTGGCGATGGACCCCTCCAGGTGCGAAGGCTGTGCCACCTGCGGCAAGTGCATCGACCGCTGCATGTTCGGCGCGAACGCCATTGGTCCAGACGGCAAGTCCACCGTGGACCTCTCCGCCTGCATGGGCTGCGGTCTCTGCGTGACCACCTGCCCTTCCGGCGCGCGGACCATGGTCCCCCGCGCAGACTACCAGCATGAGGACACGGTGACGACGAAAATACTGCTGGGGTGAAATAGAACAAGTTAAATAAGAAAGGTCCCCTGAAGCGTTGATGCTCCAGGGGACCTTTCTTTTGTTTTCACATATGTAAACTGAGCCAAAAAATGGCAAAAGCCACTCCAAAACTTTGCCCAGTTTGATGGAGTGGCTTTTTGCTTAACCATTAAATGAGGTCAACCACTTTGTGGCGGTTGTTCCTGCATAGTTCTTCTCAGAGGTATTGCTTCTGGACCCTCTGTAGCAAATGATAATCTTTCTTTTGTAGAAGTCCGGCGTTCCATTCTGCTTCTGCTGTGGCAATGGCCTCCTCAACAGAAA
>ONFJ01000088.1 GCA_900317085.1 uncultured Eubacteriales bacterium | reverse complement strand
GAGATCAGCTCCAAATGCTTCGTTCGACTTGCATGTGTTAGGCACGCCGCCAGCGTTCGTCCTGAGCCAGGATCAAACTCTCTAAAAAATTGTATTAAACCGCCGAAGCTGATTTAATCGTTTTTCAGATAAGCTCGTAGCTCAATCTTAATTGCTGACATTATCTGTCATGTGTTTCCAGATTCTGGAAAAAGTTCTTCGAAACTTCAAAAGAAATTTCAAGGGTTCTTTTCGTTCATTGATGTTTAATTTTCAAGGTCCACCTTACTGCCCGAAGGCAGATAAGTTTGAGCACCCCTCGCGGAGTGCTTGTATATATTAACAGAAGACATCTTTAAAAGTCAATGGTAAAATTTTCAAAAACATGGCTTCTCCGAATTGCCCAAAAAGCATGTAAAATTCCTATTACAATTAGATGATGTGTCGGTCTGGTCCCCCACCCCATTTTGACCACAAAATATGCCTTTGTGGAAAATGCTCATAACGAAAACAAAATAAAACTTTGTACAAAGCCAAATATCGAACTTTTCCTTGAATAAGTCCTATATCCTATTATATAATGACCTTTGCAAACGCCGGTGTGTTGGAATTGGCAGACGAGGTGGACTCAAAATCCATTGGTGGTGACACCGTGCGGGTTCGACCCCCGCCACCGGCACCAAAAAGAAGAGCAAGGCTCACAAGAGCTTTGCTCTTCTTTTTGGTTGTTGTTTGATTCGGGGGTCGAACCGAAGGCCGGAGCGTTTAGAAAACAGTCCTGTGGACTGTTTTTAGCGACGGGAGTTGCGGCAGCAACTCGGTACGGCTTGCGTAGCAAGACGTATCGACCCCCGCCACTGCAAGGTCGACAATCGCGAAGCGAAAACACGTCGACCCCCGCCACCACCTGCCCCGGCTCCCCACGCGCCGGGGCGTCAGGCACGGGCCAGCGTTCGTCCTGAGCCAGGAGGGGTTAGGGTTAATGCATTCAGTTGAAGTAGATAGCCTTCATCCTGAGACAGGAAGAGTTCAGGTCGACGCTTTAAGTTAAAGTAGCCAGCGTTCGTCCTGAGCCAGGAGAGATAGAAAGATAAGTTCTCGCCAAAGAAAAAGAGAGTGGACATTTCTGTTCACTCTCTATATTCGTTCGTGTCAAATCACAAAGCGTAAATTGCCTTAGATGGAAATGATTCCAAACGCACTCAGGACCGAGCTGATCAGGATGATGACCAGCGCGAAGGGTGCAAGGTACTTCATGGAGAAGTTGTAAACGGGTTTGCGCTTGAAGGCGGAGTTGCGCTCGAACTCGTCCGCCATGGTCTTGAGACCGATGTTGCGAACGACGAGGATGCAGATGGCCAGAGCAGCAATGGGCATCATAACGGAGTTCGAGATGAAGTCGAGGAAGTCGAGGACCTGCATGCCGATGATCTTGAGGTCGCCAAGGACACCGTAGCCAAGGGAAGCCAGGGAGCCGAGGAGGACCGCATAGACACCGAAGACAAGGGTCGACTTTCTGCGGGACCAGCCGAGCTCATCGGACAGCGTGCCGACGCAGGTCTCCGTCAGGGAGATGTTACTGGTCAGAGCCGCCAGGAAGACGAGCAGGAAGAACAGGATGCCCGCGGGAGTGCCGAAGCCCATGGAAACAAGGACTTTCGGGATGGTGATGAACATGAGGGACGGACCGGCGTTCAGAGTGTCGGGGTCGCCGCCGGAGAAGGCGAAGACGGCCGGGATGATCATGAGGCCGGCGAGGATGGCGATGAGCGTATCGAAGAACTCGATTTTCGTCGTGGAGTCCTCCAGGTCCTGGTTCTTATCGACATAAGAGCCGTAGGTGATCATGATACCCATGGCGAGCGACAGAGAGTAGAACATCTGACCCATGGCAGACACGATGGTCATCATGGAGAAGTTGTGGATGTTCGGGATGAACATGTACTTGATGCCTTCCACAGCGCCGGGACGTGTGCAGGAATAGATGGACACGATGACGGCCAGCACGATGAGGATGGGCATCATGATGCGGGAAACTTTCTCAACACCGTTGACGACGCCGCCGAGTATGACGACCATGGTCAGCAGGACGAAGATGATGAAGAACAGTTCCGGCTGCAGGTTCGAGGAAATATACCCTCCGAAGTAACCATCCGCAGCCATCGCCTGAGTCTCACCGGTGCAATAACCGACGAGGTACTTGACGACCCAGCCGCCGATGACGGCATAGTACGGGCAGATGATGAACGGGACCAGCGCGTTGATCCAGCCGCCGAAGGCAGATGCTTTCGTGTTGCTGAAGGACTTGAACGCACCAATGGGGCTCTTCCTTGTCATACGACCGATGGCCGTTTCGGACATGAGCAGTGCATAGCCGAAGGTGAAGACCAGGACCAGGTAGATGACCAGGAAGATACCGCCGCCGTATTTGGCGCAGAGGTACGGGAACCGCCAGATGTTACCGAGGCCGACCGCAGAGGCCGCCGCAGCCATGACGTAACCCATCTTGCCGGTAAAGCCACTGTTGTTCGTGGTCTTCGGCTTGGATTCTTTGGAAGCCATAAAATCTCTCCTAAACATTATTTCTCAAGTTGTTCACACAAGATGTACTTAATAATATAGACTTTTGTAAAAATACGCAATACCAATTTACTTAATACTGTGAGTAAGTGGACAGGAACTCTGCGAGACGTTCAGTTGCCTTGCCAAGCGTCCGGCGATCCGGCAGGTACACGATGCGGAAGTGGTCCGGTTTGTCCCAGTTCATCGCGGTGCCCTGGAGCATGAGGACTCTCTTCTGTTTCAGGAAGTCGAGGACCATCTGTTCGTCGTCCTTGATGTGGATCTTGTTCAGGTCGATTTTCGGGAAGATGTAGAACGCGGCATCCGGTTTGACGGCGCTGAGACCGGGGATGTCGTTGATCGCCTTGTAAATGAACTCGCGCTGTTCGTAGAGGCGTCCGCCGGGCAGCAGCAGTTCGTCAGCACTCTGGTAGCCGCCGAGAGCGGTCTGGATGACGGACTGTCCGGGCACGTTGGAGCACAGACGCATGGACGACAGCAGGTTCAGGCCGGTGATGAAGCCCTGGGCATTCTTCTTGTTGCCCGAAAGGACCATCCAGCCGACGCGGTAGCCGGCGATGCGGTGAGACTTGGACAGACCGTTGAAGGTGACACACATGCGGTCCGGCATCAGGGAGGCGATGGACACGTGCTTCTTCCCGTCCATGACGAGACGGTCGTAGATCTCATCGGAGAAGACCATGAGGTCGAACTCTCTTGCTACTTCAACGATCTGCTTCAGGACCTCTTCCGGGTACAGCGAACCGGTGGGATTGTTCGGGTTGATGATGACGATGCCGGTGGTGTTCGGCGTGATTTTCTTGCGAATGTCGTTGATGTCCGGGTACCAGTTCTGCTGTTCATCGCAGCGGTAGTGGACCGGGTTGCCGCCCGCCAGTTTGATGGACGCGGTCCACAGCGGGTAGTCCGGCATCGGGAGCAGGATCTCATCGCCGTTGTTGACGAAGCCCTGCATGGCCATCGTGATCAGCTCGGACGCGCCGTTGCCGGTATAGATGTCCTCCATGCTGACGTTCGGGATCTTCTTGAGCTGGCAGTACTGCATGATGGCTTTCCGCGCGGAAAACAGACCCTTGGAGTCCGAGTAGCCTTCGGTGTCTCTCAGGTTGTAGATCATATCGACGACGATCTCGTCCGGAGCGTCGAACTTGAACGGCTTCGGGTTGCCGATGTTGAGCTTGATGATGTCGACACCGTTGTCCCGCATGCGGTTGGCCTCGTCGAGGACCGGTCCGCGCACGTCATAACAGACGCCGTCGAGCTTTTGCGACTTGTCAAATGTTCTCATAGGTCTCTTCTCCCCTTCGTTCGGCGATGTACGGACTGCAGGCGCAGCGTCGGCTTCCTCTTCGGCACCGAGCACCCATTCGGCACTCACACCAAAGACCTCTGCGATCTTGCCCGCCGTCTTCTTGGACGGTTCGTTTCTTCCATTCACATACTGTGAGACCGAGCCCTTTGTGAGACCGGTCTTCTCAGCGAACACCTGCTGGCTTCCGCCGCACTGTTCACTGATCAGCTGCTGAATGCGTTCTGATACATTCGCCATAAGGGAACCCCCTGTAAAAAGATATTACATACACTATACTCTTAAACTTTAAACTTTACAAGTCAAAATTAAACTTTTCAGCATTTCGAGTTTAAAGTTTAACTTTTGGGCAGTGTAAGGGCCGCTAGACAAAAAAACAGGGACCCCGCGAGGGGTCCCCTACTTTCGTATGAAGTTTACAGAGTACCGAAGATCCGGTCGCCGGCGTCGCCGAGGCCGGGAACGATGTAGGCGTTCTCGTTGAGCTTTTCGTCGAGAGCGGCACAGATGATGTCGACGTCCGGGTGTGCGGTCTGCAGGGCCTGCAGGCCTTCCGGTGCGGCGACGATGCCGAGGAAGCGGATGCTCTTCGGGTTGTATTGCTTGACCTGGTTGATGGCGTCGACGGCGGAACCACCGGTGGCGAGCATCGGGTCGAGGACGAAGACGTCACGCTCTTCGATGTCCTGCGGGAGTTTGCAGTAGTACGGGACGGGCTCGTGGGTCTCCGGGTCGCGGAACATGCCGATGTGGCCGACCTTCGCGGACGGGACGAGCTTCAGGATGCCGTCGACCATGCCGAGACCGGCACGGAGAATGGGAACGATTGCCATCTTACGACCGGCGAGTTCGTTCGCATGGCAGGGGCCGATGGGCGTCTCGATGAGCTTCGGCTGCAGCGGCAGGTCTCTCGTGGCTTCGTAGCACTCGAGCATGGCGAGCTCGGCGATGAGCTGGCGGAACTCGTTGGTACCCGTGTTCTTGTCTCTCAGGATGGAGAGTTTATGCTGGATGAGCGGATGGTTGGTGATCGTAACAGTACCCATAATCAGGCCTCCATAAATACTTGTTAAGTTCTTCTCTATTATACTCTCAAAGCTTATTCGTTCTCAAGGGCCATGACTTTGTCGATCCGGCGCTGGTGGCGTCCGCCCTCGAACTCGTTGTCAAGGAACGCGTCGACGAGCTGCAGTGCCAGGCCGGGGCCGACGACACGGCCGCCGAAGCACAGGACGTTGGCGTCATTGTGCAGGCGCGTGAACTTCGCGCTGAAGGTGTCGGAGCAGCAGGCTGCCCGAATGCCCTTGATCTTGTTAGCCGCCATGGACATACCGATGCCGGTTCCGCAGATGAGAAATGCACGCTCGGCCTCCCCTGCCACGACTGCGTCGCAGACGACTTTGGCAATGTCCGAGTAGTCGACAGACTCCGGGCTGTAGCAGCCGTAGTCCTTGTACTCGATGCCTCTCTCTTCGAGGTGCTTCAAGACCTCCTGTTTCAGTTCATATCCGCCATGGTCACAACCGATTGCGATCATTGTTCCTGCTCCTTCCGTTTTTTCAACTCCCGTTCCGCCTGAGGCGCTCTCAGGTAGACGGGTAAAATATCGTCTGAACCGACCGGGCTCTCCCCGGCCTCGAGTTTTGCCGCAGCGCATGCGGCGACAGCCACCGCGTTCTGGTACCGGAGCTGTTCCGGCGCCAGAGTGGCATCCAGTGTGGTCTCTGCGGCAGCGGTGTAGCACAGAGACGCTCCATCGCCCACGAACAGGACCGGAAGACCAAAAGCTTCGAGAGCTTCCAGCAGTTCCGGAATGGGAATGGCCTTGTCCTCCATGAGGCGATGTACCTCTCCCTCTTCCCACTGGAATGCCGCGGTGTACACCTGGTTGCGACGGGCGTCCATCGCCGGACAGACCACGTAGTCCTCCGACCCGGGAAGCCCTGCCACGTTGTACGCCATGGACTCCAGCGTGGAGACGGGCACACAGTTCTTCTCCTCGGAGAAGACGAGCCCCTTCAGCGCGGCCACGCCGATGCGTACGCCGGTAAAGGATCCGGGGCCCGCGTTGATAGCGTAATAGTCGATGGTGTCGAGAGACAGCTGTGCATCGCGCAAAGCACTGTCCACCATCGGCACGAGCGTCTGGCTGTGGGTGAGCCCCGTGTTGGTGTAGGCGGAACTCAGGACCTTGCCGTCCTCCAGAATGGCTACACTGGCCGGTTTCGCCGTGCAGTCAACTGCCAA
>ONFJ01000015.1 GCA_900317085.1 uncultured Eubacteriales bacterium | reverse complement strand
AAAACCGCGTAGATTAGCCGTTTTTTGTTATTTTTTATCCGCAAAACAAAATCCCAACGTGGAAAACACGCTGGGGTTTTGTCTACAGTCTGAAAGGACCTCGGGGAGAGGTCCTTTCGGAAACTGTCTTATTTCTTGGCGGCAGTCTTCTTGGCAGCCGGCTTTTTAGCGGCAGTCTTGGTCGCAGTCTTCTTCTCGGCAGCTTTCGGAGCAGCTTTCTTCTCGGCAGCTTTCTTCTCAGCAGCCTTGGGAGCTTCGACTTTCTTCTCAGCAGCTTTCTTCGGAGCAGCAGCTTTCTTGGCAGCCGGCTTCTTCTCTTCGACCTTCTTCTCAGCAGCCTTCTTCGGGGCAGCGGCTTTCTTGGTCGCAGTCTTCTTCGCAGCCGGTTTCTTGGCAGCCGGCTTCTTCGCAGCAGCCTTCTTCTTCATGCCCAGGACAGCGAGAGCGTGGGCAGTGTTGCCGTTGACTTCGACAAGACCACGGAACATAGCGTCAGGACCATCAAGTTTGCCTGCGAGCAGGTCCTTCAGAGTGGCAGCCGCCGCAGCGATGTTGACGGTATTGTCCACATAGTCATAGGGTTCGACAGCAAAGTTGCCACCGATGTTGGCGATGTAAAAAGTACCGCCACAGTCCTCGTCGGTCATGATGACCTGCATGGCGAGATCGGTGGGAAGTTCAGAAGCGTTGCGCTTTTCGAGCTCTTTCTTGAATTCTGCAAATTTCTTTTCGAATGTCATGATCAAATTCCTCCATTAAAACAACTTGGATACATTGGATACAAATATCTATAGATATCAGTCAGCCGGGTCGCAGATCCCGACTGACTGTCGCTGCTGTAAGTGCAGTCTTATTCGTCGCCCGCAGTGACGACGGAAGCGTCGGAGAGAGCGCCGGAAGCGGCGTTCAGACCGGCATTGGTGATGACGGTCTCGGCAGCCTTCTGGATGCGTTTCTTAACGACCTTGACCCAGTGCTCGGAGACCTTGGTCTCATCAGACTTGATGGTGCTTTCGATGTACTTGTCGAACTTGGCGGAAGCCAGTGCATCGCGAACGGTGTTCTTCCAGGCCGGGTCTTTCGACTTGCTGGACAGGTACATGACGTGGTAACCGTAGTCGGTCTTGATGATGCCGGTGTCGCCTTTCTTGCGGCCGTCGGCGAAGCACCAGTTCAGGAAGGGTTCGACATAGTTGGAATCCTTCGTGACGTTCTCATAGAGACCGCCGCTCTCCTTGGAGCCGGTGTCCTCCGTGAGCTTGGTGGCGAGGGCCGCGAAGCTCTCGTCAGTGGCTTTGCCCTTCTTCCACTTGGCAAGGGCGTCCTCGGCGAGTTTCTTGGCTTCGGCGTCGGTGTGACCGGTCTCGGTCTCGGTGGCATCGGAGTCAGCGCCGTCAGTGACCATGAACAGGATCTGACGGACATTGACCGGATACTGGTTGTCACGCTTCATGACGTTCTCCATGCAGTAGACATGGTAGGTGGCGATGCCGTTGTCGTCCTTGACTTCGAAGAGTTTCTTGTCGCCGGACTTGCGGTCGGAGCTGAAGGCCCAGTCGGCGGCTTCGGCGGAAACATAGTCGTGGACCGCGGTGTAGTTGGTGTCAGCCATCGAGGAGTAGGAAGCGTCATCTTTCATGAGTTCCTTCTGCTCTTTGTCGTCGGTGGCATCGTAAGCCATCTGCGTGAAGTTGGAGAGGTTGACAGCGTCGAGGAATGCCTGTGCTTTCTTCTTCAGGTCGGCGTTGGCTTTCTTGATGTCGTCCTTGGATGCTTTGTCATCCGCGGAGATGGTGTTGTTGAAGGTGAAGTTGCGAATGTCGACCGTGGTGTAGTCTTTCGCGTTCTTGTTGAACTCTTCTTCGATCTCGGCGTCGGTGATGTCCTTGGCCAGTTCCTTCTGCTTGTCTTCCTTATAACGGTTGACGATGGTCTGCTTCGTGTAGATCTTCTTCAGCAGGGACGGGCTCATGCCGCGACCGTAGTTGGTGCGCAGGTAAGCGTCGAGGGAATAGGAGTCTTCGTCCGCGTTCTTCTGCAGGCTCTCAACAAACTCGTCGAGGTCTTTCTGCTCGGACTTGGTGAGCTCATAGCCTTCTTCCAGCGCCTTCTTGTAAAGCATGGTGGAGGAGTTGGCTTCCTTCAGGGACTCCTGCTCGAAGTAGTCGGCCCAGGTCGGGTTGTCGCCGTACTTTTTGTCGATGGTCAGGCCGGCCTCTTCGTTCGCGACGAACTCCTGGTCTGCCGGAGTCTTGGTGTAGTCGTAGCCGGTCATCATCTTGCCGGCGCCGGTGCCATAGTACGAACCGTAATACTGCTCATACTGCTGAGACATCTGATAATAGTAATTGAAATACATTCTGTTGTAGTACTCGTACTCGGCAACAGAGATGCGGTCTCCATCCGCCGTCTTCTCGGCTGCGATGGCGCGGTCATAGACACCGAAGAAACCACAGAGAGCAAGGGCGATCGCCACGAGGACAGCACAGAGGGGGATAAGGATGCGACGTGCCTTCTGACCCTTGGTCATGTTGCGGCGTTTCTTTTCCTTCGCTGCCTGGCGCTCATTGGACTTCTCGATGCTGGCCTTGCGCTTTTCGCGGGCCTCGAGAGCCTTGGCGGCTTTCTTTTCCTTTTTGGCTTTCTGGTCCTGGATCTTTTTCAGTTCCTTCTCAGCCTTTTTCTCGGTTTTGGTTTCGTTTGCCATTCGACTAAACCTCCTGTAACAAACATTTTATAAATAATACATCAACGGAGAATATACTACAATGTTGAAAATTACGCAACATCTTCCAAATTTGGTGTATTTTTTCGACAAAATGACAATATCTAGTGGCGATTTGCGGAAATGAAAAGTCAAATCGCCAATTTTTCATGGTAAAGTTGCAAAGCGTGCTTATTTTCTGTAGAATGTTAGCAGTTTTTCTGAAAGAAGGTTCTCCATGAAAAAGTATTCCGAAATGACACGTGAAGAACTGCAGGCCGAGAAGGACCGGCTTCAGGCCCGTTATGACAAGTATATGAAGCAGGGTCTCAACCTGAACATGGCCAGAGGCAAGCCCTCGATCGAACAGGAAGAGGCCTCCATCGAGATGCTCGACATCATCAACTCCCGTTCCAATCTGGAGACGGAGGAGAAGCAGGATGTCCTGAACTACGGCAACCTCATGGGCCTCATCGAGGCGAGACGCCTGTTCTCCGAGATCCTCGGCGTTCCGGTCGAGAAGATCGTCATCGGCGGCAACTCGAGCCTCAACATGATGTTCGACTACCTCATGCAGTGCTACGCCATGGGCTCCGGGGAAGGGTATGAACCCTGGGTCGTCCAGGGCGGCTGCAAGTTCCTGTGCCCGTCTCCCGGGTATGACCGCCACTTCGGCATCGCCGAGTACCTCGGTCTCGAGCTCATCCCGGTCCCGATGACTCCCACGGGCCCCGACATGGATATGGTCGAAGAGCTTGCGAAAGACTCGAAAGTCAAGGGCATGTTCTGTGTCCCGAAGTACGCGAACCCCACCGGTCAGTCCTATTCGGATGAGACCGTCAAACGGATCGCGACCATGGAGACCGCGCCGGACTTCCGTGTCGTCTGGGACAACGCTTACGTCATCCACGACCTCACCGGCCGTCATGACGACGTCCTCGACCTCCTTGACGAGTGCGAGAAAGCAGGGAACCCGGACCGAGCTGTCCTGTTCGCTTCCACTTCCAAAGTCACGTTCCCGGGCGCCGGCATCGCTGTGCTCGCTGCGAACGAAGCCAACCTCAAGTGGATCCTGAAGCGCATGGACAAGCAGACCATCGGCGCCGATAAGATCAACCAGCTCCGTCACATCCGTTTCTTCGCGAACGGACTCGACGACGTCAAGGCACACATGGACAAGCTCGCCGGCATCATCACGCCGCACTTCAATGTCGTGCTTTCGACCTTCGAGCGGAAACTGAAGCCTCTCGACATCTGCAGCTGGACCGACCCGAACGGCGGTTACTTCATCAGCCTCGACTGCATGGAGGGCACTGCCACAAGAGTATTCAACCTTTGTAAAGACTGCGGCGTCACCCTGACGACGGTCGGCGCCACATTCCCGTACGGAAAAGACCCGAAGGACAGCAATATGCGTATTGCACCCACGTACCCGAGCCTCGAGGAACTGGCAGTCGCCACCGACGTTCTGTGCATCGCCATCCGCCTCGCTGCCCTCGAAAAGCTTCTGGAGGAATGATGAATCATGGCTCGTAAACTTTCCACCGAAAAGCCGAAAAAAGTCCGTAAATCCAACGTCGACCCCGGCAACAAGCCGATCATCGCCGCAGGCATCGGCATCGCTGTCGTGTTCCTGCTGTTTCTTGTCGGCATGGGCATCCTGCTGGTCAGCTTTCTGGGGCGATTCGCCGAAGACGACACCGCCACCGGTCAGGTGACTACGTTCACGTACTCCATCAAACAGCGCAGCGACTTCCAGAACGGCTATGCCGGACGCACCTTCGCCGGCAACGTCGGCAATGCTTATGAGCTCTACGGAGAAGAAGGCGCCGCCGAAATGGAAGGGGAGACGACGCTTCCCAAGGTCACCAGCAACTACGGTTCCGGTTCCGAATTCGAATACGGCACCATCAAAGGCAGCACCTACAAGAGTGAGTTCTCCGGCATCACGTTCGATGCCCCGAGCGGCTGGACGCTCCGAGGCGCTTCCAAGAGCACCGTCACGCCGACGTCCATCCTCGACCTCGACGCCCGGAACTCCACCGGCACCATGTCGGTCAAACTCCAGTACTTCTCGCTGTCCGGCGGTAACTACACTTCCAGCGGCCAGGTCCTGAATGCCCTGAAGGCACAGGTGGGCGATGGAGTCAAAGTGGAAGGCAAATCCAAGAAGATCGCCGGCAACAACTTCACCGGTTTCGCATTCGACGGCATGAACGGTCAGGATGCGGCCCGTTCCGAAGTCCTCGTCACCCAGGTCAACGGCTACGCCCTCGTACTGCAGGTCGTCGCACCGGATCAGGACGACATCGACAACATCCTGAAGAACTTCTCGTAAAGGAGGATGGTCTCATGACCCACGATACGGAAGTAAAAGTCAAGAAACTGCAGGAGATCATCGACGAAAGTCAGCGCATCGTCTTTTTCGGCGGCGCCGGTGTCTCCACCGAGAGCGGCATCCCGGACTTCCGGTCGGTAGACGGACTCTACCATCAGAAGTTCAAATACCCGCCGGAGACCATGCTGAGCCACACGTTCTTCAAACAGAACACGTGGGACTTCTTCGACTTCTATAAGAACCGCGTCATCCCCGCAGACCCGAAGCCCAACGCCGCGCACCTGAAGCTGGCGGAGCTCGAGAAGGCAGGGAAGCTCATCGGCGTCGTCACGCAGAATATCGACGGTCTGCACCAGGCCGCCGGGTCCGAGAAAGTCTATGAACTGCACGGCTCCGTTCTGCGCAACTACTGCACGAACTGCGGAAAATTCTTTGACTACAAGTACATTCTGGAGGCCTCGGGCATTCCGGAATGTGACGTCTGCGGCAGCGTCGTCAAGCCCGATGTCGTCCTCTACGAGGAAGGCCTCGATAACGACACCCTCGTCGGCGCCGTGAACGCCATCTCTTCGGCAGACACGATGATCGTCGCGGGCACGTCGCTCGTCGTCTACCCGGCGGCCGGACTGCTCCAGTACTTCCGCGGCAAGTGGCTCGTCCTCATCAACCGCGACCCGACACCGGCAGACAAGTCCGCGAACCTCGTCATCCACGACAAGGTCGGGGAAGTCCTGAGCTGCATCAAGGTGAACTGACACTATGACCAATTACGTTTCCAACGCCTACCATCATTTGAAGACGATCAACACCCATCGCCGACTCGTCCGGGAACACTGCTTCAAGGCCGGCATCCCCATCCAGGGGCTGCTCCACGATCTCTCGAAGTACCATCCCGTCGAGTTCCTGGCAGGCGTCAAATACTTCGCCGGCGACCACAGCCCGAACGTCGAAGAACGGCGTAACACCGGCTACAGCGCCGCCTGGCTGCACCACAAAGGACGCAACAAGCACCACTTCGAATACTGGTTCGACAACGGCATCGGCGTGTTCGAACTCGTACCCGTCGAGATGCCCCTCAAGTACGTCAAAGAGATGTTCTGCGACCGCGTCGCCGCCAGCAAAGTCTACTACGGCGACAAGTATGACGACACCGTCCCGCTGCAGTACTTCAACCGCATGGACTACACGAGGCTCATGGCGCCGAAGACCAACGCCCTCCTCAAAGAGCTCCTCGAAATGCTCGCCGAGCAGGGGGAAGACGCCACCTTCGCGTACATTCGAACATTGAAATAACAGAAAACTCCAGTCGATCGACTGGAGTTTTTTCATTTTATGACCACAAAAACAAATGTTAGACCCTTACCTCGTGACGTTCTACTGTGAAGCGCTGGAGTTTGACTTTCTCGTCGTCGCGGATGTTGGCTTTGCGGCGGGCGATGGCGATCTGCTCGGCGACGGTGTCGACGCCGGCGAGGTCGGGGAGCAGCAGGCCGCGCTTCGGGATGAAGCCGTCGGTGCTGACGATGACACCGTACTTCCTGACGTCCAGGTCGTCGGGCCCGTCGATGTCCTCGGGTGCAGAGAGGACGTCGACGCTGTAGACGAGGTCCGGCAGTTCGTGGGCTTCCACCCGCGGGAACCGCGGGTCTTCGGTGGCAGCGTTCACGGCGTTTCGGATGATCTCATCGGCCAGAGTGTCCTGGGTCGGGCCGGTGGTCCCGATGCAACCCCGAAGCGCGCCGTCCTTGTGCAGCGAGACGAAGCAGCCGGCGCGTGTTTCAAGCAATGCGGGCGGCAGTTCCGGGAGCAGTCCCTGCTCGTGGAGCGTCTCCGCCGAGGGCGTGATGCCCTTCTCGAAATAGGACTCCAGAGTCAGTCGAGCGAGAGTGATGTACGCGTCTTCTTTTCCGCGTAACTCCGCCATTTTCTGTGCTTTTGCCTGTTCTTCCCGTTCGAGGAAATTCCGGGTCTCATCCGGTCCGGTCGGCGCATAGGTACAGATGCCGTAACCGACCCCGAAGGGGCCCTCATGGCTGTACTTTTGGACCTCGACGGCGGTGCGGTCGAAGGCCCCGGCCATCATGACGAAGGACCGGTGGCCGCATTCCGCAGCGCGGTCGCAGAAGTCTCCGTCGAAGGAGAATAAATCGCCAAAGGAAGCGGAGCCCATGACCTCCATGATGCGTTCGTCGTACTGGGGCCCGGCCGCGTCGAATCCGTAGGGGCCATCGTCTTTCAGCTTGTGGGACAGGTCTCCGGAGGCGATGTACACCACGTTCCTTCCGAGTTCCTCCGCTGCGTTCCGAATAAGCATGCCGAGCATGTAATGGTAGGAGAGGGGCATACCCGAAAGACCGATGCGCACAACTTTCGGCAGTGTCGCGCCTTCCGGCAGAGCCTCCCGTACAAAGTGCAGGGGAATGAGTGTCGCGTGGTCCAGGGAAGCATCCCGCTCCCCGGCAACCCCGGCCGGGAAGGACAGCTCGTCCGCGTAGTCACAGAGGGTCTTCACGAACTCCTCATCGTACTCAACGGTCATGGACCAGTCCGAAGGGGAGACGCCGAATCGCGCAAAATCGCCCTTCGCGAAAGCACCGGGAGAGATATGGAAATAGTCATAGTACATGACTGAATGGGGCGTGGAGATGACGATGGTGTCGGGGGCCAGTTCCGCCACCTTCCGACCCACCTCTTTGTAGGCTGCCACGGTGTCCGCAATGCCCGCTTCCTGGCCGCGTCCGACCTCGGGGATGATGAGCGGCGGGTGGGGGACCATGGCACCAAAGATGATCGACATAGAATGCACCTTCTTTCTGCGTTTATTGTAACATATCGCCAATTCCTGTGTCGAAAGATTGTGCCAAATGTTGCATAATCCGCTCTATTAATTTATAATATAGAGCTGAATTTTTAGATTTATTTAGTTTATAGCTGTGTTATACAGCTTAGTCAGGAGAACCTTAAGAATGTCTCGCAAAAAGTGGACTGTGCAAAAACTGAACAAGGACCTCGCGTCCACCATTGCGGAACGGTATTCCATCGACCCGCTCACCGCCTTGCTGCTCACCCAGCGCGGTTTCGACACCTTCGACAAACTCGACGAGTTCTTTGACGACTCGGAGGAGTGGATCGACCCGTTCCTGCTGCCGGACATGGAGAAAGCGGTCGAACGCATCAACGATGCCATCTTTGACGGAGAACGCATCTGTGTCTATGGAGACTATGACTGCGACGGCGTCACCTCAACGACCATCCTCTACTCGTACCTCGAAGCCCAGGGCGCGGACGTCACGTACATGCTGCCCGAGAGGGAACGGGACGGGTACGGCCTCAGCAATCAGGTCGTGGACCGCATCGCCGCCACCGGAACGAAACTCATCGTCACCGTCGATAACGGCATCTCTGCCGTAGAAGAGGCGAAGTACATCAAAGAGAAGGGCATGGAGCTCGTCGTCACCGACCACCATCTGGAGGGCGATGAACTGCCGGACTGCGTCGCCATCGTCGACCCGCACCGGAACGACTGGGACTGCCCCTTTGAAGATTACGCGGGCTGCGGCGTCGCGCTGAAACTCTGTTGCGCGATGGAAGGCTCCAGCGAAGAAGTCATGCAGGAGTTCGCGGACATTGCCGCGGTCGGAACCGTTGCCGATATGGTGCCCCTCGTCGGAGAGAACCGGAAGATCGTCCTCTACGGTCTCCGTCTCCTCAACACCTTCCGCAAACCCGGCATCGAAGCCATCCTGGAAAAAGCCGGTCTCGCGGACAAGACACTGGACTCCACGAACATCTCCTTCGGCATTGCGCCCCGCATCAACGCGGCCGGCCGCATGGGCACCGCGGAACGGGCACTGGACCTGCTTCTTGCAGACGACCCGTACTCCGCGTCCGAAATGGCCGAAGAAGTCAACGTCATGAACACCCAGCGGCATACCGAAGAGGACAAGATCTTCAACGAAGCCGTCGCCTACCTGCAGGACCACTCGGAACTGGCGCATCTGCCCATCCTGGTCGTCAGCGGAAAAGGCTGGCACGAAGGCGTCCTCGGCATCGTCGCTTCCAAACTTCTGGAACGCTACCTGCGCCCGGTCATCGTCCTCACGGACAAGGGATACCTTTGCAAGGGTTCCGCCCGCAGCATCGAAGGTTTCTCCATCTACGACGCCATGAACTCCTGTCGGGACATGCTCAACACCTTCGGCGGCCACGAACTGGCAGCCGGCATGAGCATCAAGCCTGAACGGCTCGACGAGTTCCGCGTCCGCATCAACGAGTACGCCTATCAGATGCAGTCCGTCTATCCTGAGACCCGCATCGACTGCAAGCTCAACCCCGCGGGCCTGTCCCTCGACGTCCTCGACTCCATTCGCATGATGGAGCCCTTCGGGACGGGGAACACCAGTCCGGTCTTCGGTCTCTACGGTGTCGTCCTCGACAGCGTCCAGGGCATGGGCAACGACGGACGCCACAAGAAGCTTACCTTCCACAAGGACGGGACGCACACCCAGGTGAACGGCATCTTCTTCAACCGCCCGGAATTCCCGTACCAGAGAGGCGATAAAGTCGATCTGGTCGTCACCCTCGGCCGGAACGAATACCGCGGTAATGTGTCTCTGTCCGTCTACGTTCGGGACATCCGCCCGGCGGGCAGCGACGACGACGCCATGGCGGCCTCCGAACAGCTCTTCGACAAAATGCTGGCAGGACGCCCTCTGAGCGAAGAAGAGGTACATCGCCTCACCCCGGACCGAAACTACTTCGCGGGCCTCTACCGCTATCTGAAAGCCAACGAAGGCGTGCCTTACAGCGCCTACGAATATATCCACAAAAAAGTACACCCCGTCGAGAACGCGCTCACACCGCTCTGCAAGACCCAGGTCACAATGCTGGCCATGCGGGAACTCGGGCTCCTCACGACGGATGAAGAGGGACGCATCCACATCCCGAGCCAGTCGGCGAAGGTAGACCTCTCGGACGCGCCCGTCCTTCAGAAACTTCAGACAAACAGGTGATCGTAATGGATGTCGGCACACAGACAATCAAATACAATGACCGGTTCGATGAGCTCCGCAAACTGATGGCGGACACCTACTCGAAGGAAGAACAGGACATGGTAGTGAAGGCTTACGACCTCGCGTCGGAGGCCCATAAAGACCAGCGCCGTTATTCCGGTGAGCCCTACATCATGCACCCGGTCGCAGTCGCGCGCATCCTCTTTGACCTCGGCATGGACCACCAGTCCATCATCGCCGCCATCCTGCACGACACGGTCGAGGACACCGACGTTACCCTCGAAGACCTTTCCGCGGCCTTTGGCGATGAGATCGCCCAGCTCGTCAGCGGCGTCACCAAACTCGGTAAAGTCCCTCTGGCGACTTACAAGGAGCAGCAGGCGGAGAACGTCCGCAAGATGCTCATCGCCATGTCCCAGGACATCCGCGTCATCATCATCAAGCTCGCCGACCGTCTGCACAACATGCGGACGCTCGAATACATGCGGGAACAGAAGCAGAAGGAGAAGTCCCTCGAGACTCTCGAGATCTACGCGCCCATCGCGCACCGGCTCGGGATCAGTTCCATCAAAGAAGAGCTCGAGGACCTGTCCATCCGCTACCTGGACCCCTACGGCTACAACACCATCGAAGACCTGCTCGCGCACAACGATGAGGTCCACCCGACGCTCATCGCCGACACGGTGGAAAAAGTCCGCGAACGCATCCAGAAGTTCATTCCGGAAGCGGAGGTCAGCGGACGGCAGAAGAGCATCTACGGCATTTACCGGAAGATGTTCATCCGCGGCCACTCCTTCGACCAGATCTACGATGTCTATGCCATCCGCATCATCGTCAACTCGGTGGCGGACTGCTACAACTGTCTCGGCATCGTCCACGACATGTACCATTCGCTCCCCGGGCGATTCAAAGACTATATTTCCAACCCCAAGTCCAACATGTACCAGTCGCTCCACACGACGGTCATCTCGGAAGAGGGCATTCCCTTCGAAGTGCAGATCCGCACCTGGGAGATGCACTACACGGCGGAGTACGGCATCGCGGCCCACTGGAAGTACAAGATGGGCGTCGAGGGCACCTCGAAGTTCGAGGAACGCCTTGCCTGGATCCGCCAGCTGCTCGAAAACCAGAAAGATTCCGACGACGTCGAAGAGATCGTCAAGACCATCAAGACCGACTTCGTGCCGGACGACGTCTTCGTCTTCACACCGAAGGGCGACGTCATCAACATCCCGATGGGCTCCACGGTCATCGACTTCGCGTACGCCATCCACACCCAGGTCGGTCACCACATGAACGGCGCCAAGGTCGACGGCAAGATCGTCCCGCTGGACTACAAGGTCCGCACCGGTCAGATCGTCGAGATTCTCCGTTCTCCGGACCCGAACAAGGGCCCGTCCCGTGACTGGCTGAACATCGTCAAGACGAGCGGCGCCAAGTCCAAGAT
Organism: uncultured Eubacteriales bacterium; assembly: GCA_900317085.1. Classification (GTDB taxonomy): domain Bacteria; phylum Bacillota; class Clostridia; order Oscillospirales; family Acutalibacteraceae; genus RUG420. The sequence goes on along the minus strand of ONFJ01000015.1, from coordinate 14,697 downwards.
CCGCGCCTGGTTCAAGAAAGAACGCCGGGCTGAGAACATCGAGGAAGGCAAGAAGATGGTCGAAGGCCTCCTGCGCCGCAACAACCTGCACCTCTCCGACGAGGAAGTCCAGGCGGTCATCCAGAAGTTCAAGGTCCGCAAGGGCTTCGAGAACGAGGACGACTTCTATGCCGCTATCGGCTACGGAAGCATCACGGTCGAACACGTCCTGCCGACGTTCCGGGAAGAGTTCCAGCGCATCGAGAAACAGCGCAAGCTCGAGAAACCGGAAGACGAGTTCGTCACCAGCACACTGCCGAAGGTGTCCAACAGCGGTGACGGCGTCGTCATCGACGGCGTAGACAACGTCCTCATCAAACTCTCCAAGTGCTGCAACCCGCTCCCGGGCGACGCGGTCATCGGCTTCATCACACGAGGCCACGGCATCTCCGTCCACAAACGGGACTGCACCAACGTGCCCCGCGACATCTCGCTGGCACCGGAGCCGGAGCGATGGATCCAGGTCCACTGGTCCGAGAACATCAAGGAGAACTTCGAGGCCGGCCTCAACATCCACTGCGATGACCAGATCGGCATGATGGCGAAGATCACCGGCGACCTTGCGGCGATGCACGTCAACATCTCGACCATCTCGCTCCACAATAAGGAAGACTATTCCACCATCCACATGCGCATCATCGTGTCCAACGTCGACCACCTGAACGACGTCATCGGGCACTTACGAAACATCAGCGGCGTCCACGCCGTGGAAAGGACCGGCATTTAATGAAAGCTGTCATCCAGCGGGTCACCTCCGCCAGCGTCGTCGTAGAAGGGGAGACCCTCGGGGCGATCGACCGCGGATTTCTCATCCTGCTCGGCGTCCACGAGAACGATACGGAAGCAGAAGCGGACCTCCTCGCGAAGAAGGTCGCGAACCTCCGGGTCTTCGAAGACGACGACGAGAAGATGAACCTCTCCATGCTCGACTGCGGGTACAGCGCCCTGGTCATTTCCCAGTTCACCCTGCTCGCCAACACGAAGAAGGGGAACCGCCCGTCGTTCATCGCCGCCGCCCGGCCGGAAGTCGCCATCCCGCTCTACGAGCGGTTCATGGAGCAGCTGAAGGTCAATGGCGTCACCGACGTCCAGCACGGCGAGTTCGGCGCCGACATGGCCGTCAGCCTCGTCAACGACGGACCGGTGACCATCGTGTTAGATACCGATACCTGGAAGAAGTAAACGTCGCCGAACGCTGCTCCCCCCTGCGCGCCATCCAGACAGCTTTTCTGCTCCCCTTGCCTCGTTTTCAAGGTAGAAAAGCCTGCTTGTTTTTTGTTTATTGATTGAGTTTTGAAAGGACTATCCTTATGACACTGAAACTCACATACTTCCAACTAGGAATGCTTCCTACCAATGTTTATCTTGGCGTCAATGAGGAGACCGGCAATGGGTTCCTCGTGGACCCGGCGGTGTATGAGCCGCAGGTCGAAGACGTCATGAAAGAGATCGGCATCAAGAACCTGCAGTACATCCTGCTGACGCATGGGCACTTCGATCATATTCTGGGCGTCAACGGTTTTTTGAAGAACCACCCGGAAGCGAAGGTCGTCATCCACAGGGAAGACGAAGCGTTCCTGACCGACCCGGTGCTGTCCCACACGTTCAAGCACGGGCTGACCCAGGAGCCCATCAAGGCGGACATCATCGTCGAAGACGGCGATGTACTGGCCTTCGACGACACCGAGTTCAAGGTCGTCCATACACCCGGCCATACGAGAGGTTCTGTTGTCTATTTGCTGGACGACCTCATGTTCAGCGGCGACACCCTCTTCCAGTTGAGCTGCGGACGCACCGACTTCCCGGAGAGCGACCCCGCCGCCATGGGGCCCTCGCTGCAGAAGCTCGCCGCCCTCGAGGGCAACTACCACGTCCTCCCAGGGCACAACGCCTTCAGCGAGTTAGATTACGAGAGAGCTAATAATCCATTTATGAGATAATGTTGCGAAATCGTCTACAAAAGCTTTGTCTCGCTGCGAAGGGTTCGCAGACTTGCGCTGCCTGTGGCAGATGAAGCAAGGATGTCGAACTGGAAGAAACAAGGAGTGTCGCGAAGCGCTCCAAGCGAGCGAGACGACTATGTTTCTGACCGTACGCGTTGCGACAAACTTTTGTTACGACGATTTCTCATTGTATTATTCATCCAATATGATCATTCAACTTATCAACAATAATTTCTCCTATGAAATGGAGAAGCTGACGATGGCCTTTTTCCCTGATCGTAAGATCACGGTCAATCCTGATTCTTACGAAGGAGAAGAAGACATCATCACCATAGAGCATAAAGATGATCCGCTTAGTTTATCCGCCAGATTCCATGACGCATATGCCGAGGAAGTCGTCGAAGCGGTCGATGACCCCGAGCTGGCGGCAGGGCGAGTCCTGTACCGCGTGCTGTCGGACGTCACCGGCATCCGGCCCCAGTGGGGCATCCTGACCGGTGTCCGACCGGCCAAGGTCATGACGAAGCACATCGACAGCGACGGGGAAGAGGCCGCGAAGCAGTACTTCGTACATCGCCTCTATGCCGACCCGAAGAAAGCGGAGCTTGCCGCCATCGTCTCCAACGCCGAACGCCAGATCATGGACACCACGACACCGGAGTCCATCAGCCTCTATGTGGGCATCCCGTTCTGCACGAGCCGCTGTACGTACTGCAGTTTCGTCTCGGAGTCCATCGCGTCTCCCCGGGCCAGGAAGCTGTACCCCGCGTACTTCGAGAAACTCCTTGAGGAGATCCGCGTGACGGGGCAGATCGCCCGGGAAAAGGGCAGAGTGCTCCGCACCGTCTATGTGGGCGGCGGCACACCGTCTACCCTTACCGCGGAGCAGACCAGAGAGCTGCTCGACACCATCCACGCATCCTTCGACTTCTCCCACTGCAACGAGGTGACCTTCGAGGCGGGGAGAGCCGATTCCATCACCGAAGACAAGCTCCGTGCCATGTATGAGGGCGGAGCGGACCGCATCAGCATCAACCCCCAGACCATGACGGACGCCATTCTGGAAGCCGTCGGTCGCCGGCACACGGTACAGGACGTTTACGACGTCTTTGAAGCCGCACGCCGCGTCGGGTATGAGAACATCAACATGGACCTCATCGCGGGGCTCCCGGGCGATTCACCGGAGAACTTCGAACGGTCCCTGAAAGACGTCATCGCCCTCGACCCGGAGTCGGTCACGGTCCACACGCTGGCCTACAAGCGCTCTTCGAGCCTCATCCCGACGAAGGAACTCTTCGCGAGAGGGCAGGAGACGTCGCAGATGGTCGACACCGCCAATGAACTGCTTGCATCCGCGGGGTACGCGCCGTATTATATGTACCGGCAGACCCGCAGTGTCGGGAACCTCGAGAACGTCGGATGGGCGAAGCCGGGCTGCGAGAGCGCCTACAACGTCTTCATGATGGAAGAGTGTCAGGACATCTTCGCCTGCGGCGCGGGTGCTGTGACCAAAATGCTGGTCCCGGGCACGACAGACATCATCCGGGTCTTCAACTACAAGTACCCCTACGAGTACGTCGACCGCTTTGACCAGCTGATCGCCAATAAATCGAAAGTGAGAGCATTCTATGAGTAAGAAAGACAGGACCCAGGGCCAGTCCCTGTTGGGCGGCGCCATGCTGCTGATGATCACCACGGTCATCGTCCACGTCATCGGGATCATCTACAAGATCCCCATCACCGCCATCCTCGGCCCGGTCGGCCGCGGATACTTCACCAACGCCTACGAGATCTACACGCCGCTGTACGCCATCTCCATGGCCGGCCTTCCCGTCGCGCTGTCCAAGATGGTCTCCGAGCGGATGGCCACCGGGCGCTTCAAGGAAGTCCACGCGGTCCGGAAAGAGGCGCAGAAGCTGTACCTCATCACCGGTATGACCGGCACCATCATCCTGTGGGCACTGGCCTGGCCGTACACCCATGCGGCAGTCGGTTCCATCCACACGCCGGAGGCGTTCTGGAGCATCATGATGATCGCCCCGAGCATCCTCTTCGCCTGCATGATGTCCTCGTACCGCGGCTACTACGAAGGCCTGCGGAACATGGCGCCCACCGGTTACTCCCAGGTGTTCGAGACCATCGGCAAACTGGTCTTCGGTCTCATCCTGGCGAAGTGGGTCCAGATCCACGGTCTCAGCCAGTTCGAGCAGGGCAAAGCCGTTTATGGAACAGTCTGCAAAACTGGGGAAGAGGCCGCCAGTGCCATCGCTCCCTTCAGCGCCGCAGCCGCCATCCTTGGCGTCACTCTCGGCACCATCCTCGGTCTCATCTACCTGGTCATCCGCCACTACGTCATCGGCGACGGCATCACCCCGCAGATGCTCGAGGGTTCGCCCGAGCCCGAGTCCGGCAAGAGCCTGCGCAGCCAGATCATCAAGTTCGCCATTCCGGTCGTCACCAGCTCTCTCGTTCTGAACGTCACGAACCTCATCGACTCCTGGACCGTCAACAACCGTGTCAAAGCGGCCGTCGACAAGGCTCCGGAAGTCTTCCACCAGATGTATCAGGTCCAGCTTGCCGCGTCCAACGTCGTCGACAAGGACATCAAGTCCTACCTCTACGGCGCCTACGGTGTCGCTCTCGACTTCCGCAACCTCATCCCGACCATCATCATGACCCTCGGTCTCTCCGCCATCCCGGTGCTCTCCGGCGCCTGGGCGACGAAGGACCACGAGAAGATGCGTTCTTCCATCTCCACGGTCCTCAAGACCGCGACCCTTCTGGCGGTGCCCACCGGCTTCGTCATGGCGGTCCTCGCGGAGCCCGTCCTGCGCATCCTCTACGTCGGGACCAACGCGGAGTCTTCCATCACCATCTCGGCACCCTTTGTGGCGATTTACGGCTACTTCGCATTACTGCTGTCCATCTCGACGCCCATCACCAACATGCTGCAGGCCATCGGCCGTGCCGATGTGCCGCTGAAAGCGCTGGCCGTCGGTGCGTCGCTGAAGATCATCTGTAACTTCACACTGTGCGGCATGCCCTCCATCAACATCAAGGGCGCGCCCGTCGGCACCATCGTCTGTTACCTGTACATCGTCACCCACAACCTCATCGTGCTCCTGAAGGAGACGAAGGTCAAAGTGGACTGGGTGAATGTCGTTCTGAAACCCTTCGCCGCCGGCGCTTTGTCCGGGGGCGTAGCCTGGGGTGTGTACCAGCTGTTTGTTCGCATCCTGCCCGTCGGAGCCCCCGGTTCCCGCATGGCCGGTTTTACCTGGGCAACGCTCATCGCCCTGACGGTTTCCATCCTCGCATGGCTCGTTTTCCTGGGCCTTTTGAAGGTTCTGACAAAACATGACATCGAAAGCTTACCGAAAGGCAAAAAAGTCGCAAAAGTACTTGAAAAACTGCACGTTATCGGCTAATATATTGGAGGTATCCATGCGCCATAAGGCGTGTGTCCACTACATCATGAATTAGATAATATGGAGGACTAGACAATGAATAAGACTGATCTTGTCAATGCTGTTGCAGCAGAAACCGGTTTCACCAAGAAAGACGCTGAAAAGGCTGTCGCTTCCGTTCTGGACCAGATCACTGAGGCTCTCAAGGCCGGTGACAAAGTCCAGCTTGTCGGCTTCGGTACCTTCGAAGTCCGCAACCGTGCTGCTAAGCAGGGCCACAACCCGAGAACCGGCGAGCCGATGACCGTTCCGGCATCCAAACTTCCGGCATTCAAAGCAGGTAAGGCTCTTAAAGACGCAGTTAAATAATTTCATTTAGCAAAGCTCTTTCAATTGGGAGGAACGGTCACGTTCCTCCCAATATTACTATGCAGAGGTAACATCCTATGAGATTAGACAAATATCTGAAAGTCTCCCGGCTCGTCAAACGCCGCACCGTCGCCAACGAACTGTGTGACGCCAAACATGTCACCGTCAACGGCAAAGTGGCCCGCGCCTCCTACGACGTGAAGGTGGGGGATGAGATCGAGATCACGATGGGCTCCCGCGTCATCCGCGCCAAAGTCCTGACTGTCGTCGAGCACGCCACCAAGGAAACCGCCGGAGAAATGTATCAACTTCTATGATATGTTAAATAATACACAAGTATTTCTTGCCTTTTTATAATCTTTTATCTTATAATTAAGGATGATTATGAGATTGGAGAAAACCGCGTAAAGAAAGGAAGGTCCTCTCGTTGGCAAAGAAAAACAGCAAACCAGTGAAGAGCAATAAAAGCTTCATCCTGACCCTTGCTACCATTGCTATTCTGGGGTACTTCGTCATCTCACTCGTATCCCTTCAGTTTCAAATCAGTGAGAAAACCAAAGAAGTGGAGACCGCACAGCAGACCCTCGCCTCGGCTCAGGCAGAGAATGCTGAACTGAAAGAACTTGCCCGGGAAGAGGACGAGAAGACTTACATGGAGCGCATCGCCCGTGACGTCCTCGGCTATGTCCTGCCCGGTGAAAGTGTCTATTATGACGTCTCCACCGCCAATTGATGCTGCACTAAGGAGGCATTTCACGCACGTATGGCACTGGGAGCAGGAGAAATCGTAGAAGGTAAAGTGACCGGACTCACCAAGTTCGGCGCATTCGTCAGTCTTCCGGAAGAAAAGGTCGGTATGATCCACATTTCGGAAGTGTCCACCACGTACGTCAAAGACATCGGGGAGTTCCTGGAAAAGGGACAGACCGTGAAGGTCAAAGTCCTGAACATCGACGAGAACGGCAAGATCAGCCTTTCTCTGAAACAGGTCCCGGAAAACGCGGAAGCCGTCAAGAGAGCTTCTGACGATCATCACGACAGAGGGGAACGCCGCGAAAAGAAACGTTCCGCACCCAATGTCTGGCAGGGACAGAAGTCCAAGTATGCCGACAACCACGAGCTCACCTTTGAAGAGATGATGTCTCAGTTCAAGCAGCAGTCCGATGACAAGCTCACGGACCTCAAGCGTGCCACCGAGTCGAAGCACGGCGGGTTCTCCCGTCGGGGCGGAAACAAGCGGTACGGCTGAACAGAAAAATATGACTTCAAACCACCGGAGTATGTAGAATGCTCCGGTGTTTTTATGCTATAATACAGGTGTAAGTTGACCTTAAAGGAGGTAACATTATGAAAACTACGATCGTTGGCAGAAAATGCACCCCGAAAGAGTCCTTCAAGGACCATGCCGAAAAGAAACTTGGCAAGATCGACAAGTTCTTTGGAGGTGACGGGACAGCAAAGATCACTGCTTCCGTGAATAAGAATAATACTACGACGGTCGAACTCACCGTTCAGAACAACGGCCTGTTCTTCCGCTCCCAGGCAACTGACCCGGACATGACGGCGGCGCTGGACAAATGCGTCGACAACCTCATCCGTCAGATCCGCAAGAACAAGACGAAAGTCGAAAAGAAGATCAAGTCCGGCAACTTCGACGCCCTCATCCCGGAAGCTCCGGCGGTGGAAGAAGAAGTCGAGTACAAGATCGAACGTCAGAAGAACATCGTCATCAAACCCCAGACCGTCGACGAAGCCATCCTGCAGATGAACCTGCTGGAGCACGACTTCTACCTCTTCGAGAACATCGACACGGGCGACATCAACGTCGTCTATGCCCGTAAGGAAGGCGGCTACGGTCTGCTGGAACCGGAGAAAGAGTAATCTATGAATTTTGTCGTCCCATGTTTAATGGGTGTTGAAAGCCTCATCGCGAACGAGCTCCGGGAGCTCGGGGCAGAGGACGTCCGCGCGGAAAACGCCAGGGTCCTCTTTTCGGGCGATGAGCATATCCTCGCAAGAGCCAACATATGTTTACGACACGCGGAAAGAATCCAGATCCTTCTGGGTTCTTTTCATGCTGTCACCTTTGAAGAGCTGTTCCAGGGCGTGAAGGCACTGCCTCTCGAAGACTGGATCGGCAAAGACGACGCCTTCCCGGTCAAAGGCTACTCCCTGAACTCAAAACTGTTCAGTGTCCGGGACTGCCAGGCCATCATCAAGAAGGCCATGGTCGAGCGTCTCAAGACCGTGTACAAAGTGCCCTGGTTCTCTGAGACCGGCGCCACGTATCAGGTCCAGTTCTCCATCCTCAAAGATGAAGTGACCATCGTCATCGACACGACCGGTTCGGGCCTCCACAAGCGCGGCTACCGCCTGAAAGCGAACGATGCTCCCATCAAGGAGACGTTAGCGGCGTCCCTCGTGGACATCGCGCGGGTCCGGGACTTCCACACGCTGTACGACCCCATGTGCGGTTCCGGAACCATCCTCATCGAGGGCGCTATGAAGGCCATGAATATGGCTCCCGGCGTGAATCGCCACTTCCGTGCGGAGACGTTCCCTCAGTTCCCGAAAGCCATCTGGGACGAAGAGAGAGAACGGGCACGGGACCTTGTGAACACGGACTGTTCGTTCCATGCGTACGGTTCGGACATCGACCCGGAGGTCATCGAGATCGCGAAGGAAAACGCGAAGAGAGCCGGAGTCGAAGACCGCATCACCTTTGAAGTGCGGGACCTCAAAGACTTCGAAAAGAAGACCGACCGCGGCACCGTCATCTGCAACCCGCCCTATGGCGAACGCCTGATGGAGATCAAGGAAGCGGAGGACATCTACCGCACCATGGGTCAGGTCTTCCCGAGAGAACGGGGCTGGAGTTACTCCATCATCAGTCCGTCTGAGGACTTCGAGAAGCTCTTCGGCCGCAAAGCGGACAAACGACGCAAACTCTACAACGGCATGATCAAATGCCAGTATTACATGTACTTTAAGTAAGGAGTCGGGCGCCCTATGGCATCGAAAATGAAGTCCTTATATGTCTGCCAGAACTGCGGGTATGAGAACCCGAAGTGGTACGGCAAGTGCCCCCAGTGCGGAGAGTGGGACACCATGCAGGAAGAAGTCCGCGTGGAGCAGAAAGGGAATACGGCAGCGGCCAGAGCCGGCGGACTCGGAGGAGGTACCCGCGGGGTGGCTCAGAAGATCTCCGAGATCCAGACGGTCGGCGAACACCGGTACCACACCGGGCTGTCCGAGTTCGACCGTGTCCTCGGCGGCGGCATCGTCAAGGGCTCCGTCGTACTGCTGTCCGGCGACCCCGGCATCGGCAAGTCCACTATCCTCTTGCAGATCTGCCAGACCCTCGGGGAAGAGGAGACCGTCCTCTATGCCTCCGGTGAGGAGAGCCCCCACCAGATCAAACTCCGCGCCGACCGCCTCGGCGTCACCTCAGACAACCTGCTGGTGCTCTGTGAGACGGACGTCGAAGTCATCACCGAACAGGTGAACGCGAAGAAGCCGGACATCGTCATCATCGACTCCATCCAAACCATGACGCTCTCCGAGCTGTCCTCGTCCGCCGGCTCCATCACCCAGGTCCGGGAATGCACGAACCTGCTCCTTCGCACCGCGAAGAGCCTCGACATCCCGGTCATCATCGTCGGCCACGTCAACAAAGACGGCAACATCGCAGGGCCCAAGGTCCTTGAACACATCGTCGACACGGTCCTCTACTTCGAAGGCGAGAAGAACTACTCGTACCGCATCCTGAGAGCCGCCAAGAACCGGTTCGGCTCCACCAACGAGATCGGTGTCTTCGAAATGATGGACCAGGGCCTGCGACAGGTCGAGAACCCCTCGAAAATGATGCTGGAAGGCCGTCCGGCGAACTCCAGCGGTTCCTGTGTGGCCTGCGTCATGGAGGGCATGCGGCCCATTCTGGCGGAAGTCCAGGGCCTTGCCACCTCGAGCAACTTCGGCAACCCCCGCCGCATGGCAAACGGCTACGACTTCAACCGGCTCAACGTCATCCTGGCGGTCCTCGAAAAGAGGGGAGGGTACTACTTCTCCAATATGGATGTGTACCTCAACGTCATCGGCGGCATCAAACTCTACGAACCCGCCGCAGACCTGTCCGTCGCTCTGTCGCTGGTCTCATCGCTGAAAGAGGCTGTCGTTCCGGACGACGTGCTGGCCTTCGGAGAGATCGGCCTTGCCGGAGAAATCCGCTCCGTCGGGTTCTGTGAACAGCGGGTGAAAGAGGCCATCCGCCTCGGATTCCATAAGATCATCGTCCCGAAAGACAACCTGCGTCACCTCTCGAAAGAGACACTGGCCCAGGCCGAGATCATCGGGGTCCAGTATATTTCGCAGGCATTCCAGGCCGCATTGTGATTCAAAACAGAAAAAACCCCGCCAGAGTTCTGCCTCACAGGCAGCCGCTCCGGCGGGGTCTTCATTCATTTCAAATAGCGATCAGTACTGTTCGACGTCCTGAAGAGCAGCGTAGCCTTCCTCGCCGGTCCGTACTTTGATGACGTTGACAACATCGTAAACGAAGATTTTCCCGTCTCCGTAATGACCGGTATAAAGCACCTTCTTCGCAGTGTCGACCACCGTTTCGACGGGGATCTTCGAAACGACGACTTCTACTTCGATCCGCGGATGCAGATAGATCTCCTGTTCGGCGCCACGATAACGTGTCACACCGTGTCTCATACCACAGCCGAGGACGTTCGTGACGGTCATGCCGGTGATCCCGATGTCCATAAGAGCATTCTTGAGTTCATCAAGTTTATCCTGCTTGATCACGATGCTGAGTTTGTGGATCGCGACCGGAGTTGCAAGACCTGTGTTACGGGGTACTTTGACCACCTTGACCGGAACCGCAGTCTCGACCGGAACAGGTTCGCTCGGGAAACCGGCCAGTTCAGCCTCGACCAGGCGATCTGCAGCATCCAGCTCTGCCGTATTGAGCTGGACCGGAAGACTGACATTGCTGTTGATGGACGGCATAAAGTCGGGATAGGCGCTGACAAGACCGTGTTCCGGAATGTCGAGACCGGAAAGTTCTTCCTCACGGCTCACACGCAGGCCGACCGAATGTTTGAGGGCAACAAAAAGAACAAATGCCGTACCGGCAGCCCAGGCCGCCGTCACCAGGACACCGAGAAGCTGGACCCCAATAAAATGTCCGCGAGACATGCCGGCATCGGACAGAAATTCGCTTGTTGCAAATATGGCGGTAAGGACCGTTCCGACTGCACCGCTGACACCGTGGACGCTGATGGCACCGACCGGGTCATCGACCTTCAGTTTTGCATCGACAAATTCCACACTGAGCAGCATCGCAAAACTGCTGATAATACCAATGAGCGCTGCCGCCCAGGGGTCCACCGCGTCACAGCCCGCGGTGATCCCGACCAGGCCGGCAAGCGCGCCGTTCAAAGTAAGCGACACATCGGGCTTCTTATAACGGATCCAGGTATAAATCAAAGCGGTATCTGTGGCAGCTGCAGCGGCAAGGTTCGTATTAAAAAACACCTTGCCGGCAAGTGCCGCGTTATCACCCATCATACTGACTGTGGAACAACCATTGAACCCGAACCAGCAAAACCAGAGGATGAAGACACCCAATGCTGCCAGAGGGATGTTGTGGCCGGGAATGGCACGAGGTTTTCCGTCACGGCTGTATTTTCCGATCCTGGCCCCCAGCAGAGAAGCACCGACCAAAGCAATGACACCACCGGTCATATGGACCGCAGTCGATCCGGCAAAATCGTGGAATCCCATCGCAGAAAGCCATCCTCCGCCCCAGATCCAGTGACCCTCGATCGGATAGATCACGAGACTGATAATTGCGCTGTAAAGACAGTAAGAGCTGAACTTCGTACGTTCTGCCATTGAACCGGACACGATCGTTGCAGACGTTGCGCAGAAAACGGTCTGGAAAATAAAATACGAGAACATGGAAACGCCTTCCGGCAGGGAAGCGGAATAATCTCCCTGTGTGAAAAAGTCGAGCGCTCCAAAAATCGCGGACTGTGAACCAAACATGATGCCAAACCCGACGACCCAGTAAAGAACGGCTCCGATAGCCAGATCCATCATATTTTTCATAATGATGTTGCCGGCATTCTTTGCTCTCGTAAACCCGGCTTCACACATCGCGAATCCTGCCTGCATAAAAAACACAAGCGCAGCACCGAGGAGGACCCAGGTGTTGTTGAGACCAGAACTCAGCAAAGTGATTACATTGGTATCCATGAGAAATATCATCTCCCTTTTAGACTAAAAAACGGCAGGGAATGGGAGGGAGGCGATCGATCGCACACCTTCGACATCCTTGCCGTATTTTTATAAAATGCATTTTTCCTATCTAGATAAAAAAAGAAGAACGACAAGGGCGCTTGTCCTCGGGACTCCGTTGTCGTTCGTTGCGTGTATTTTATTGCTTGATGCAAAATTTGTCAACCCATTTTTCAAAAATAGATATGTTTTTATTTTTGATGCATTAGCATCTTGAATTAAAAGAGCCTAATGTGTAAACTATAACAAATATATGAAGTCTATTTACCATCCATTTTTCAGGAGGGCATGAAAATGTATACACGTGAAGATGTTTTAACGTTCGTCGAAGAGGAGGACGTCAAGTTCATCCGCCTCGCATTCGTCGACATTTTCGGAAAACAGAAGAACATCGCCATCATGCCGGGTGAGCTGAAGCGGGCCTTCGACGAGGGCATCCCGTTCGCTTCGAGCAACATTGACGGCTTCAAGGAGTATGTCCTGTCCGACCTGTACCTGCACCCGGACCCGTCGACGCTCTCTATTTTGCCCTGGAGGCCCTCTAACGGCCGCGTCGTGCGCATGTTCTGTAACGTGACTTACCCGGGCGGAACTCCCTTTGAGGGCGATTCACGGTCCATTCTCCAGGCTGCCATCCGGTATGCCGCGGACAACGGAGTGAACTGCACCTTCGGCAACGAAAGTGAATTCTATCTGTTCAAGACCGACGACGAGGGGAGACCCACGAAGGAACCCTTCGATGAAGCCGGTTACCTCGACATCGCTCCGGAAGACAAAGGCGAGAACGTCCGTCGTGAGATCTGCTTCACGCTGTCCGATATGGGCATCGTGCCGGAGTCTTCGCACCACGAGGCGGGCCCCGGACAGAACGAGGTCGACTTCCGGTATTCCGACCCGCTGACTGCCGCCGAGGACGCCATCACCCTGCGCTCCGTCATCAAGACGATCGCCATGCGTAACGGCCTCTACGCGGACTTCTCTCCGAAGCCCCTTGAAGAGCACAGCGGCAACGGCATGCACATCAACATCATGGTCCACGCCATGGACGGGGAAGACAAACTCCGTTCCTTCATGGCCGGCATCATCAAACATATCGAGGAGATCACCTTCTTCCTGAACCCGACCGAGCAGTCCTACCGCCGGTTCGGCGAGAAGAAGGCGCCGGTGTACATCACCTGGTCCTCCGAGAACCGCAACCAGCTCATCATGATCCCGGAATGCTCCAAGGACAGACGGCACCTGAAACTGCGTTCGCCGGACTCGGGCTCGAACCCGTACATCGCGTACGCTCTGCTCATCTACGCTGGCCTTGACGGCGTCCGGAACAACATGGACCCGGGCGAGCCCACGAACCTCGACCTCGCCGGCAAAGACCACAGCGAGCTCAGGAAGCTGCCCCTCAGCCTCGAAGAAGCCCGCAGCAAAGCCCTCGGCTCTGCCTTCGTCAAAGGCATTCTGGGAGAGGATCATTTGAAGTTATTCTGATTTGTTTTTACTTTCCCGAACTTTGTGATGCATGGGGAAGAAACAAATAATAAAGAAACCCAAGTAAAGGAGGTGGACCTGTGAAGCAGGAACAGACAGCGAGTGTCATGATCGTCTCTACAACAGACAAGGCACTTGGCTTTTTTCAAAAAATCCTGCCCAAAAACCAGTTTAATCCTCTGACATGGGTCCACTCTGCAGGGGAAGCGCAGAGGGAGCTCGTCAACAAGAGTGTCGACATCGTGGTCATCAACGCGCCGCTGAAGGACGAGATGGGAACGGAGCTTGCCATCGAGCTCGCCCAGAACAACAGCTGCGGCGTCATGATGATGGTCAAGAACGACGTCTACGAGCAGGTCTCGTATAAAGTGGAAGAGTATGGCGTCCTGACGTTGCCAAGGCCCTGTACCGCACAGCAGGCGTTCCAGACCATGAAACTGCTCCTGGCCACTAAGCAGCGTCTCAAAGCCCTCGAGCAGAAGACGGCATCCCTCGAAGAGAAGATGAAGGAGATCCGTCTCGTCAACCGCGCCAAAGGACTCCTCATGGACAACCTCAAGTTCACCGAGCAGGAGGCCCACCGGTACATCGAAAAGGCCGCGATGGACAACTGCAGGAAGAAGTCGGAGATCGCCCAGAACATCATCAACACCTACGGCAAGTACTGAGCAGGGAGGACCCATGCATTATCTCCTCTTTTTAGATGTCGACGGCGTCCTCAACTCCATGTCGTTCTACCACAGCGTCGAAAGCATTACGGAAAATCCTGTGGACCCGGAAGCGGTGAAGCGGGTAGCAAAGCTCATCAAGTTGACCGAACAACTAAAGCCTTCCGGAAATTCGAACTCGCAGGAGAGGGGAGGCGTCTCCCGGAACACCGTAAATGTCATCCTGACTTCCTCCTGGCGGGTCGGCTGGAACAAAGACCCGAAGCTGCAGGATACCGCAGGCCGCATGCTCGACAACACGTGCGCGATGTACGGTGTCAGGCTGTACGACAAGACAGGAGTCTCACAGATCGGCGACCGTCCGGGCGAAGTATTAGAGTTCCTGAGGAAGTATCCATACAAAGTCGACGGATTCGTCATCCTGGACGACGCGAACTTCTTCTGGGAAAAGTACCGGCTGTCCGAGTGGTGGGTACAGAC
>ONFJ01000068.1 GCA_900317085.1 uncultured Eubacteriales bacterium | reverse complement strand
GGCTTTCTCCCACGCTCTTTGGCTTCCCCTTCCCCGGGGGGCAGAGCATGTCGCCTACAAGGGCAGGGCAGCAAGCAGGCTCATCGGTAGATTTCAGTTGGCAGGGGAGGCGCAGAGTGTGGAGGAGAGGAGTGTGAAAAACGATGCAAATAGCAAAAAGTCAATTATTTTCGAAAAGATGTCAAATATACTTGACAAAAAGTGACCGATGGAGTATATTGAGGGTGCAGAGAGGGTGCAGAGAGGGTGCAGAGAGGGTCTGCTGACGAGTAATTGACCCTGCTGCCAGAGAATTCTGCAAAACATAACGTGACAAACCTGACGAAGAAATCAAAGGAGGCTTTCTTATGACAGCACAAGCAATCATTTCTTTAATCTTTTCCATTGCCCTTATTGTCCTTGTGTGCTGGGGCATTTTCAAACGCGCGAACAAGGACCACAAAGCCAAAACACAGTATGACGAACGGCAGACCGCAGTCCGCGGAAAAGGGTTCATGTACGGTTTTTACACGATGCTCGTGTTCCAGACCATTCTTTACATCCTGGAGACCTCCGGCATCACCCTGCCTATCGCCCCGTTCTCCCTCGGGTTCGTCGGAGTCATCCTGGGTGCCACGGTCCTGGCGGTCTATACCGTCTGGAACGGTGCCTACTGGGGCCTCAACAACAACCGGAAGTGGTATACGATCATCTTTGTGTTCTTCCTGCTGTTCAACCTCATCCCCATCATCGGGGTCTGGTCGACGGAAGGGTTCCTGAATGTCATCCAGGGAACCAGCCTTGTGAACGTCGGGGTGGAGGTCATGCTCATCGCCCTTGGCATTGCGTTTGCACTGCGGCACATGAAGGATAAAACCGAAGAAGCGGAGGGCTGACCATGAAAAACCTCAAAGTGAAGTCCGCCCGGGCCGCGAAGGACTATTCCCAGCAGCAACTCGCTGATATCGTTGGCGTCTCGCGGCAGACCATCGCCGCCATTGAAAAGGGGGACTACAACCCCACCATCAACCTCTGCATCGGCATCTGCAAAGCCCTCGACAAGACCCTTGACGACCTCTTCTGGGAAGAGCCCGAAGAGTAAGGCTCAGAAGAAAGCGCAGAAGAAAGCACAGAGAAAGCGCAGAGGAAGGCGCAGAGGAAGCCGGTCCAGCAGAAACCAAAAACAAAAGCACTTCGCATTTCTGAACCGCGCCCCGTCAAGTGGACAAATTAAATAATGAAAATTATTTCGTGCCGGCAGACCAGCAATCTGCTGGCATTTTTTTGTGTTCGGCATCCTTGACAGAACCTACATAGGACGCATTGTGGGCTTCGCCGACGGCGAAGAACTCAGGAACAATCAGGCTATTGAACTCTCCGTCGAGAAGAATATGGTAGCGTCCAATGCAGAACCTGTAAAGGACGAACGCCCTTCGGGCGTGCCTCACTTAGCCTCTGGCTCTGGCGCCTAGGAACAATCAGGCAGCCAGGTAGAAGAGCTCGTACTTTTCCATGGGAGTGAGGACTCCGAGGTTGCGTTGGTAACGCTGGTTATTGTAGTAGAAAATGTAGTTTTCAATCATGGCAACCAGTTCTTCTCGGTTGGTGAAACGTTTGCCGTAGTAACGTTCTCTTTTCAAAATGCCCCAGAAACCTTCCATTGGACCGTTGTCAATGCACTTGCCCACACGGGACATGCTCTGGGTCATGCCGGCAGCCATGAGCATGCCGTGAAAAGTGTTGTTGGTGTATTGGAAACCGCGGTCGCTGTGGAACAGCGGGCGTGCATTCGGATTCAGCCGAACTGCTTCATTGAAGTTTTCAAACACAAGAGAATTATTGTTGCTGTCGCCAATGTTGAAAGCAACAATTCTCCGGTCATAAAGGTCCAGGATGGCACTAAGATAAATCTTGTGGACGGCGAGACCCTCATAGTACTTGAACTCCGTCACGTCGGTCAGCCACTTTTGGTTCGGTGCTTCTGCCTTGAACTTCCGTGCAAGAACATTCTCGGCAACATGTTGCGGATTCTTTGCCGAGATAGTGCAGCCATGGTTCGAATACTTTATGGTGGACTTAATCTGAAGGTGTCGGCAAATTCGAAGCACACGTTTGTCGTTCACGTAAACATGGCATTCTCGTTTCAGAAAGTCATTAATTCTCCGGTATCCCATCTCAGGGAAAGTTTCGTGAATTTCCCAAACGAGAGCGGCAAGGCCTTCGTTGTACTGCTCTTCTGGAGAAGGCTCACGCTTAAGCCAGTCGTAGTAGGCGTCCCGGCTAATCTTTGCGAGTTTGCACAGACGGTAAATGGGGTAACCTTTCTCCTCATGAAGTTCTTTAATTGCAAGGTAGAGGTTAAGGTTGCGACATGGGTTCAGCCCCACCTCCTCTCTATTTCCTTCAATTTTTTTAGGAAGTCAATCTCCATTTGCTTTCTTTCGTTCTCTGCTCGAAGAAGTCTATTCTCTGCTTCCAGCTTCTCCATCTCTGTCATTTCAGAGATGTCCTTCTTCTTGCCTCGTCGGTCTTCTAATGCTTCCACGCCGCCATCTTTGTACTTTCTCACCCAGCTGTAGGCTTGTTGGTATGAAACCTTGTACTTGGCGGCCAGGTCATCATAGCTGGCCTTGGTTGCTACATACTCTTCAACCAAGGCGATCCGTTCTTCCAGTGTTGTCTTTCGTCCGTTAGTCATGTTACGTTTTCCTCCTCCACGAGTCGGTTTTAATGTTTCATGACTATTATACTTCTTTATCCAGTTTCTTAGAGTCCAAGTTGATTTAATTCCATACTTTTTACAAGTACTTAGCAATGAACCTTTGCCCGCTAAATAAAACAACACTGCCTCCTCTTTTTCTGTAGACGATCGTCTTGTCCAAGCCCCTGGCTCAAAGGCCTTGGCACCTAAACTTTCATAATTTGCCACCCATAGCCGAATTGTGGAAAGCTGAACTCCATAAATTCTTGCAAGACTTCCATAACTAAATTTTCCTGACAAATATATTTCAGCAATTTGCATCTTTTCTTCTGGACTATATTTGGACATAAAGAATCTCCCTTCAAAGTCGACAAGTTTTATTATTTAACTTGTCGGCTCTAAAGGGAGCATATCATTCGCGAAGTGCTTTTGTTAGTTGAGGAATCTGGCGAGGCTACAGGGGTTCAAAGAAGCGGGTTGTTGTCGTTGAAAAGCGTCAAAAGGTCCCGGTGGAATTCCTCCCGGATGCCCATTTCGGCGTGGACCTCGTGCATCGCCCGGAAGTAGAGGTGGAGTTCCGTCTTCTTGCCGGCAGCGAGCAGGTCCCTGTGGATCAACTTTGGACCGAGACCGAGGAGGCCGGGAATGTCCCATTGACCGCAGCCGTGGTGGAGGACGATGTCGTCCGGGATCTTCTCCGCCCAGCCGGGCCGGTCCGCGTAGGCGAAACAGGAGAGCGCTTTCAGGACGAACCCGATGACGTGCTTGAAGTCCGCGTTCGCGCCGCCACTGTAGGGGTTGCTGATGTAGTTCGTAATGTCCTGCCGGTCGAAGGCGAGCCAGAAGAGCGGGAGGCGGCGCAGGAGCGGCGGGTTCTGGCCGTAGTCGGTCAGTTCAAACGTTGCCCGGCGTTTCTCGAGGTCTTTCGGGTAGCGGGAGATGAGCCGCCCGAGCAGGTTCGCCGCCGGCACCAACTTGTGCAGGAAGGACGGCAGGTGCGAGTCGCCGGTGAAGAAGCAGGCTTTGATGTCGAGCTCTGGCCCGTACATCGCCAAAAAGGTGCGGACCATCATGGAGCCCATGCTGTGGGAGAAGGAGAAGAGAGGCAGGTCCGGGTACTCGTCCTTCAGGAGGTGGTAGAGGGTGAACATGTCTTTCCAGATGGCCTCGTTCGTGTCATCCGGCGCAATGCCGACGCAACCCGGTCCGTTCGTGGTCCCGTGGCCGAGGAAGTCCATGCCGGCGCAGATATACCCGTGCTCCGCGAGGAAGACGGCCTGGTCTTCGAACATCTCGATGTTCTCGGAGAGCCCGTGGGTGATCATGACGACGCCGACGGGGTCCTTCGCGTCATCGAGGTAGCGAAAGCAGTTGAGCGTGACGCCCGCTTTGGACGCCGAGGGGAAGGTAAAGTTGGTTTTCTGTACTGCCATTTTCATTTCCTTTCTCCGGGAATGCTGTGGCGATTTACCGCCGTCTCCCGAACTGGTTTGTCAGATTTCGGAACCATTCTAAATCAGGCAAAAAAATAAGAACGAACATTCCGAATCGAAATGTTCGTTCCTCTGTTTTTCTATTCGTGTTTTTATATTCAAATGCTCTGGGTTCACCGCTCTCCAAACAGATCGGTCGCGATGGCGATGGACTCAGTCAGTACATCGCCCAGCTCCTCGGGAGTCTTGTCGAAGCCGTTTTTTGCCCAGAGACGCAGGATGCTGTACACGTAGCTGGTGCAGGCGTCAGCGCTGTACCGGAGGAGTTCCGGGTCATTCTGGGGAAAGTCCGCCAGGTACTGGTCGTAGAGGTACTCCCGGATGCCGGACAGGAAGACCAGCTCGAGTTTCGGGCTCTTCAGCAGCATGGCATAGGTGTTTCGGTGCTTCGCCACGAAGTCGATGAACACCCGGTACGCGTCCCGGTAGCTGTCCGGCCCGGTGCCGGTGCCCCGGTTCTCCCGGATGAGCCGGATGATCTGCGCGGAATAGTCCGCCGCCAGCTCCTCGAGAAGGTCCTGGAAGTTTTCGTAGTAGACGTAGAATGTGGAGCGGGCTACGCCGGAGCGGGACAGGACGTCTGAGACCGTCGGCTTCTTGTTGCCGCCTTCCTCGACGAGCGCTTCCAGAGCGTCTTTGATCCGTGCTCTTGTCTTTTCACCGTAATCGTTCATGTCTCACCCTCCGAAACGTTCGAGCGTCCGCTCGACGGACCCCACATAGGAATACCCGAACAGGTTGACGTGGTTCAGCAGGTGGTAGAGGTTGTAGAGGTCCCGTCGGTCGTCGTACTCGGGGTCAATGTGGGCGATTTGCCGGTACGAGGAGTAAAACGCCGGCGCAAACCCGCCGAACAGTTCCGTCATGGCGAGGTCCGCCTCCCGGTGCCCCACATACGTGGCCGGGTCGATGAGCCAGGCTTTCCCGTCCGGGCCGGTCATGTAATTGCCGCCCCACAGGTCTCCGTGGAGAAGGGACGGGTGGTCCGGTTCCGGCAGCAGGAACTCGAGCTGCTCCATGACAGCGTCCGCCTGCCGCATAGCGGAGCGCTCCAGGTACCCGGCGTCATATGCCATACGGACCTGCGGGTGCAGCCGGCACTCCCGGAAGAAGTCGACCCAGGAACTTTTCGGAGAGTTGATCTGCGGCGTGGAGCCGATGTAGTTGTCGATGGAAAAACCGTATCGAGCGCCGCTCGAAGCAGCAGCGTTGGAGAGTGCGTCACCGGGCTTTGCAAACACGAACGACGTGTCCGCTGCGTGCATCCCTGCCAGTTCCTCGGCAAACACTTCCCAGAAGTCGGCACGTCTGGAACCGGAATCCATCCAGCGCAGCAGCAGGAACGCCGCGTCCTGCCCGAACGCCGCAGGCTCGAGGCCGATGCCGAGCACGTCCGCGACCCCGATGGTGCCGGTCGCCCGCATGGCGGCAAGGCCCTCAGCCTCCGCTTCATACATGGGAAGCAGGGAAGAGGAGTTGGTCTTCGCGAAGAACTCCGTGCCATCCGACAGGGTCAGCCGGTAGACGCGGTTGAGGTCGCTGCCGCCGACCGGTCGGCGCGCCTCGACGCCGGCTCCGGGTGCAAGGACATTCAGTGCATCGCCCAAAGAGGGGAAAACAGGTACGGTCGCCATGGGATGGCCTCCTGGAAATCAGTCTTTTTGATAGAGCATGAAGGCTTCATAAGGCCGGAGTGTTCCGGGTTCGTAGTCTTTGTAGTTGTGGATGAGAACGTCTGCGCGCCCGGCGTCCCAGCCCTCGGGCAGGTCGTACGGAACTGTGTTCCCGAAGAAGTTCGCGACGACGAGGAGCTGTTCCCCGTCAAGAGAGCGGGTGTACACGAACAGCTCGTCGCTGTCCGGCTCGAGCAGTGTGAAGTCGCCGTCCCGGATGATGTCGTACTCTTTCCGCAGCGCGATCAGTTTCTTGTAACAGTAGAACACCGAGTCCGGGTCCGCCAGGGCGGCCTTCGCGTTGATGTCCACATAGTTGGGGTTCACCCGGATCCAGGGCTCGCCCTCCGTGAACCCGGCGTTCGGACCGTCGTCCCACTGCATGGGGGTCCGGGCGTTGTCCCGGCCGCGGGTCTGGAGCGCATACAGCACGTCCTCCTCCGGTCTGCCGGCGGCGGTCAGCTCTTCATAAGCGTTCAGGAGCTCGATGTCCCGGTAGTCCTCGAGGGGGTAGGCCACGTTGGTCATGCCGAGTTCATCGCCCTGGTAGACATAGGGCGTGCCCTGCATGCCGTGGAGGACCGTCGCGAGCATCTTGGCGGACTCCACCCGGTACTCCTTGTCGTTGCCCCAGCGGGACACGACCCGGGGCATGTCGTGGTTGTCCCAGAAGATGCTGTTCCATCCGCATCCGTGGAGACCGGTCTGCCAGTGCGCCAGGATGGACTTGAACTTGAGGAAGTCGAGGGGCGCGAGGTCCCATTTGGAACCGCCCTCCACCTGGTCAGTCATCGTGTGGCTGAACTGGAAGACCATCGAGAACTCGGAACCGTCCGGGTTGCTGTACCCCTTCGCGAGGTCCACGGTCGCGTTCCAGGTCTCGCCGACGGTGACGAGGTCCCCGTGGGAAAAGGTCTCCCGGCTGAGTTCCCGGAAGTATTCCTGCAGGCGCGGCCCGTTCGCGAGGATCTTCTCGTCCGGCACTTTGGCGATGAGGTCCACCGCGTCCAGTCGGAACCCGGCGACGCCCCGGTCCATCCACCAGCGGATCATGTCGTAGAGCGCTTCCCGCACCTTCGGGTTGTCCCAGTTGAGGTCCGGCTGCCGGACGGCGAACTGGTGCAGATAGTACTGCTGTACCTCCGGCACCCACTCCCAGGCGGAACCGCTGAATGCGGACCGCAGGTCGTTCGGCGGGGTGCCCTCCTCGCCGTCCCTCCAGACGTAGTAGTCGTGGTATGGGTCGTCCCGGCTCTTCTTCGCTGCGAGGAACCAGGGGTGCTCGTCAGAGGTGTGGTTCAAAACGAGGTCGAGGATGATGCCGATGCCCCGCTTCTTTCCTTCGGCGATGAGCCGGTCCATGTCCTCGAGCGTCCCGAACATGGGGTCGATGTCCCGGTAGTCCGAGATGTCGTAGCCGTTGTCTGCCTGCGGGCTTTTGCAGACCGGAGACAGCCAGATGGCGTCGATGCCCAGTTCCTGCAGGTAGTCGAGCCGTTCGATGAGCCCGGGGAGGTCCCCGATGCCGTCTCCGTTCGAGTCCTGGAAACTGCGGGGGTATACCTGATATATGACGGCGCTCTGCCACCATTTTTTCTTTCCTGCGTTCATTGCCGGACCTCCTTTGTCGTTTGTTTGCCCTCATTATAGCAGAGCGCCCGGTTTTCTGCTATAATGAACGCCGAAAAAAGACTGCGGTCCGACCACGGAAAGGAGGGACTCCATGGCAAAGGCAAATGACCACCGGCAGAACGCGAGAACGGCCGGAAAACAGACCGGCAAGCAGACCGGCAAACTCACCGCCTGCCCCCTCGCGAAAAAGTGCGGCGGCTGCCAGCTGCAGAACATGACCTATGAGGAGCAGCTGGGTTTCAAACAGCAGAAGTGCAAACGCCTTCTCGGGCGTTACGGGAAAGTCTCTCCCATCCTCGGCATGGAGGACCCGACCCACTACCGTTGCAAGGTCCAGGCAGCTTTCTCCTACGACTACCGCCACAAGCGCCTTGTCTCCGGCGTGTACCAGTCCGGTTCCCACCGGGTGGTGCCCGTGAACGACTGCCTCATCGAGAACAAAAAGGCCGATGAGATCATCGTCTCCATCCGCAAGCTCGCCCAGAGCTTCAAGTTCCAGGCTTACGACGAGGACTCCAAACGGGGCTTCCTCCGTCATGTGCAGGTGCGCATCGGGTACCACACCGGGCAGATCATGGTCGTCATCGTCTCCGGCAAGCCCATGTTCCCCTCGAAACGGAACTTCGTGAACGCACTGCTCAAAGAGCACCCGGAGATCACGACCATTGTGCACAACGTGAACCCCTACCACACGAACCTCGTGCTGGGCCCGAAGAACGACGTGCTCTACGGCAAGGGCTACATCGAGGACGAACTCTGCGGCTGTACGTTCCGCATCTCCCCGGGTTCCTTCTACCAGATCAACCCGCAGCAGACCGAGGTCCTTTACAACACGGCGATGGACTTCGCCGGCCTCGCGGGCAATGAGACATTCTTCGACGCGTACTGCGGCACCGGGACCATCGGCATCATCGCCGCCACGAAGGGCGCGAAGCGGGTCATCGGCGTCGAACTCAACAAGACCGCCGTCCGGGACGCGAAGTCCAACGCACGGCGGAACAGGATCGAAAACATCGAATTCTA
>ONFJ01000045.1 GCA_900317085.1 uncultured Eubacteriales bacterium | reverse complement strand
CGCAGGACATAGTCGATGGCGAAGAAGGCCACCGTAACGGCTTCGATCCAGTGCAGCGCCGTCGCGTAATGCAGTTCGCAGTAGTCGAACGTGAACATGATGCTGCCGATCACGTTCAGGATGATGAGGACAAAGCTCAGGATGTCGTAACCGCGGGTGATGCCGGTCTCGTTGTAACCGACTTCCACCATCTGGAAAACTGTAGTCCGCAGGCTCGAGAAACGGCGCTTGTCGAACTGCGCCTGCTTTTCGTCCCGGCGGTCCCGGGCGTTCCGGCGGCGCTCTTCGCGTTTCTCCTGGATCTCCTCCCGACGCTCTTCCCGGGCCGCTTCCTTCTCATCCTTTTTCATCTGGCGTTCGGCCAGCTGAGCGAAGCGGCTCTGGGGTTTCTTCGTCGGAGACGTATCGTGCTCTGCCGTTTCCATCTCGACGAACTCTTCCGGTTTCTCCGGTTCCGCGCTCGGGGCATGGGGCGTCACGGTCGTCTGCTCTGTTGCCGGAGCAGGGCCGTTCGCCTTGCGCTTCTGGATGTCCTCCAGGAACTGGCAGTCCGCGTCAAACTCTGCGTCCGATTCAGTTTCCGGTATCGGAGGTTCTCCGGTCAGAGGCATATTTTGCTCTTCGTTCATAGTCGTACTGACTCCTTATTTTTTCGAGCCCGGCAGGATGTTGCCGAGGGCAGCCGGAAGGTCCGTGGGTCGGAAGAAGTTCAGGGCCATCTGGCGGCGATATTCCATCGTCGGATGGAACGCTTTTTTCGTCTGTTTCAGGACGTCTTCGGGAATGCCGTCTGTCATGGAGTTGTAGAAAGACAGGGCATCCTGGCGGCGACGGGCGCCTTTCGGGTCCCACCAGCGTTCCGGGGTGCACTGGCAGCCCCGCTTGCGGGTCTTGTACATGACGGGACGGAGCCGGGTCAGGAACTCTTCATAGTCCTTTCCGGGGCCGGCCCAGCCGACTTCGGCGACAGCGAACATCCGCGGGAACAGGGTCTGCTCCAGAGAACCGTTGTCCTTGATGCGTTCGGTATAGACGGTGGCGATGAGCCCCTGCAGGTTCGGGTCGTCCTGACAGACGAACTTGCCGATGTGAGGCTCGATCTCGTAGACCCTCTTCAGGGGGATCATGCTGTGGGGGTAGTCGAGGTGGAGTTCGAAGCTGTCGGAGTAGACATACCGGTGGCCGTCGTCCGCGTAGTCCAGCATGGAGTCCGCGAAGTTCAGGGTCCGGAACTGGACCATGCCGTTCACCGGCGCGTTGACCGCTTCGAGTCCGTCATTGTAGAAGACGGCTTCTTTGTCGTATTTCTTCAGGATGTCCGCCACGCGGGTCAGGAAGTAGCCAGACAGTTCCTGGGTGCCGGGCAGGTCTTCCTTCTCCATCTTGGTGTGGCAGACCGGGCAGGTCTCCCAGTCCGTGGTGACGTGGACGCCTCCGCCCACGTGGAAGTACTTTGACGGGAACAGGGACGCGACCTCTTCGAGGATGCGGTCGATGAAGTCATAAGTACCTTCATACCCGGCGCAGAGGATGGGCGCATAGAGGCCGCCGACATCCGGCAGTTCCACTTTGTCGTTGTAGCAGCTGTACTGCGGGTACGCATGGAGCAGCGCGGTCACATGGCCGGGGAGGTCGACTTGCGGGATGACTTCGATGCCTCTGGTCTTCGCGAAGGCCACGACATCCTTGATGTCGTCTCTCGTGTAGTACTTTCCGCCGGAAGACAGTTCGAGCAGTTTTGGCGCCCGAAGGATCTCGACGCGCCAGGCCTGATCGTCTGTCAGTTTCCACTGGAAGACGTTGAGCTTGCAGAGGGACATCTGCTCGAGGATCTTTTTCAGTTCCTCGACGGACACGAAGTTCCGGGCGCAGTCGATCTGCAGACCGCGGACGTCCCAGCGGGGTTCGTCGGTCATGGAGCAGAGGTCGGCATCGTTGAAGTCCGACAGCTGGTACAGCGTCGTCAGCGCGCAGATGACGCCCTCTTCCGAGGCCGCCTCCACGGTGATGCCCTCTTCCCCGACGGTCAGGTGGTACTCTTCTGCCTTCTCCGCGTCGATCTTGTTCAGGAACAGCCAGGGCTCCTGTTTCGGCTCCGCGTCAGCGTCCTGCACCGGGATGCCGGTGCGTTCCGAGAACGCGGTCAGACAGTAGTCTTCGAACCCGCCCAGGTCTGCCACGAGGGTCTTCGGGAACTCGTAGTTCCCGAGCGGGACGCGGACCGGTCCGTTGATTTTCGGTAATACATTCAGCATGGTTCTGCTTCCTCTCCGATTTTTCCGGGGCGGATCGTGATCTCCACGATCTCCCTCGGGTTGAACAGCCGCGGGATGAGTGGTGCCGCGGTATTGGAAACTCCGGTGCCCACGATCATGTTGCCGTAGGTGCCCCGGACGTATTTTGCCATGAGTCCCTGTCCCGGTGCCAGGACGCCTCGCGAGAAGAAGCGCCACTGTCCGCCGTGGGCGTGCCCGGACAGGATGAGGTCGATGTCCTCGTGGTTGCGAAGGCCGGGGTTGTTCGTAAAGGCCTTCCGCCCGTCCGGCTCCTTGATGAAGTATTCCGGATGGTGGTTCATGAGGATCTTATATCCGTCCTGACGTTCGAAGTCCGCGAGCCAGTCAAAGTGGGTGTAGGGCGTGTGGCCGCCGATGACTAAATCGCCAAAACGGATGAAGTCGTTGTCCAGCAGGACGACGCCCGTCGCGGTGATGTCCTCCGGTGCCAGCTTTGGGAATTTGACCTCGTGGTTGCCGTAGGAGAAGAAGGTCGGAGCCGTGTCGGCACAGGCCTTCAGGAACGGGAGTGCCCGCTTGTACGTCTTGCGGTGCCGGTCGACGATGTCGCCGACCACGAGGATGGCATCGGGCTTCTCCCCGGCCACCTGGGCGATGATGTCGTCGAAGGGTTTATTGTGAACGTCGGACAGCATGATGAGCTTGTAGGTGCTGCTCACATTCGTGCTGACCCGTTCGTAGGTCGTCAGTTTCATCAGGTTCTCCATTCTACCCGTACATCGCCGGAGCCCAGAGCTTCTGCCAGGCCCTCCGGGTCTGTGACGGAACCGATGCGTGTGTAGGAATAGTCGCTTTCAAAGGTCTTGTAGAAGATGACCAGCGTGTTGCTCTGGAAGAGCATGACGTCTCCGGCGTGGATGGTCCCCGGCCGGGTGGCGCTGGTCGGAAGGGTCGAATAGTAGTAGTACTTCTCGTTGCCGTTCAGTTCGGTCATCTCAAGGGAGAGCGGCAGCTGGGCCTTCAGCGCCTGTGCCGTCTCATTGTTCTCGAGCCGGACGGTGAATGTTTTGTTGCCGACGATGAGTTTCATGCTGCCTGCCTTCTGTGTGGTCGTGGCGGTGGCTTCCGCCTTTTTGGTGTTGCCCCGCCGGACGTCGCCCTCGGCGTCTTTCACGGTCGAGACTTCGATGTAGTTGCCGTCCTTGTCGGTGGCGCGGGTCAGGTCCGGGGACGAGGTGGTGAGGTTCGCCTTGCGGGCGGCCTCCTCGTCTGCCGATGTGTCCTTCACGTCCTGACAGCCGGTCAGGAGCATACCGAGGAGCAGGAGGAACGTCAGAAGCATGGCCATGGTACATCGCCAGCCGCAATGGAAATGCTGCTTCACACGGGTCCCTCCCCTCTGATATCTTACCCTTTATCTTACCATGAAAGGCGTATAACTGCCAGTTTTGCTTTCATAATTATAATTTATACTACTGTAAAGTGTTAAAGTGTGGTAGACTAATACCATTCTTAACGTTTTGAGAAAGTGAAACTTTACGGAAGGCGGCATACTATGATCGTACAAGCAGTCACTGCTGTTTCGGACTTCCTGTGGGGCTGGCCCCTCATCATCATTCTGTTCGGAACACACATCTTCATGACCATTCGGACGGGCCTCATGGCCATCCCGAACATCATCGCGGTCCTGCTGCTCAGCACTTCACATTCTTCCAGCTTGGATCGCTGGGGCGATTTACCTCTCAACCTCATCAAAAAAGTAAAAGCCATGGGAGGCTTCGCCTCTCCATAAGGAAACATCCGCCACGCAGCCGGCCGTTGGAGCGGCCTGTCAAGCTGCGGTGCGTACTTACTACAAAAGTCTTTCCAGACTCACTATTCTTTCAAACACTCTACGCTCCTGGGTGCCACAGTTCTTCGGGCAAGTAAAGGGACTTCGCCCGCTTCGCGGCTGGCACCATGGAATCCTGATACTTCTTTTTCTCTTCCAACTGCTTTTCTGTTCTCACTGCCCAAGCTCCTGCCAGCCCTTGACTTCCCCTCCGCCCTGTGGCATAGGCCAGACAACAGGCAGAAAGGGGCGCTCTGCGCCTTTCCGCCTGCAACCATTGAGTGAAGCCAGTGCGATTGCGCTGGTTTACATGGCAAAATCTGTTTTTGGAATTCCTGCCATGTATTTTGAGACAGGGTTGATTTCCATGATTGGGAATATACATGGCACGATTGTCTTTTCACAAATCTGACATGTATTTTTCGGTTTGAAGTCCTTTGGCAAATCTTCTTCTCGAGATCATTTGCATGGCAGAGAACTCTGTTTCTGTAATCTGACATGCATTTCCGAAAAAGTCCTTGTCCTACAGAGCGTAAAATACAAGGCAATAAATGAAAAAGGGGATTCTGCCATGTATTACCAGAAAATTGTCTTCCAAGTAAGGTAACCAATGCATGGCACGATTCAAAACATGGAAATATGACATGCTTTTGGCCAGGAGAAAAGTTCAGGAGGCGGGGCAGTGGAACGCCGTGGGGGCGGAGTCCGGGCTCGCAGCCCGGGCTCTCGGCCCCTTCCACCATCCCGCCTGAGTCAAAGGTGTGCACATGCGCACAAAAAGCCTTCTTGCAAATGCGGAAGGCGTCATTTGTCTTTCGAACCCACTGACATCTTTTAGTTTGTAGAGGTATTTGAAGGTTGTTGGGTTGTTGTGGCATAATATCCTGAGAAGAAAGGCGGTGAGAGGATGGAGTACACTTCGCTCAGTGACTACTGTAAGGAGACGTTTGGGGAGAAGCTTTACAAGCTGAGCCTCGACAGCGGGTGCACCTGTCCGAACCGGGACGGACTGCTCGACACCCGCGGATGTCTCTTCTGCTCCGCCGGCGGTTCCGGGGACTTTGCGGCCGCAAGGAATCCACTCGACCGTCAGCTGGAAGAGGCCAAACGTCGGATCCGGAACAAGTTCCCGGAGGGGGACTCTGAGGAGGGACGGTACATCGCCTATGTGCAGAGTTTCACCGGGACCTACCCGGGGAAAGACGGGTTCGTGAAAGACGCGAACGGTGTCAGCAGCTTCGACCGGATGCGGAAGCGTTATCTGGCACTCGTCCAGAGGCCCGAAGTCCGGGTGCTGTCCATCGCCACTCGGCCGGACTGTCTGGGGCCGGAAGCCCTGGACCTGCTGAAAGAGCTCCGTGCCATTAAACCCGTGTGGGTCGAGCTGGGACTCCAGACCTCCAACGAGGAGACCGCCGAATACATCCGCCGCTGTTACCGCAACGAGGTCTACGAGCAGGCCGTGCAAAACCTGAACGCACTGGACATTCCGGTCATCACCCATGTCATCCTCGGCCTCCCCGGCGAGACGAAAGAAGACATGGCCACCACGGTGCGCTACGCGGTCGACTGCGGCACCTGGGGCATCAAACTGCAGCTGCTCCACGTGCTCGAAGGCACCGACCTCGGGGAGCAGTACAAAGCCCAGGAAGCCGGAACACCGCTGCCCGGAGCAAGGCCCATCCGCATCATGACCCTCGACGAGTACACAGACCTTCTGTGCGCACTCCTCCCCCTCATCCCGAGGGATGTCGTCATCCACCGGATCACCGGCGACGGGCCCAAGAGACTTCTGCTGGCGCCCCTCTGGAGTGGCGATAAAAAGCGGGTCCTCAACACCATCAACAAGGCGATTCGAGAGTTGAAGGTTTGATGCTTTAGACGAGAGGACTCCCAGCGAAAAGAACTCCCGGACGCACAACACCCCTGCGGAAACAAACCAATACAACGCAAAACGGCCTCCCGTCTCTCGACGGGAGGTCGTTTTTGCATTTGCCTTGGCGGAAGCACAGGGCAATTATTTGGTGTAGTATTTGATCATACCGAACATACCGGTCAGGGACTCAGCGAGGTTCAGCATGTCGGTGAGACCACCGATCTTCTGCTGGGTGGTGAGCGGCGGGATCGGCCAGGAGATGTAGTCCTTCTTGGCGTCTTCCGTGGACAGTGGAGGAAGTTCCCAGATCTTATCGCCGTGTTCCTGGGGAACGTCGACAGCTTTGCCCTGAAGGATCCACTTGGAGCGCCAGTAGATGGTGCTAAGGAGTTTCGGGACAGCGACCGGGACCAGAGACGTATTGGTGACCGGGTTCAGCTGAGAGGTAACTGTGCCAAGGGAGTTGGAGACGGCGTTCAGGCACTCAGCCGGGTCGCAGCAGCGTTTGATCGGGAAGGTGGCTTCAGCCAGCATGTCTTCGCCGGTGCACATACCCATCGCCATGGTGCGGTAACCGGAATTGAAGATGTCTTCCTTGGTGTAGGGCTTGCCGGTACCGTCGAACCAGTACCGGGTGCCGTTGATCTTGACACCGGAGCCAACGATGATCATCAGCTTGGCATCGTAATGAGAAGTCTTGGACTGGTCATCGCAGGCGAAACCGAAACCGACAGAGGACAGGCAGCCACCGACGCAGGCCTGCTCAAGGGCGAATGCCTGGTCCGGAGTGACGTTGTTCGGGTCGGTGATCTCGGGTGCGCCGTTCAGGGTGTGCCCGGCGACTACGACGACGTTCGGATATTTCTCATGCAGCTCGCCGCGCATCAGGGACGGGCAGGCGGGTTTGAACTTGGTGACACGGACGTTGCCAACGATCTCGACATCGGGGTCACCGAAACCGCGCTTGTCGGCTTCCTGGATGAGCTTGTTCTCGTTCGGGTCGAAGCCCATCATGTAGGTGGTGATGCGGTCGGCCTCAACGGACTGGTTGGAGGCGACGATCATGTGGACGTCAACGGGGTCGACCGGAGCCGGGGTGCTGCCTTCGCCGCCGATGATGCCGTCGATGACGGTGCAGTTCGGTTTGAAGAGGTACAGCATGTCGGCGAGCTTCTTGTTGATGTCGTGGGTGTGGTTCCGCTCACGCAGGAAGTACGGAATGGTACCCATGGCGTTCTTGAAGCCCAGGGTGACGCCGGTGTAGATGTTGGTCTTCATCTTCGGGACGGAGACATAGAAGGCGTCGCCGGTGACGATCTCGTCGAAGAGGTCCGGAATGAGGATCTCTTTCATGACCTCGGCCTTCGGCAGCATGTAACGGGCAACGGGGCGACGCTCCAGCGGAACGAGCTCGCAGCCGTAATGTTTGGCGATGCGGTCATAGCCGGTGATGACGAACGAAGCAGAAGCCGGGAACGGTTTACCCGAGGACTCTGCGATGACGACGTGGTCGTTTCTGTCGCGGAACCAGTTGACGACAGCTTCGAAGACACGGGGGTCCGTGGTCTCCGGATAGTCTTCTTCAGCGAAGCCGGCCTTGTGGTAAACGTTGACGAGGTTCGGCTTGATGATGACTTTCTTGTAGCCTTTCACTTCTTCGGTCAGGCCGGTGCGTGCATCGAGGTCGTCGAGGGCTGCGAAGACGGTCTCACGGATCGCTTTGACATCTTCTCTGTGGAAGTACTCATAAGAACCGTAGTTCTTCGGCAGCGCGACGTAGTCGTGCATGTAGTCCATGACCGGTGCATCCTTCAGGATGACATAGCTTTTTCCCATTGTAGATCTCCCTTTCTTACAAATGCGTCCCGCAGCCCCTGACGGCGACCGCGGAATCTCTCATTTTCATTATATATCAAAAAATGTCATTTGTAAGGATTATCAAGAAATAGTCAAACTATATTTTTGGCCAAAAAACAAATTCCATACAGTTCCGACGTGCATCGCCCAAAAACCTGTACGGAATCAGCAAACAGCAGAACGCGCCCCTCCGAAATGGAGAGGCGCGGCTTTCTTGTGTTGGCGATTTACGCCGTTATTTCACCAGGGTGACCGAGTCGAGGGCGATGAGCCCGTTGGCCATTTCCTGGAACCCGCCGGCGTCCATGGACTGCGGGTAGAGGATGCCCAGGTTGCCTTTCACGGTGATGGTGGAGCCGTCCTTCAAAGCGCTGAACTGCTCGCGCTGTTCTTCGCTGTTCAGGTAGACTCTCATCGGCACCTTGGTGCCGGTCGCGAGTTCGACATAGAGCATCTTCGCGGACTTGTCGGAAAGCTTGCCGGTGACCGTGACGGTCTTGCCGTCATAGGCTTTGCGGAACGCGTCGGTGTCCTGATTGTAATACTCGCCGAGCTGGCTCGCGGTCACCTCGCTCTGGAAGGTGATGCTGCCGGAGCTCTTCGTGGAGTCTTTCGGCGTGCTGGCTTCCTTGGAAGCACGGGCGCTCGCGCTCTGCTCCGCTTTCACGGCATCTTCCTTGGACAGGCTGGACTTGTCCTCGGAATCTTTGTCGGCCGCGTCGGCTTCTTCCGCGTCACCTTCCGCAGCGCCCGCGTTCTCGGCAGACACTTCAGTCACATTGGCCGTGATGAGGCCCGCGGTCTCGCTGATGCCGCCTTTGCCGCTGTGGACATAGAAGACGACACCGGCCAGGATGCCGACGAGCACCAGGGCCGCGACGACGAGGGCGATGATGCTGCCGACGCCGAGTTCTTTCTTCTGATTCTTCTTGGATTTCGCCATGTTGGGGTCCTTCTTTCTAATGGCTTACAGGATCTTCGAGAGGAAGTCCTTCAGACGGTCGGACTTCGGGTTGTCGAAGATCTCTTCCGGCGTGCCTTCTTCGATGAGGGCACCGTCCGCCATGAACAGGACGCGGTCGGCCACTTCGCGGGCAAAGCCCATCTCGTGGGTGACGACGACCATGGTCATGCCTTCGGCGGCAAGCTGTTTCATAACGTCCAGAACTTCACCGACCATTTCGGGGTCCAGTGCGGAGGTCGGCTCGTCGAAGAGGAGGACTTCCGGCTCCATGCAGAGGGAGCGGACGATGGCGATACGCTGCTTCTGTCCGCCGGACAGCTGGGACGGGTACGCCTCCGCTCTGTCGGCCAGGCCGACACGGTCGAGGAGGTTCATCGCCCGCTGGCTCGCGGCGGCGTCAGACTCGCCCTTCAGTTTGGTGGGCGCGATCGTCATGTTCTGGATGACGTTGAGGTTGTCGAACAGGTTGAAGTGCTGGAACACCATGCCGACTTTCTGGCGGTGTTTGTTGAGGTCCGCGTTCTTGTCCATGATGTCGACGCCGTCCATGGTGATGGAGCCGCCGGTCGGGACCTCGAGGAGGTTCAGGCAGCGCAGGAACGTGGACTTACCGGAACCGGAGGGGCCGATGAGGACGACCACTTCACCTTTGTGGATGTCGGTCGAGATGTTGCGGACCGCGTGGATGGTGCCTTTGAAGGTCTTGTCGAGGTTCTTGACAGAGATCAGCACATCGCCCTTCGGGTTGTAGAGGGGCTTTTTCGGAGCTGCTTTGACCGCCGGGGCCGCTTCTTTTGCCACAGCTTTCACGATGACTTTCTTATCGCTCATTCTTACGCATCCTCCTTTCCAGTGCTTTCATGACCTGGGTCAGGATGATGACGAGACACAGGTAGATGAGGGCGACCGCGATGAGGGGCATGAACGCCGACAGCGTACGGCCGCGGATGTTATCGCCTGCTTTGGTGAGGTCCATGATGCCGACGTAACCGACGATGGAAGTCTCTTTCAGCAGGGAGATGAACTCGTTGAGGACGGTGGGCAGGACCACTTTGATCATCTGCGGAAGGATAATGTACCGCATGGTCTGGAAGTAGTTGAAGCCCATGGCCCGTCCGGCTTCGAACTGACCGTTGTCGATGGCCATGATGCCGGAACGGAAGATCTCGGCGACATAAGCGCCGGAGTTGATACCGAAGGTCAGGATGGCGACCAGGACACCGTTCTTGCTGGACGCGAAGATGATGAAGTACATGATAAGGAGCTGGACCACGACGGGAGTTCCCCGGATGACGGTCAGGTAGAGGTTCGACAGGAAGTTCAGGACCTTCATGAGACCAAAGAGGAAGCCGCCTCTCTTCTCGAACTCCTCATAGTTCTTGTCGTAAGACGACCGGATGGCCGCGATGATGATACCGATGAGGATGCCGACGATGACGGCGAACAGGGTGATGAGAAGGGTTCTTCCAAGACCCTGGACGATCCACTTCCACTTTTCGCCCATGATGAAGTTCAGACGGAACTGGCCCGCGAGGGAGCTCGTGTCTCCCATATCGTCATCGGCGTTGATGTACTTGTTGGTGATGTTGGCGATAGTGCCGTCTTCCTTCAACTGAGAGATGGCCACGTTGATCCGCTGCAGGAGCTCCGTGTTGTTCTTGTTGATGGCGATGGCGTACTCCTCTTCCACGTAGGGCGTGTTCAGGAGTTTCAGGCCGGAGTAGAGCTTCACGAAGTTCTTCGCGGGCTCGTTGTCGATGACGACGGCCTGGACTTTGCCGGTGGACAGCGCCTGGACGGCGTCCGCGCCGGTCTTGTACTGGATGCGGTGGTCTTCGCCGACGCCGCCGTTCTCGACGGTGTCAGAGATGTAGATGTCGCCGGTGGTGGCGGACTGGACGCCGATCATGAGACCGTCCTTGGTGCTGACGGGGTTGCCCTCGGCATCGAGGTTGTAGAAGTCGTCAGCGGACTGGATGTCGGAGTCCTCCGGCACGATGATTGCCTGGACCGCATTGGCGTAGGGGTCCGAGAAGTTGACGGTCTGACGGCGCTCGTCCGTGGCAGTGATGCCGGAGAGGCCGATGTCATACTTGCCGGTGACGACACCCGCGATGACGGAGTCGAACGCGATGTCGGTGATCTCCAGCGTCATGCCCAGTTTGTCGGCAATGGCCTGTGCAATCTCGACGTCGATGCCGGCAAACCCGTCGCCGTCCTTGTACTCATAGGGAGCAAAGTCGGCACTGGTCGCCATGTGCAGGACCTGTTTCTGACCGGTGGATGTGATTGCGTCTGTTGCGGGAGCCGCCGTCGGGTCTTCCGCCGCCGCGGTGAACATCGGTATCAGCAACGCGATGATCATCCCGAGGGCCATGACCATGGACAGGACACGGTTCCGCGCCAGAATGCTCTTTTGATGGATCATTCTACTCTCCTCCATATTCTCCAAAGAAGTTTTACTTCTTGCGGTTCCGGTTGAAGTTGATGAGGCAGCCGGCCTTGACGATCTCGCGCTCGTTCTCGGTCATCGGAGTGATGTAGAGGTCGAGTCCGGTCGTCCTGCCGTCCTTGATGACATAGGCCTTGATGCTGTCAAGGGCGTTGTCGTCGAGGGCTTTGCGGATGCCGGGGACATAGATGTAATCGCCGACTTCGAAGGCGTCCGGTTCCGCGTCCATCTGGAAGGGCAGCATGCCCCAGTTCATGACGTTGGAACGGTAACGCTTCGTGGCGTATTCTTTCGTGATGTTCGCGAGACCGCCGATAACTCTCTGGCAGGAAGCGGCCTGTTCACGGGCGGAGCCGTCGCCGGGCTTGACCGCGTATACCATGGAGCCGATCTCGGTGGCCGGGATGTCGAGGTCTTCCTGACCCGGGATGGTCTTGATGGTCTCGAAGACGCCGGTCAGTTCCGGCTCTTTTGCAAGGACATCATCGCCTGCGACACGGGACTTTTCAAGGACATCGACCGCTTTGGAGCGTCCGACATACTCGGGGTCGCGGCGGCTCAGGGTGAATTCGGCAAGGCCGAGGGGATTCGAGCGGAAGGACGAGGTCTCGCCGGAGGGGATGAGTTCGTCGGTGGTGGTGACCGGGTCCATGATCTTCGAGCAGACCTTCAGAAGGATGTTGTCCGCGAGCGGAGACATCTCCGGCCAGTCCTTGATGTTCGGACCGTAGACGAGATCTTCGCCGGTGGCCTTCTTGTAGCCCTGGTAGACGCGCTTCTCGTAGACGCCCTTGTCGAAGTGGTATTCCGGAACGTTGCCCCAGCAGTCCAGTTCCTCGGCGGAGGTCAGGACACCGCCGTTGGCGGCGGTTGCGGCGATGGACCGCGCGTCCATGAGAGCGACCGCGGCCATCTGGCCGTTGCCGGGCTTGGAGCCTTCGCGGTTCGGGAAGTTCCGGGTGGTGTGACGGATGGAGAGGCCGTTGTTGGCCGGGGTGTCGCCCGCACCGAAGCAGGGGCCGCAGAACGCGGAACGGATGATGGCACCGGCGGCCATGAGGTCGGCGATGGAGCCGTTCCGGGTGAGTTCGATGTTGACGGGCTGGGAGGACGGGTAGACCGAGAGGGAGAACTCGCCGTAGCCGCAGCTCTTGCCGCGAAGGGCGTTGGCCGCTTCGACGACGTTCGTGTAGTTACCGCCGGCACAGCCTGCGATGACGCCCTGCTGGACGACGACCTTGCCGTCGACGATCTTGTCGGACAGAGTGAAGTCGGCACGTCCGCCGGCGACTTTCGCGGCTTCCTTCTCGACCTCGGCGAAGATGTGGCGAAGATGTCTTTCGCGTTGGCCTTGACCTCGTCGACTTCGAAGACGTTCGACGGGTGGAACGGAAGGGCGATCATCGGTTTGATGGTGGACAGGTCGACATAGACGCAGCCGTCATAGTAGGTGACGTCAGCCGGGGCCAGTTTCTTGTAGTCGTCTCCCCTGCCGTGTTCTTCGAGGAACGCTTTCGTGTCCTCATCGGTCTCCCAGATGGAGGACAGGCAGGTGGTCTCGGTGGTCATGACATCGACACCGTTGCGGTAGTCGGTCGTCATGCTCTTGATGCCGGGGCCGACGAATTCCATGACCTTGTTCTTGACGAAGCCGTTCTTGAAGACCGCGCCGATGATTGCAAGAGCAATGTCCTGCGGGCCGACGAAGGGCTGGGGTTTGCCGTCGAGGTAGATGGCCACGACGCCGGGGTAGGCGACATCGTAAGTGTCTTCGAGGAGCTGTTTGACGAGCTCGCCGCCGCCTTCACCAATGGCCATGGTGCCGAGGGCGCCGTAACGGGTGTGGGAGTCAGAGCCGAGGATCATCTTGCCGCAGCCCGCGTGCATCTCACGCATGTACTGGTGGATGACCGCGATGTGGGGCGGGACATAGATGCCGCCGTATTTCTTCGCCGCGGA
>ONFJ01000019.1 GCA_900317085.1 uncultured Eubacteriales bacterium | reverse complement strand
GCGAGAAAGCCGGAAGGGGTAGGGGTCCGGGGACAGGGGAAGGTGGCTTTCTCCCACGCTCTTTGGCTTCCCCTTCCCCGGGAGCAGAGCATATCGCCTACAAGGGCAGGGCAGCAAGCAGGCTCATCGGTAATTCAGTTTGGCGAGAAGAGTGGCTTTTATATAGTGAAGTTACAGTTTTAACAATTATTGTGTCATAGAACATCTTTCGCTAAAATAGTTTCGCGGGAATATATCCTGTAAGACTATTTCAGGAGAGTGATACTATGAAAAAACAGTTAGCAAGAGTATTTTTGAGCCTCATCATGGTGCTGTCCGTCAGTGTCTGTATGCTGGCATCTGCAAAGAGCACCATGAAAGTCTGCACCAGTGCTGCAGACCTTGGAGAAATCGTAATGGACGGATACAACCTTGGAGAGAAGGGTTCTGTCCAAATCATCGAAGGGACCTATACAAGCAACAAAGGAAACACCTTTGACGTTTATGTCGTTACGGTTTCCGGTACTGAGAACGAGATCCAGCATAAAGTTTCTAACTCAGGATTGTCGCTCGACTTCGCAGCGCTGAACATCAAAAACAGCCCATACTACTATCGGATCAAAACCATCATTCAGGAGAATATCCCGAAAGGGTCCCGGATCTTTTTTGTCGGTCATTCTCTTGGCGGCATGATGACTCAACAGCTCGCCACAGATAAAGATCTTAAAGCAGATTACATCATCAAATTCGACCTTGTCTTTGCAGGTCCTTACACTCAGCCGAACGATAAAAGAGAAGGCGGAATCTGCCGCCTTGGTGACTGGTCTGATGTCATCCCGCTGGAAACTGCGAACCTTTTGACTCATCCCAAAGAGACCCTGACCTATTCGAGAGAATACGGCGGATATGGAATCGACTTCTGGGGTGCCCACATGAATTCCTATGAGAACTCCGATGTCTGGGGCAAGTATGACGTCACCGGCAAAAAAGGCGGCAAGGCGACCCTCACCCTTGATATGAGCACTCGGAAGTTCTACAAGTCCGACTATGTCCTTATCCTGCAGGATCTCATAAACGATCTCGGCAAATAAAACGACTTGGTCAAATTATCGACTCTCAAAAGGAATACCTCTTTGAGGGTGAGCAAAGCTCAAAAACTGACTGTCTGATCCTGTCAACAAAGAATAATCCCAGGCTCCGCAAGGAGTCTGGGATTACTTTATGCGTTTGGCGATGTACGGCCTGAGACTCAGTTGCCGGCGGCGGCGAGGCCGACCGGGCCGTTCGTGATGCGGCCTTCGCCGACGGAAGCGCCGGCCGTGGTCGTCGTAGCCGCGGTGGTCGCAGCTGTGGTGGCAGCCGTCGTGGCGCCCGTCGTACGGGCCGAGGTGGCAGCCGTGGAGGCGGCGGAGGTGCCGGCCGACGTCGTCGCGCTCGTGGAAGCGCCGGCGGTCGAGGTACCGGAGACATCGGTCGTGCTCTCTTCCTCGCTGAGCTCACCGTTCAGGGCGTTGCCTGCGGTGGAGTCCGGAAGGTCGAGGAAGTCGGTGTTGACGTACTGTTTCAGCATGGTGCCGACCCACAGGTACGTGAAGTTCTGGTTGCTGATCTTGACGCCGTGGTTCATCGCGTCTGTCTCGGTGAAGTCCTTATACCAGACCACGTGGACGTTGGAGTAGTCCGCGCCGTAGACCGTGACGGTCGGGATGAGTTTCGGGTTGCGGATCTCGACAGAGACCTTGCCGTCCGGCGTGGTCACGGTGTCGATGGTGCAGTCGAGGACCAGGCCGACGACCTGATCGGCGAGCGCCTGAGTGGAGATGAAGTTACCGAGCGAGTAGGCGCAGAAGACTTTGCGGCCGTCCTCAGTGTTGATCCACTCGGCGTTCTGGACGACGTGCGGGTGGGTACCGACGATGAGGTCGGCGCCCCAGTCGGCCAGATTCTGAGCCAGCTTCTTCTGTTCGTCGGAGATGACGTGGCTGTCTTCGACGCCCCAGTGGCAGCCGACGATGACGATGTCGGCGAGCTGGTGGGCTCTCTTGACCTGTTTCTTGATGATGTCGGTCTCGCTCGTGTAGATGACGCGCTTGTCAGCGGACTCCGGAGTCGAGATGCCGTTCGTACCGTACGTGTAGGACAGGAAGGCGACGGAACGTCCCTTGCAGGAGTAGACCGGGATGTCGTCAAGGTCGTTCTTGTCCCAGAGACCGGTGGCCAGGACATCGTCCGGCATGTCGTTCTCGTAGTACTCCGTGGTGGCTTCGATGCCCGAAGCACCCTGGTCATAAATGTGGTTGTTCGCGAGGCTGAAGACTCGCATGTTCAGCAGGTTGTACAGTGCCTGTCCGTTCTCACCCGGGGTGGAGAACCGCGGATAGGTGGCCGGGCCGAGCTTGCTGGAGAGCAGGGACTCCTGGTTGATCCAGTTGAGGTCGTGCTGCTGGTAGAAGTTCGAGACGCTCTCGTAGCAGAAGTTGAAGTCGTATCCGTTGCCGCCCGCGCGGTTGGAGGCCTGCTGATAGATCTTCTGGTGGATGAGGTTGTCACCGGACGCCGAGAAGGTGAAGGTGGCAGTCTCATCGGTCTTGGCCGGAGCTTCCGGCTGTTTGCGTCCGCTGTAGTCGAGTTTCTTGAACGGGATGGAGGGCTGCGGCGAACCGACGGCGGCTTCCGCGAGCTTGTCTTTTGTTTTGTCGCTGCCGTAGAGCGTGATGCCCGGCAGGTCCTTCATGCCGTTGGTCGTAATGGTCTGACCCTCGACTTCAACGATGGACGGCTGGTACTTGTCCTCGAACTCGGCCTGCTTGGCGGCATCGTCGGAGTACTCCGCCTGAACAGAGGCAAGGTAATACTCCGTGTTGTACGGGTTCACCTTGTTGAAGCTGTAGTCCTTGTCCGCGACGATGATGGTGGAGGTACCGCCGCACTGGACCGGGACTGCATAGACGCCGTCCTTGACCTCTTCGAGGAGGTCGACCGCAGCGGGAACACCGTTCTCGTCGAGTTCGGTGACCCGGCCGAGGCGGCAGTCGCTGGTGGCGGACGTGACGTAGATGTTATACCAGCCCTTCTTGCTGCCCTTCTTCGCGATCGCGTGGATCAGGAGGAACAGCAGGAGGACGATGAGGAGAAGCGCCACGATGCTCGTGATGAGTCTCCGATAGTTGATCTTGTACTTTTTCTTTTTGCGTGCGCCGTTCGCGGCCTTCTTCTGGCCGTTCGCCTTCGCGTTCTGCAGCTGCGCATTCCGTTTCGCGTTCTGCTGCTTCTTCGCCTTCGAGGTCTGCTTCGGGGCAGCCTGGCGATTGGCGGGTCGCTGTGCCGACGTCTTCTTGCCGGCCGTCGACTTCTTCGCCGCCGGTTTCTTTGCCGCCTGCTTCACACTGCTGACGGCTTTGTTTCCACGGCGTTTGGCAGCGGCAGATTTCTTCTGCGCCGCTTTTTTCTGGTTGATGGCCGCGTCGGTACTGATGTGCCGACCGGTCGCACCGGAGCCGTTTCTCACATTTCTGCTCTGTTCCACATTCAGAGCTCCTTTCTTCTCGCCCATTTCAACTGAGCCGTCTGTGACTCAGACGGCCCCTATTAGAATAATCATAACAGCTATTCTATCTATTTTTCAATATAAAGTTACAAGAAAATAACAATATCTATGTCTGTTGTAGCATAAATCTCCACAAGATGTAGGTTCAGACGGTCTCTTTGACCCGGAACCAGCACTCGTATTCGGACGTGAACCCGAGCTTCTCGTAGAGCCGCCGCGCGGGCTCGTTCTCCGACACGACCTGCAGGTACGCCTTGGAAGCTCCCTGCTTCGCGCCCTCCGTCAGGATGGTGCGGACGATAGCCTCCGCGAGGCCCTGCCGGCGGCAGTCTTCCCGGACGTGGATCGCGTAGACACCCACATAGCCACGGTCTAAAATGCCCAGGCCCGTTCCGGCGATGTGCCCCTCGTGGTCCAGTACCTTCACCGTGATCTCGTCCTTCGGAATGGCAGCATACATCGACGGCACCACCCGGCGGTGGTCCGCGTTCGTGACATCTTTCAGTTCAAAGAGGCCTTCCAGCCACTCGTCGTCCACCCGGTCTCCCGTGATGAGCGGGAGGGCGGGGTCCGGGAGCGGTGCATCGCCAAAGGAGGCGAGGTCCAGGACCATGTTGTCCACCCGGTGCTGCTCCTCGTAGCCCCGCTCCGCCAGGTACAGTTCCAGCGCGGGCGTGGTCAGCGGCGAAATCTTGAAGACGCAGGGGGTCCCCCACTTTTCATAGACCTCCTCGCAGTACGCGACCTTCTCCGGAAGGGGCAGCTGCGCGGGGCCGATGGTCTCGACGCAGTTGGTACGGTGCGTGTAGAAGTAGGAGAAGCGGAGGATCCACCCGTCGTACACCTGCATCTGGTGGGACGGCCAGGCGTTGAGCGACAGGTCCTCCACGGTTTTGATGGTTTCCAGAGACACGGGGCGTCTCTCCTTTCTCTAGGGCAGTCGGGCGTTACGCTTCGAGTTCCTCAACGACCGCCTTGTCCACTTTCTGGACGTGCTTGCCGATGATCTCGTTGACATCGGAGATGGTGATGAACGCGCTCTCGTCAGACTCTTCGACGATCTCACGCAGTTCCGGCAGTTCCAGTCGGGTGATGACCACGTACAGCATCTCCTTCTTGCCGGAGACGAGGCCGCGGGCCGACGAGATGGTCACGGTGCGGCCGAGCCGCTTGTAGATGGCATCGGCGATGGGTTCCGCGTCGTCCGTGATGACGATGACCTGCTTCGCCGTGTCGAGACCTTCCTCCACTTTGTCGATGATCCGGGAGGCGATGTAATACGTGAGCAGGGACAGCAGCGCGCGGTCCACACCGAACAGGAGCGACGCCACGGTAAAGATGATCAGGTTGAAGATGAGGATGACCGTGCCCGTCGAGACGTTGCTCTTGCGGGAGATCATCAGCGCCACGAGTTCGGTGCCGTCGATACAGGCGCCGCCCCGCAGGACGAGGCCGACACCGGCGCCGAGCAGGAAGCCGCCGAACACGACGGACAGCAGCTCGTTCTCCGTGACGGGCGCCACGTGGTGGAACATCTGGGTGAAGAGTGTGAAGACGGCCAGCGCGTAGGTGTAGGCCACGGCGAACCGCTTGCCCACCTGTTTCCAGCCAAGGAAGATGAACGGCAAGTTGAATACCGAGACGATGAGACCCAGAGGCCAGCCGGTCTTGTACTGGATCATCAGGGAGATACCCGTGAGCCCGCCGTCCAGGACCGAGTTCGGGACCAGGAACAGTTCGAGTGCGATGGCATCGAGCAGGATGCCGAGGGTGACCATAAAGTATTTGAGTAGATAACGCTTCCACGGGTGCTTTTCCGCGTCCCGTTTCGCAGTCATGTTCTGTGCCAAGTAAAAGCTCCTCTCGCAAAAAAAGGGCAGCGAACAAGTTCGTTGCCCGGTGGTTCTTCGTTACATGTCGACGGTGAGTTCGACGACTTCCTTCAGGACTTCGGCAGCCTTGCCGCTGTCGAGGACTTCTTCCGCCATGCGGATGCCCTCTTCCATGGAGATGTTCTTCGACACATGGAGGCAGAGCGCTGCGCTGAAGACGACGGCGTCTCTCTGGGGGCCCTTCTTGCCGGCGAAGATGTCGTTCAGGATGGCGGCGTTGACTTTCGGGGTGCCGCCGGAGAGTTCTTCCTTCGTGCAAAGGGGCAGGCCGTACTGGGTCGGAGACAGCGAGTAGGTGTGGAAGTTGCCATCGATGGCCTCACAGACGATGGTGCGGCCGCCGCAGGCGATCTCGTCGAGGCAGTCCTCGGAGTAGACGATCATGCAGCGCTTCGCGCCGAGACGGGTCAGGACGCGGGCCAGAGGCTCGACGAAGCGCTCGTCAGTGACACCGATGAGGTGTTCCGCGGCGCCGGCATAGTCGATGATTGGCCGGAGCATGTCGAAGGCGGTGTCCCAGGGCAGCTGGCGGCGGATGGGCGCCAGGAAGCGGTTCATGATGTGGCTGTTCTGAGCGAACAGGAAGCAGAAGTTGGTCTTCTCGAGCACTTCCTTGATGCGCTCCGGCGGAATGGCCAGCTTCATGCCGAGGGCTTCGAGGACGTCTGCCGTACCACAGTTGCTGGTGGCGGCGCGGTTGCCGTGCTTGGCGACCTTGATGCCGGCCGCGGCGCAGACAAAAGCGGCTGCGGTCGAGACGTTGAAGGTATTGGACTTGTCCCCGCCGGTACCGACGATCTCCAGGATGTCCTCATCGTCAAAGAACTTGTCGCAGTGGTTGCGCATGCCCTTGGCCGCGCCGGCGAACTCTTCGATGGTGGCGCCCTTCAGCGCGAGGGCGACGAGGAACGCGCCGATCTGGATGTCGGTGGAGCGCCCGGACATGATCTCGTCGACAGCCGCTTCGGCCGCGTCAAAGGTCAGGTCCTGCTTTTTCATGAGGGAGACGATGGAATCCTG
The DNA here is from genome assembly GCA_900317085.1 of uncultured Eubacteriales bacterium. Taxonomy (GTDB): domain Bacteria; phylum Bacillota; class Clostridia; order Oscillospirales; family Acutalibacteraceae; genus RUG420. The sequence goes on along the minus strand of ONFJ01000019.1, from coordinate 17,253 downwards.
GATCATAACTGAAAGTACCTCCGGTGTATCGCCCCAGAGCGGGGCTTTCAAAGACTTCCATAAAATTATAGAGAAAGAGAGCGGGAATGTCCAGTTTTTATACGCCGTCCGTTGACACCTGTAAAATTAATAGGAATTTCATACAAAAAACAGACACGAAGTATTACAAAGTGCCCACAGAACCTGTATAATGGAAGTACCAAACTTTGTGAGAGGAGTTGTGTTAAGAACATGTCCGAACAGGCAGCGACCGTCGGCGATCGCATCCGTGCGACCCGCAAACGGGAAGGCATTTCGCAGACAGATCTTGCACAGAAAATGGGAGTCATCAAGCAGACGCTTTACAAGTACGAGACCGGCATCGTCACCAATATCCCGTCGGAAAAGATCGAAGCGGCTGCCAAAGCTTTGGGCGTCACGCCCGGTTATCTGATGGGATGGGAGGACCAGGATCTGGAAAGCGTTTCCTATGTCCGCCACCGTGCCATCAACGACCTGCTTGACAAGTTGTCCCCTTCTGAGGTCCAGATGGTCGAAGCGATCATCCGGCAGATCGTCATGTACAGTAACAACAAGTAAGACCCCGCAAGAACCCCCCGAGTACTGAGGTACCCGGGGGTCTTTCTTTGTATTTGTCTGGGCGATTTACGTCAGGGTGAACGCACTCGACGTGCCGACCACTTTGTGGTAGCTGATGAGAGTGTCCTTCTTGACGCCCCAGTACACGAGACGGTACGTGCCCTTCGATGCGTTCTTCGTCAGCCAGTTGACGTTGACGCGGTAGGTGCTCACGTGGTTGTGGTACCGGGTGTAGGTGTACGGGTCCGCGTCGGTGGCGACGGTCTTCCACTTGCCGTTCACGAGTTTCTGCACCTTCATGTAGGTGTAGTTGTCGGGGACGAGGTCCTTGTTGCCGGCGATGCGGAGGTCCGAAATGCTCCGCGGGTTCGCGGCTTCAAAGACGGCTGTGACCGTTTCCCCTCTCTTGTAAGAGGACTTGACATCTTCCACGAGTTTGCCGGAGTCGTTGACGTCGACCGGAGTCGGGACGGCTGCGGCATAGGTGTAGAGCAGAGCCGCGGGCTGTTCGGTCCGCAAGGAAGCGGTGCTCTTCGACACTTTGCCTTTGACCATGTCATTCGCCATGCGGTCCAGTTCCTGCGTCAAAGCCGCGCCGGACCAGGGACCGAAGAGGTCGGTCGCACCTTCATAGTGCTGCTCCGCAAACTCTTCGCGCGTGACCATGTACTGGCTGTAGGCGTTCGAATAGGTGGCGTTGACCACGTGTTTGACGCCTGCCTTGGCCAGCGTTTTCTGGACGACGTCTTTCGTGCGTCTCCCCTGCTCCGTCGTCAGTTCGAAGGGGCAGGCCAGGAGCGCGACTTCACCGATACGGAAGATCTGCAGCGGGGTCTCCGGCTCCATGAGCGGCTTGCCGGTCAGTTCCCAGCCGCGGTGGCCGACTGCGAGGCAGACGACCTTTTCCATCTGGTCTTCATCGAACTCGTCCGACTTCAGGATCTTCATGGCATAGGGCCACAGCGGGTCGAACAGCTTCTCGAGCCCGGAGAGGTCGATCTCGTTGAAGTCGACCTTCTGCTTGGTCCAGGTGCCGTCCTTGTTCTGCACGAACGTGTGCTTCACCGCGCCCTCCCGGGCGTTGTCCACAGGCGCGCCTTCCTCGTCCCCGGCGATGATGCCGGCGCCGATGCAGGGTTCCGCCGTCCGGGCGTTCTCGATGTCATCGTAGGGCATGTAGTGGTCGCCGATGTACTTCTTGTCGACCTTGATGTCGGAGAAGTCCACGACGGAATAGTTGGTGGCGGCGGTCTTCGTCAGGTTGATGGTGGTGACACCCTTGCCGCCCTCTTCCAGCCAGAGAGCTGCGTCAGCTTCCTGACGGCCGTCGACGATCTGGTTCTCGATCTCATCGAGAGACTTGTCGACATCGGCCGGGCGCTTGAACGCCTTGGTGACGTCTTTCTTGTTGGGTTCGTTGGGCGATACATCGCCGGTGTCTTCCTGTGCGAACGCCGCGACATAGTCGCCGCCTTTGGCCTTCTCGACATAGTATGCCGCATAGCCTTTGTGGTCCGCGGAAACGAGGATGTTGTCGATGCCGTTCGACGTTCCGTGGCTCGGGAAGAAGGACAGCATACCGATGTCCCCTTCTCCGTCATGCTTGAAGGTGAGGAGGGACATTTCCTTGGAGACCGAAGACCAGGACTCCCGGGTGTCGTTCTTCGCGGTGGTCGTGTAGTTCTTGTTGGCACGGGCCGCCAGCAGCGAACGGTTATAAGAGTCGATGTTCGTGTTGCCGTAGGCGAGGGTCACAGAACCGGGCGCCAGGTCCTCGTGGGCCTGTTCGATGGCGTCGGCAATGCCGAGGACGATGACTTCATAGGACTCATCGTCATAGCCGGGAACGCCGTTGATGAGATCATAGAGGGCGTACCAGGACGTGTTCGACGTCGAGGAATGGGCGTGGGTGGCCGCGATCATCGTATTCTGCTCGTTGTACTGAGAGAGTCCGCGTTTCTTCAGTTCTTTCAGGACACCGGGCTTGATGCTCTCGGTCATGTGGACGAGTTCCGCCGACACATAGACCTGGGGCTCCCCGTTCGTCTCGACGATGAACGCGCGGGCATTCAGACGCATCAGAAGGCCCTTCATCAAATCGCCAAGAGAGTTGTAACCGGTCGAGATGTCCGTGATGGGTCCGGTGATGTCCGCCTTGCCGACACCGACCCGCACGCTCCCGCTCTTCGCGTTCGCGGCAAAGGCCGTGCTGACGACGGAGACGACCATGACGAGGGCCAGCAGCAGGGCGACCGCCACTTTGCGCAGTTGTTTCATAGTCAGTTTCCTTTCATATTCTCCAAAATAAAAAAGGCGCACATACAGGGAAACAGGTTCCGAGTATGGCGCCTTTGCCTTACCGAAAGTTAATTCAAGTCGTATCCACTTGTTTCCCACTTCATTTCATGTCTAATCATAACCTTAAAAGTTAATGCTTGTCAACGAGAAGTGAGTCTGGGTTCACCTTACAGAAGCTTACTGGACTGAAAGGTTCGGGTTGAGGATAGTTTTTATGATTTCCGTGAAGTTGAAGTCAAGTCTCTATTGATAATTTTTGCTATCTCACACTCAATTCTCAGTACTATTGAGAATTATTCCGTGTTTTGTTAGAATTCTCAGTAGAAAGAAGGGCTGTTTATGAAACTCATCCTTTGTGGAAAAGGCGGGTGTGGAAAGAGCACCATCGCCACACTTTTGGCGCGGTCGTACGCCGCGGACGGCAAGCAGGTCCTGGTCGTGGACTCGGACGAGTCCAACTTCGGACTGCACCGGCAGCTGGGGCTCGAACTCCCGGAGGACTTCACCCATTACTTCGGGCATAAGAAGGGCATTTACGCGGACGGTGCCGCAGACGTCTTCGAAGGCGGCTGGCACCTCTCGGACATTCCGGCGGAGTACAGTTCCGTCGACGGGAACATCCGGCTCATGGCCATCGGAAAGATCCACGACGCCGGCGAAGGCTGTGCCTGCGCCATGGGGTCCCTGAACCGCATTTTCCTCGAGCACCTCGTCCTGGAGGAGGGCGATGTATGCATCGTCGACACCGAAGCCGGCGTTGAGCACTTCGGCCGGGGCGTGGACAAGTTCGCCGACGCCATCCTCATGGTCGCCGACCCGTCGTATGAGTCCATCATGCTGACGGACAAGATCACCGAAATGGCGGAGACCTTCGGGAAGCCCGTATACATCGTCCTCAACAAAGTCGACGCCGACCAGGAAGCCATGATGCGGGAGACTATCAAAAACTCCGACAAGATCATCGCGGCACTGCCCGCAGACAAGGGCATCCTTGCCGCCGGGCTGAAAGGCGAAGCGCTGACGGCAGAACTGCCGGAAGTGGACGCCATTAAAGCTGCACTTACAAATTAAGGATACGAAATTATCTTTCGTATCCTCCGTTTCTCTGATATAATAAAAAAGGGGAAACGGTGACAAGCCCGCTCCCCAACTGCGTTTAGGACAGTCTCATTCAGAGGCTGTTCTTTTTTATTATTTAGTCGTTTGACTTTTCTTTGGAAGCCATAGCCCGGACTTCTTCGATGGCCTGTTTTACTTCTTCCATGCTCTGGCACTTATCGAACTTGTCCGCAACGAGGTTCAAGATCACTTCCATTTGTTTATCGGTCATTACTTCTTCCATAAAGTCTCCTTTCCCCGCTTGCCCGGTCATTGTTCCCCTACACAGGAACAGGGATTCGTTCCCACGTCCGGGAACAGTTCCATTATAGCATAAAAAGAGCCCCGAAAGGGGCTCTTTTGGCGCGCCCGAGAGGATTCGACGCGTTTTTGCTTCGCAAAACCGCACCGAGCTGCTGCCGCAGCTCCCGTCGCTAAAAACAGTCCACAGGACTGTTTTCTTTACGCTCCGGCCCAAGGGTTCGAATCCTCTCAGGCAAAAGAAAACAGACTTCGCAGAGGCGAAGCCTGTTTTCTTGGCGCGCCCGAGAGGATTCGAACCCCCGGCACCCAGAACCGGAATCTGGTGCTCTATCCTGCTGAGCTACGGACGCATGTGCGAATAGTATTATAAGAGGTTTTGCCTCTCATTTCAAGTGTTAGTTTGCGGACTTCGACCCCTGGAAATGGTACTCGTCATGGAGCGTGGCGTCGCCGTCGTTCCAGTACCAGTGGCGGAACGTGATGCCGTTCGAGTGGTCATGGATGTGGATGCTCCCGTAGCAGTCCGAAAGGACCGCGCCGGGGTTGAACAGGAACACATCGCCCCACTGGCCGCAGTACTGGTCGTGGGTGTGTCCGAAGCAGACGACCTGACGTCCGTCTTTCATGGCGTCCATCGCGATGTAGTCGAGGCCCTGCTTCACGAACTGGAAGTGGCCGTGGGTCGTGTAGAACTTGTAGCCGCCGATCTCGTCATAGGACGTGCGAGGGTTCATGGACATGGTGTCGCAGTTGCCCGCGACGGCGATGCACTGCTTGTGGCGCAGACACTGCAGGTCGTTGAGGGACGCCCAGTCCCTCTCCCCGTCTCCGCAGAAAATGACCGCGTCGACGACGGGCGCGTAGGCTTCCACAATGGCGCGCAGACGGTCTCTGCAGCCGTGGGAGTCGGACAGTACCAGGATCTTCATAACACTCACGTACTTTCTTTGGGTCTCTTTGACAATTACTCAAAACTCCGCGTCGATGGCCATGGTAGCCTTCGCGTTGAGGTCGAGGCCGGCTCTCCGTCCGGCGATGAATTCATAATACCCCTGGGCCGCGACCATGGCGCCGTTGTCTCCGCAGTACTGCAGTTCCGGCATGTACAGGGTCCAGTGGTTGTTCTCGCAAATGGTTTCAAAGCGTTTCCGCAGGAACGAGTTCGCGGAGACGCCGCCGGCCAGGACGATAGTGTCATAGCCGAGGTCCTTCGCGGCCCGCTCCGTGTTGTCCGCCAGGGAGTCGACGACGGCCGTGATGATGGTGGCACCCATGTCCGGCACGTTCGGTTTCTCGCCCTTCTGCTCCATGTGGTGCACCGTGTTGATGACGTACGTCTTGAGTCCCGAGAAGCTGAAGTCGTAGGGCGAACCGTCGACGTGCGGATGGGGCGTCTGGAACGCGTGGGGGTCTCCGTCCTGAGACACCGCATCCATGTTCTTGCCGCCGGGGTACGGAAGGCCCAGCACACGGGCGGTCTTGTCCATACACTCCCCTGCCGCGTCGTCCCGGGTCTGGCCGATGACCTTGTACTCCGTGTAGCTCTTTACTTCCACGATGTGGGAGTGGCCGCCGGAGACGACGAGCGCGAGGAACGGAGGTTTCAGGTCCGGCTGCGTCACATAGTTCGCGGCGATGTGCGAACGCAGGTGGTGCACCGGCACCAGCGGGATGCCGGTCTTCAGGGACAGGCCCTTCGCGAAGTTCACGCCGACCAGCAATGCTCCGATGAGTCCCGGGGCCGCGGTGACCGCGATGGCGTCGATGTCCGAGAGCTCGCAGCCCGCGTCCGTCAAGGCCTGCTTCGTCACCTGTTCGATGCACTCCGCGTGTCTGCGGGAGGCGATCTCCGGCACCACACCGCCGTAGAGGATGTGTTCCTCCAGGGAGGACGCGATGACGTTCGACAGGACCTTCTTCCCGTCTTCCACGACCGAGACCGCGGTCTCGTCGCAGGAACTTTCAATGCCAAGTATCTTCAAGGCTTTGTGCCAACTTTCTTCCGTAATTTCGTCAGTCGAGGAAGCCGAACTCCGCGTCTCCGAAGGGCGTCCACATCTTCGCCTGCTCGAAGTGACAGGTCATGATGAGCGCGTCCTCCTCCGGGTCGGAGTAATACTTCTTCCGGGTGCCCTCGATCTCGAAGTCGAAGGCGGTGTACAGGCCGATGGCGGCCGTGTTCGAGCGCCGCACTTCCAGGGACAGGAAGGAGGCGCCGTTCACTTTGCAGTTCTCGATGGCCCGCTCCACCAGGGCTCTTCCGATGCCCTGTCGGCGTGCCGACTCTGTCACACATACGTTTTCCACGAAAGCTTCATCGCGCACGATGTAGGTGGCGATGTACCCGACGACGTTGTTCCCGTCATCCTTCGCGACGAAGAAATAGTAGGCCGGGTTCTGGAAGCATTCTTCGATGGAATCCTGCGGCCAGGGGTGCTGGAAGCATTCCGCTTCCAGCCGCGCCACGTCCGGGATGGAGAGGGCGGTCATGTTCACGATCTTCATGCCTTACCCCTTTGCCTCATACCAGGTCTTGCCGATGTGGGCATCCACCTGCATGTCGACGGCGAGGGCAACGGCGTGTTCCATTTCGAAGGTGACGATGTCGAGGACCTTGTCGGCGATGGACTCTTCACATTCGACGATGAGTTCATCGTGCACCTGCATGATGAGCCGCGCGTCGAGGTTCTCCATGGCGAGGCGATTGTACACCTTGATCATGGCGATCTTGATGATGTCGGCGGCCGTGCCCTGGATGGGCATGTTCATCGCCACACGCTCGCCGAAGGCCCGCAGGTTCCGGTTGGAGGCGGTGAGTTCCGGCAGGTACCGGCGGCGCTCATAAAGAGTCTTGACGTAGCCGTCCTTCTTCGCCTGCTCGACGACGTTATGCATGTATGCGTCTACCCCGCTGAAGTTGTGGAGATAGCCTTTGATGTAGTTGTCCGCTTCCTTGCGGGTGATGCCCAGCTGCTTCGAGAGGCTGAAGGCGCCGATGCCGTAGACGATGCCGAAGTTGACGGCCTTCGCGTTCGAGCGCATGAGGGGCGTCACGTAGTCGAGGGGCACACCGAAAACCTGGGAGGCCGTGATGGCGTGGATGTCTTCCCCGCTCTGGAAGGCGGCGATCATGTTCTCGTCGTTCGCGACGGAGGCGAGGACGCGCAGTTCGATCTGCGAGTAGTCCGCGTCCACCAGCGTGTAGCCGGGCTTCGCGACGAAGAACTTGCGCAGTTCGGACCCGATGGGTTTGCGGACCGGGATGTTCTGGAGGTTCGGCTCCGAGGAGGAGATGCGCCCCGTCCGGGTCTCGGTCTGGTTCAGGGTCGAGTGGATGCGTCCGTCCTCCGCGATGACCTTGATGAGGCCGTCACAGTAGGTGGACTTCAGCTTGGACACCGTGCGGTATTCAAGGATGTCCGCGACGATCGGGTAGTCGTCCGCCAGTTCTTCGAGGACCGCGGCGTTGGTGGACCAGCCGGTCTTTGTCTTCTTGCCGCCGGGCAGTCCCAGCTTTTCAAAGAGGGCTTCGCCCAGCTGTTTCGGGGAGTTCAGGTTGAATTCGAAGCCCACTTCGTCATAGATGCGGGCGGTCATCTCTTCGACACGCTTGTTGATCTCTTCGCCGTAGACTTTGAGGCCGTCGACGTCCACGAGGAAGCCGTCCTGCTCCATGGAGGCGAGGACTTCGGCGAGGGAGATCTCCATCGCCAAAAGGTCTGCCTGGTTGTTCGAGTCGATGGCGCCGAGGAGGTACTCCTTCGTGCGGTCGAGGCAGAGGGTCTCAGTCACAAGCTCCGCGTCATTGTCGCAGGCGACGGTGCCGAACTTGCCCTTGTTGTACTCCTCATAGAGGCGGACCGGGTCGTAGGTCTTGGCGCCGGGGTTCAGGATGTAGCCGGCGAGGGACGCGTCGAACTGCAGGTTCTCCACCCGGAAGCCGCGGGTCTTCGCGTAGGCGAAGAGCGGTTTGGAGTCCGAGGTGTATTTGGCGATGGACCGGTCCTGAAGGAACGCGTCAAAGCCGTCGAAGTCCGAGCCCTCGGGCAGGTAGACGGGCGCGCCGTCTGCCATGAGGCAGAGTTCCTTGAGGTCTGTGCCGTCCCAGTGGGCATAGAAGGTGACCGGGTCCCCCAGGTCTTTCGCGATGTCTTTGAACGCGCTGACGGTCTTGCAGGCGAGGACTTCTTTGGAGCCCTCCTCCTCTTCCGGCGCCGCGTTGACGGCGGCTTCCCGGAGACCGAACTTGTCGATCATCTTGAACATCTCGAGAGACGCGAGGAGCCGTGCGGCCGCCTCCGGGTCCCCTTCGGTGGGCACGTAGTGGGAGAGGTCCGTGTCGATGGGAGCGTCCAGCACGATGGTGCCGAGCTTCCGGCTGAGGTAGGCGTTCTCTTTATCGTTGATGAGGTTCTCTTTCTTCTTCGGAGTGAAGCCGAGTTCCTCGATGTGGTCGTAGATGTAGTCGATGCTGTGGTACTTCGAGATCCACTCCTGCGCCGTCTTCGGACCGATGCCCGTGACACCGGGGATGTTGTCGGAGGAGTCGCCCTGGAGGGCCTTGACCTCGATGAGTTCTTTCGGCGTCACCAGGTACTCTTCCTTGATGAGTTCCGGCGTGTACTCGACGGTCTGTGCCCGTCCCATCTTCGTGGAGGCGAGGAGGACCGAGACGTTGTCTCGTACCAGCTGCAGGGAGTCCCGGTCGCCGGTGGCGACATAGCAGTGGTCGTCGGGGCCGATGGCAGCGGAAAGCGTTCCGAGGATGTCGTCCGCCTCATAGCCTTCCTTCTCGACGATGGTGTAGCCGAGTTTCACGAGAAGGTCTTTCAGGACCGGCATCTGCTCCGCGAGTTCCGGAGGCATGCCTTTGCGCCCCGCCTTGTATTCGTCATACATCTCATGACGGAAGGTGGGTGCCTTGAGGTCAAAGGCGAAGGCCACCGCGTCGGGGTCCGCCGCCTCTTTGAGCTTCAGAAGGATGTTGAGGAATCCGAAGATGGCATTGGTGAATCGCCCATCCTTGGTCGTCAGCAGTTTGATGCCGAAAAACGCGCGGTTGACGATGCTGTTGCCATCGATGACCAGTAGTTTCATGGGAACGCCTCCTGTTTCTTTAAGGACAAATATTTTACCATATAGGGGTTCTATTTGCAAAAGCGCCCCGTTACTGATAAAATGCTACAGGAATTTTCTAAAAAACGGCTTTGGAAGGAGAGTGACGCCATGCACATCGGTTCCCTGGAACTGCAGGGCTCCGCGGTCCTGGCACCCCTTGCGGGGGTCGCCGACCGGGCGATGCGCGAACTGTGCCTCTCCTACGGTGCCGCCATGGTCACGACCGAAATGGTCAGCGCCAAGGGCTTCACGATGGGCGACCGGAAGAGTCGGGAGCTGCTGAAGCTGTCCGACCTCGAACACCCCGGCGCCATCCAGCTCTTCGGGTACGATCCGACCATCCTCGCGGAAGCGGCGAAACGGGTCGAAGCGGAGTTCCCCTGTGAGGCCATCGACCTCAACATGGGCTGTCCCGCGCCGAAGATCACCGGCAACAACGCGGGTTCCTCTCTGCTGAGAGACCCTGACCTCGCGGTGTCCATCGCCAAAGCGGTCGTGGAGGCCGTCTCCAGGCCTGTCACCGTCAAGATGCGCACCGGCTGGGACCCGGACCATCTCGTCTGTGTGGACCTCGCGAAGCGCCTCGAAGACGCGGGCGTCGCCGCACTCACTGTGCACGGCCGGACGAAGGACCAGATGTACGCCCCGCCCGTTGACCGCAGTTCCATCAAAGCGGTCGTGGACGCGGTGTCCATTCCCGTCATAGCCAATGGCGATGTACGGGACGGCCCCTCCGCAAAGTCCATGCTGGAGGAGACCGGCGCGGCCGCCGTCATGGTCGGCCGAGGCGCCACGGGCCACCCCTGGGTCTTTGAGCAGATCAACGCCTACCTGAAGGACGGCACGGTCCTGCCGGAGCCCACCATCGAAGAAAAGATGCAGATCCTCCTGGACCACTCCGCGAAGATCTGTGAATACAAGGGCGACTACATCGGCATGCGGGAGAGCCGCAAGCACGCCGCCTGGTACATCAAAGGCATGCGAGGCGCGGCGAAGTTCCGCGACTCCATCGGCAAACTATCCACGAAAGAAGAACTGATCGCTCTGACCGAGGCCGTCATCGAGGCGGCGAACGCGGAGCAGCCGTAAAGGAGACATAGAAATGGCAGTTGTTTCGGACTACAACCCCGGCGATCTTCTCACCGGTACCGCCGGCGAAGGCGGCGACGACGAGAACGCCGTCAAAGACCTTTCCATCAGCGATGCGCTGGTCAAGACCCTCGCGTCCTTCGCGGACCTGCAGGAGGGCGATTTGAACCTGGCGCTCATCAACCATACCCGCGAGATCACCGTGAAGCAGGAGCACCAGCCCCTGACCGTCATGGACACCGGCGAGGGCAGCATCCTCATGGCCTGGTTCAAGGAAGACGGCGGATCCATGAACATCGAGTTCCTGGAGGACGGCTCCGCGGAGATGTACGTCGACGACGAGCAGAACGACGAACTGGAGTCCTTCTTCCCGGCCACCCTCGAGAACCTGACCCTGTTCCTCGACGCGTTCTACTCGAACAAGAACTTCCTGGAGATGTAAGCTATGAAGAGCGGACTTGTCCTGGAAGGCGGCTCCATGCGCGGACTTTTTTCCGCCGGTGTCATGGACGTCCTTCTCGAAAACAATGTGGAATTCGACGGTGCCATCGGCGTTTCGGCCGGCGCCACCTTCGGATGCAACTATAAGTCGAAGCAGCCGGGGCGCGTCATCCGCTACAACAAGCGGTTCGCGAAAGACCCCCGCTACTGCAGCTTCACCTCTCTCCTGACCACCGGCAACCTGTACAACGCGAACTTCTGCTACCATGTGCTGCCGGTCAAGTACGACGTCTTCGACCTCGAGACTTACCGGAAGAACCCGATGGAGTTCTGGGTCGTCACGACGGACTACGACACGGTCGAACCGGTCTACCACCGACTCGACACCGGCGACGACGAGGACATGGAATGGCTCCGTGCCTCCGCGTCTCTGCCCATCGCGGCACAGCCCGTCGAGCTGGACGGCCACAAGTACATGGACGGCGGCATTTCGGACTCCCTGCCCCTCCCCTTCTTCGAGTCCCAGGGCTACGACAAGAACGTCGTCATCCTGACCCAGCCGAAGGGGTACATCAAACCGGTGCAGAAAGCGCTGGGCATCACGAAGGTCCTCCTTCACGACAACCCGGACATGTATGCCCGCCTCGAGAACCGCCACAACGAGTACAACGAGCAGCTCGCGTACATCACGAAGCGTGAAGAGGAAGGCGCCATCGTCGCCATCTACCCGGAAGAGTCCCTGGACATCGGGTTCATCGCCCACGACCCCGCCGACATGCAGCGGGTCTACGAGATGGGCCGCGCCACCGGCGAGAAATACCTCTCCCGCGTCCAGGAGTACCTGGCCAGCTGAGATTTTAAAACACAAAAAACTCCCGAGCAGTCTGTGAGTCAGACGGTCTGGGAGTTTCTTTTTTATTCAGTCCGCCATCTGGAACAGGCGTTTACCGTTCTCGTTGCAGATGTCGATGAGTTCCTGCGGGTCCATGCCACGGACTTCGGCGATCTTCTTTGCCACTTCGGCGATGTACGTCGAGTTGTTCCGCTTGCCCCGGTAGGGCACCGGCGCCATGTACGGCGCGTCGGTCTCGAGGACCAGTTTGTCCAGGGGCACTTCAGCGGCCACTTCGACACTCTTGCGGGCGTTCTTGAACGTGACCACACCGCCGAGGCCGATGTACATACCGAGTTTGGTGGCTTCCTTCATCATCTCGACACTGCCGGAGAAGCAGTGGAGGACGCCGGCGGGCTGGTACTTCTGCAGACACTCCATGGTGTCTCCGTGGGCTTCCCGGTCGTGGATGATGACCGGCAGTCCGAGGTCTTTGGACAGTGCCAGCTGACGGCTGAAGAGGTCCACCTGGGTGTCCCGCGGGGCGTTCTCTTCCCAGTAGTAGTCGAGGCCGATCTCACCGATGGCGACCGCTTTGTCCTCTTTTTCGAGGAGTTCGGCAATCATGTCCAAATCGCCCTTGCGCTCTTCCCCGGCCTGTTCCGGATGGATGCCCAGAGCCGCGTAGACGTAGTCGTACTCGTGGGCCAGGTCCAGGACGCGGACGGAGCTCAGGAGGTCGACGGCGCAGTCCACGATGCGGACGACACCGCCTTCGGGCAGCGTGGTGCCGAGGACTTCAGCGCGGTCTTCGTTGAAGGCCTCGTCGTCGTAGTGGGCGTGGGTGTCAAAGATGTTCGTCAGCATGGCGAGTCTCTCTTTCTAAAAGTCTAAGAAAAACTCCGGAGCTCATGGTGAGTCCCGGAGCTTTATTATTTACCGAATTTTCGCGCCGGTGTTGAGGTCGTCGACGAAGATGACCTTCACATCGTCTTCCGCGTTGTCCGCCGCCAGGATCATGCCCTGGGACTCGACGCCGCAGAGTTTCGCGGGCTTCAGGTTGGACACGATGATGACCTTGTGACCGGTGAGGTCTTCGGGCTTGTACCAGGGTGCGATGCCGGACGCGACGGTCCGCTCGCCTTCCCCGTCATCGAGGGTCAGCTTCAGAAGCTTCTTGGCGCGTTTGATGGGTTCACAGGCTTTGATCTCCGCGACACGCAGTTCGACTTTGGCGAAGTCGTCGATGCTGATCTCCGCGAGTTTCGCGACGCCGGCCAGTTCTTCCTTGACCTTCTCGTTGTTCGCGGTCTCGGCAGCGGCGTTGGCCTTCTGGCGGGCTTCGATCTTCTCGTACATCTCGTCCTTGTCGATGCGGGCGAAGAGCGGCTCTGCCTTACCGACGGTGATGCCGGGCTCGAGAGCGCCGAACTCCGCAAGGGAGTCATAGTCCTTCGCGTTCATGTTGGTCTGGGCGAAGATGGCGTCCGTGGTCTCCGGCGTGAACGGAGAAAGCAGGATAGCAAGGTACCGGATGGCCTCGAGGAGGTTGTACAGTACGGTGCCGAGGCGTTCCTTCTTCTCGGGGTCTTTCGCGAGGACCCACGGTTCGGTCTCGTCGATGTACTTGTTGGCGCGCTTTGCGATGCCGAGAACGGTGTCGACTGCGTCGGCCACATGGTACGTGGCGATGAGCTCATCCACCTTCTTCACGGCGTCCACACAGGTCTTCGCGAGGTCGTCATCGACGGCTTCTTTCGCGGTCGGCGCCTGGATGACACCGTCGAAGTACTTGTTGGTCATCGCGATGGTGCGGTTGACGAGGTTGCCGATGGTGTTCGCGAGGTCGGAGTTGTACCGCTCGATCATCGTCTCATAGGTGATGGAGCCGTCTGCCGCGTGGGGCATCTCGGAGAGCAGGTAGTACCGGGTGGCGTCGACGCCGAAGAGCTCGGTGAGGTCGTCCGCATAGATGACGTTGCCGCGGGACTTGGACATCTTGTCCTCGCCGAAGAGCAGCCACGGGTGGCCGTAGACCTGCTTCGGAAGCGGCTCGCCGAGGGCCATCAGCATGATGGGCCAGTAGATGGTGTGGAAACGGACGATGTCCTTACCGATGATGTGGACGTCGGCCGGCCAGTATTTCTTGTATAAATCGCCCGAGCCCTCCGGGTCGTAACCCAGAGCGGTGATGTAGTTCGACAGGGCGTCGATCCAGACGTAGATGACATGCTTGTCATCGAACGTGACGGGGATGCCCCATTTGAACGAGGTCCGGGACACGCAGAGGTCCTGGAGACCGGGCTTGATGAAGTTGTTGAGCATTTCCTTCTTCCGGGCTTCCGGATAGATGAAGTTCTCGTTGCTCTCGATGTAGTCTTCCAGCTGCTTCTGATACTTGGACAGCTTGAGGAAGTAAGCTTCCTCCTTCGCCGGCTTGACCTCGCGGCCGCAGTCCGGGCACTTGCCGTCGACGAGCTGGGACTCGGTCCAGAAGGACTCGCAGGGAGTGCAGTACAGGCCGGTGTATTCGCCCTTGTAGATGTCGCCCTGGTCGTACAGCTTCTTGAAGATGTGCTGGACCGCTTTCTCGTGGTAGTCGTCGGTGGTGCGGATGAATTTATCGTAGGTGGTGTTGAGAAGGTCGCAGATGTCGCGGATCTCCCCGGCCACTTTGTCCACATACTGCTTCGGGGTGACACCGGCAGCGTTCGCATAGCCTTCGATCTTCTGTCCGTGTTCGTCAGTACCGGTGAGGAAGAATACATCGTAGCCCTGCATTCGTTTGTACCTCGCGAGTGCGTCGGTCATGACGATCTCATACGAGTTCCCGATGTGGGGCTTTCGAGATGTGTAGGCAATGGCAGTCGTGATGTAATATTTGCCTTTGTTTGCCATAGGTATCTCCTCCTTCTTTCTAAAATAGCTGGAATATTTTACCATAAAAATGGCAAAGACACAACAAAAGCACCTCATGTGAGGTGCTTTTTTACGGGTTTAGTCCAGGACGCCGTGCTCTTCAAAGAACTTGCGGGCATCTTCAAGGATGCGACAGTCGTTTTCGAACCGGAGGAACTTCTCGGCGCCGTCGAAGGGCAGCCAGCTGTAGTCCTCGATCTCTTCCTCCTGGATGATGGTCCGGGTGTCTTTCGTCGTCGCCGCGAAGATGATGACCTTCTTGTCGATGCGGTTCTGGATCATGTAGTTCGACTCTTCCTTGAAACCGGGAAGGATCTTGATGTGCAGGCCCGTCTCCTCGAGGACTTCGCGTTTCGCGGTCTCCTCGAACGTCTCCCCGGGTTCGATGTGACCCTTCGGGAAACTCCAGTGGGCGCTGCGGTTGTTCTTGATGACGAGGAAGCGGGGCTCCCCTTTCACCTTGCGGCAGACGATGGCGCCGCAGGACGTCTCATAGTAACAGCGGATGCTCTCGGGGTGGAAGAATTCCATCGCCTTCGAGACATCGTGGTTGATGTACCGTTTGCTCTTCGGCGCGACGACAAAGTAGCGTTCGCCGTTTTTCTCGACCGACGCGATGACGCGGCCGTCAAATGTTTTCACGGGGTGGTCGATCCCCATAATGAACGCGTTCAGCGTTTCTCTCTTTCGGGCGGTGACAAAATTGATCTCTCCGCAGTTCAGCCCGTATGTGAACCCTTCCTTCGGGTCCTTGGAATGGATCGGAGATGTCACCTTGACCCTGACATACCTGCCAAGCATATTAACCTCCGAGTGGTGCTACGCACCGCGATGAATTGGTTCAGATTATACACTTTTTACTACAGTCATTCAAGATTGTTTTAAGTGTTTTTGCGAAAACCCTGTGTCTTTTTCTTGAGACACTTCTATCCTTATGCTATAATCGTTCGGCGATTTACAATAAGAAGGAGGTAACACACATGGACCGCTTCGCGTTTCTCCATCTCCCCGTGGCGATGTACCGCGCGTTTCCCTGCGCCTACCACCCGGAACGTATTGAGGACGAGGCGTACATCGCCATCGTGTCTCCCCTTCTCGCGGAACCCGGCATCCAAAAGCTCGGCGACTTTGTGCAGCACAGCGACATCACGCTGCTCATGCACGTGCGCGCCGTCTCCTGGATGACCTACACGTTCTGCAAGACCCTCGGCTGGGACCATGTGGCCGCTGCCCGTGCCGGCATCCTCCACGACTACGTGACGTACGACTGGCACGTCCCGGACCCCTCCCACCGCCTCCACGGCTTCCGCCACCCGGGCTTCGCCGTGACCAACTCCCGGAAGATCACGGAGTTGTCGGCGCTGGAGGAGAACATGATCCGCCGGCACATGTGGCCGCTCACGGTCGTCCCGCCGAAGTACAAAGAGGCCTGGGCCCTGACCCTCGTCGACAAGGTCCTCGCGACCCGCGAGACCCTGCGCAAGTATCAAAAACACTGACTGTAAAAGAGGCGTTACTCTTGCACTTTTTTGTCAAATACTTTCTGATGTTCCTGTTCTTCTCGTCGGCCGGCTGGCTCATCGAGAGCCTGTACTGTTCCATCGGTCCGATAGTCTCCGGCAAGGTGAAGAAGTTCAAGTTCATCAATCGCGGCTTTTTAACCGGCCCCCTGACCCCCATCTACGGTGTCAGCTGCATGGTCATGGCGGCCACGCTGCTGCCCTTCAAAAACAACATTTTTGCCATCTTCTTCCTCGGCCTCGTCGTCTGTGATGTCGTCGAGTATGTGACCAGCTTCGCGATGGAGAAACTCTTCAACGCCCGCTGGTGGGACTACACCGGCTACTTCCTGAACATCAAGGGCCGCATCTGCTTCCGCAACTCCATCATCTGGGGCGCCCTGTCCGTCGTGTTCATCAAGGGCATCTACCCCGGCATCAACTGGGTGTTCGACAAGCTGCTCGACGCCATCACCTGGGAGGGCATCATCGCCCTCACGTTCCTTCTCCTCGGCGTGTTCCTCGTCGACCTCGGCCGGACCGTCGTCGCCTCCCTCCGCATCCACGACCTCGTCCTGAAAGCCAAAGGGTTCCGGGACGCGATCTACGGCGCCGGCGACAAGCTGAAGACCTCCGGCGACGAACTGCTCTCCGATCTGCAGGCGAACTACGTCGACGACATGCGCCGCTCCGTCTCCCACATGACGGGCTGGCAGCGCTACCGCGTGAAGCGCATGGTCGAGATGTACCCGCAACTCCTCGACTACTTCGCCCGCACCCGCGAGGAGATCATGGAAGTCGCCGACATCTCCTCCCTCCTCGGCGAGCTCCGCTTCCTGCGCATGGACCTCGAAGCCTTCTTCACCCACGAAAAAAACGAAATGTACTAAACGACAGGAACACCAGTGGCAACAGCAATCACTGACACATTCCTGCCTGCACACCTGGCCAACAGACAGCCCCTCTCCCACATCCCGGAGAGGGGCTTTTTCTGTTTTCATCCGGTAGATAAACTGAAACTTATCGATGTGATCGACGCTGGGGCTTCGTCGGAGGTTCATGGAGTCGGGGCCTATGCCCCTTGGTCCAGAACCTGCGTCGCCTCCTCGCCCCAGC
>ONFJ01000004.1 GCA_900317085.1 uncultured Eubacteriales bacterium | reverse complement strand
GCAAAAGAAGTTGAAAAGGTAAGTTTTCCGCAATACAATTCAAAAAAAGAAGAAGGGCCGAGCCAAGATGGTGACTACACCATTTTGACACGGCCCCTTCTTTTTTTTGGCGATTTATTGTTGCAGGTTCGCAAAAACCGTACGGACTTTTTCCGCCCGGAGCGCGTCCCGCTCCTGCCGGGTGAGGTCCTCCCCCGCTTCCGTGTTCAGGGTGGCGGGCTGCATCGCGAAGATGAGTTCGTTGACCGTGTTCATCGGCAGGTCGAACTCGCCGGCGGCAATGCCGACCTTGACGACGGACAATGCCTCCATGAACTCCTGGAAGCTCATGACACGGGCACTGCGAAGGGTGCCGTAGGAGCGCCAGAGCATGTCCTGGAACTGCAGGTTCTCCATGAGTTCCTTCCGGGCTTCCCGCTCCTGTTCGATGATGGACTTCGCGAGGGCATCGAGGTTGCCGAGAGCCGCCTCTTCCGAGATGCCGAGGGTGACCTGATTGGTCAGGAGGTACAGACTGCCGATCGGTGAATCGCCCTCCCCGTAGGCACCGGTCAGGACGAGTCCGAGACGGGAGACCGTGTTGGACAGGTGTCGGATGCGGCCGAGGATGCGCATGGCGGGCAGCTGCAGGACGACGGAGCCGCGCATGGCGGTCCCGATGTTCGTCGGGCACTGGGTGAGGTAGCCGAGTTTGTTGTCGAAGGAGAAGCCGAGGGCTTCATCGAGCATGGTGTCGAGACGGTCGGCCAGTTCGTAGGAACGGGTCAGTTCGAGGCCCGGCAGCAGCGCCTGGATCTTCACGTGGTCTTCTTCGCAGATCATTACGCTGAGGCTCTCGTCGGGGGTCGTCAGGAAGGACCGGCCCTCCTGCACGCTGACGAATTCCGGGCTCACGAGGTCCCGCTCCGCGAGGGAGATGGCGGCATACCGGGAGAGCGTGTTCATGCGGGTCATGACGAACTTCTCGGGCAGTTCCCGGAAGATGACCTCGGAGACTTCATCGGCGATCTGATCTTTTTCTTCGGTGGAGAGGCGATTCGTGAAGACGTGGTCCCGCAGGTTCCGCGCCAGGGAGACTTTCGAGCTGACCGCGACGTCGTTCTCGTTGCCGGAGAGCATGTACCATTTGGTCATTTCGTCTCACCCCGCAGTTCCCGGATCCGGTCCCGGAGGACCGCCGCTTTCTCGTATTCTTCCGCCTCGACCGCGGCGTTGCGCTCCTCTTCGAGGCGGCGCAGCTCGGCCCGGCGCTCCATCCGGTCGTCCCGGGTGGCGCTCGTCTTGCCCACATGGGTGGCCCTTCCGTGGATGCGGGAGAGCGAGGGTTTCAGGCGGTCGTAGAAGACATCGTAGCACTCCGCGCAGCCCATGGCACCGGAACGGACGATCTCATCGAA
The DNA here is from genome assembly GCA_900317085.1 of uncultured Eubacteriales bacterium. Lineage (GTDB taxonomy): Bacteria > Bacillota > Clostridia > Oscillospirales > Acutalibacteraceae > RUG420. The sequence goes on along the minus strand of ONFJ01000004.1, from coordinate 45,993 downwards.
GGTGGCGCCGCAGCCGGGGCAACGCTCCTCTTCGGTCTCGGGCAGGAGCGCCGTCTCCGGGAAGAACCGCGAGAGCAGCGTACCGATATTGGACCCGAAGCCTCCGAATATGCCGGCATACCCGAGGTGCTGGGCGCACCCGGAGCACAGATGCAACTCCGAGGACTCTCCGTCCACGATCCGTTTGATGTGTGTCGTGGCCTCGTTTCGGCCACAGTTCTGGCAAAGCATGGAATGCTTCCTTTCCCGAGTCATAAGACTCTGTTGTTTTAACTTTTTTATTATCCGCCAAGCTACGCGATTCGTCAACCTCCCACCCCCTCCCTTTTCCTGTACGAAGGGCACAAAAACCGCGTCGTTATGACAAAAAATAGACAAGAGAATCGGACAGATATCTGTTCGCTTGCCGTTGAAAAAATATGTATATAGGTTATAATATATGAGGTCACGCTTGCGTAAAGCTGTGACTTTACGCAAGCATGTGCAAATTATGATGTTTGTAAAATCAGCGCGGGCCGACACCCGCGTCAAAAGCGAAGGAGTTGAATGAATGGCAAGCTTAAACATTGCAGGCGTGCTCAAGCCCGCTGCAAAAGGCCATGGCGGCGCTCATGTGGCTCACCACAAGAACACCTCTGCCATGCCTGTCGAGCGTATGCCGGTCCCGGCTTCTGTCACCATCCCCCTGTCACAGCATATCGGTGCTCCCAACGAAGCACAGGTAAAAGTGGGCGATGAAGTCAAAGTCGGTCAGGTCATCGGCAGCACCGATGCATTTGTCAGTGCACCGGTCCATGCCACCATTTCCGGTACGGTCAAAGCGATCAAACCGGTCCGGATCGTCAACGGCAACATGGTCAACGCCGTTGTCATCGAATCCGACGGAGAAATGGCGCTCTCCGAAGATGTGAAGCCCCCGGTCATCGAGACGAAACAGGACTTCCTGAACGCAGTTCGTGCGTCCGGGCTCGTCGGTCTCGGCGGCGCAGGCTTCCCGACCCATGTCAAACTTGCGTTCAAAGAGGACGCAGGCGTCGACACCCTCATCATCAATGCTGCGGAATGTGAGCCCTACATCACGGTCGACCACCGTGAAATGCTCGATCATCCGCAGGACATCCTGTCCGGCATCAGGGAAGTCGTCAAATGGCTCGGCTTCAAGAATGCCTACATCGGGATCGAGGACAACAAGGCAGACGCATTCAAAATGTTGCTGAAGACCATGGAAGAGAACGAAGAGTTCAAAGACGTGGCACAGCTCATCTGTCTCCCGTCCACCTACCCGCAGGGCGCAGAAAAAGTCCTCATCTATTCTGCGACCGGCAGACAGGTACCTCCCGGAAAACTGCCGTCCGACGTCGGCTGTGTCGTCATGAACGTCCAGTCCGTCTCGTTCCTCGGCCGTTACCTCAAGACCGGCAAACCGCTGGTCAGCCGTTCCCTCACCGTGGACGGTTCCGCCATCGCCGAGCCGAAGAACCTTCGTGCTCCCCTCGGCACCATGTATTCCGACATCATCGAATACTGCGGCGGCTTCAAAGAGGATCCGTACAAGATCATGGCCGGCGGCCCGATGATGGGTATCGCCACCATCGACGCAGAGGTCCCGCTGCTCAAGAACAACAATGCTATCACGTGTCTTGCCAAAGACTATGTCAAGGTCAAACCGACCCGCGCCTGCATCCGCTGCGGCCGTTGTGTCGACGCATGTCCCATGTGCCTCGAGCCCACTCTCATCGAGAAGAAGGCTCACCTGGGGGACGTCGACGGTCTGACCAAAGCCAGTGTCATGACCTGCATGGAATGCGGAAGCTGTGCCTTCGCATGTCCGTCCGGCCGTCCGCTGGTCCAGTACATGCGCCTTGGTAAGGCGATCATCAGAGAGGCAGGTGCGAAAAAATGATCGATACTAAGAAATTGACGGTCAGCGCTTCGCCTCATCAGAAGTCCGCTGACACCACGACCGGCATCATGCGCGATGTCATCATCGCCCTGGTCCCTGCCGGCATCGCCGCGGTGCTCGTCTTCGGCCTCCGTGCCCTGGCGGTCATCGTCGTCTCCGTCGTCTCCTGCGTTCTGGCTGAGTTCCTCTCCCGGAAGGCAATGAAGAAGGAAGACACCATCACAGACCTGTCGGCTGTCGTCACCGGTCTGCTCCTGGCCTACAACCTGCCCTCCAACATCCCCTTCTGGATCGTTGTCCTCGGTGCAGTCATCGCCATCGTCGTCATCAAGCAGATGTTCGGCGGCATCGGCCAGAACTTCATCAACCCGGCTCTGGGCGCCAGAGTCATCCTCATGTCCGCGTTCCCCGGCAGAATGTCCGCCGGTGCCTTCGCAGGACTCAACAAATCCGGCTGGGACGTCGACGCTCTCACCGGTGCAACTCCCATGGGTATGGTCGGCCTTGACGGTGTCAAGGAAGGCGCTCCCACCCTGTCCGAGCTGTTCTTCGGCAACGTCAGTGGATGTCTCGGTGAAGTCTCCGCCATCGCGCTTCTCCTCGGCGGTATCTACCTGATGGTCCGCAAGGTCATCTCCCCCATCATCCCCTGCACGTACATCGCCACCGTTGCCATCTTCTGCATGTTCGCCCAGGGCTTCGACATGTATGCCGTCGCCTACGAACTGCTCGCCGGCGGTCTGTTCCTCGGTGCCATCTTCATGGCCACGGACTACACGACCTCCCCGATCACGAAGAAGGGCAAGATCATCGCCGGCATCTTCTGTGGCGTGGTCACCTGCATCATCCGTCTGTGGGGTTCCCTCCCCGAAGGCGTCTCCTTCTCCATCATCCTCATGAACGTCTTTGTACCGTACTTTGAGGACTGGACTGCCCCGACTCCGTTCGGCTTCGTCAAGGAGAAGAAACAGAAAAAGGCAAAGGAGGAGACCAAAGCATGAATAAGAAATTCAGCCCCAAAGAGGTCTTAGTCCCCACCCTGACCCTTTTCATCATCGCGCTCGTCGCAACTCTGCTTCTCGCCATGGTCAACAGTGTGACCGCGGACCGCATCGCCGCCGCCAAGGCTGCCGCGGAAGCAGAAGCACGTCAGACGGTCTTCCCCGACGCGAAGAACTTCGTCGACAAGACCGACTACTTCGAAGCTACTGACGCTGACGGCAACGTCATCGGTTATGTCTTCAACACGGCCAGCAAGGGCTACGGTGGAGATGTCCCGCTCACCGTCGGCATCGACGCCACCGGCTCCATCACCGGCATCGTCCCCGGAGACCTCTCCAACGAGACCCCGGGCCTCGGCCAGAACGCCAGCAACGACAGTTTCCGCGAGCAGTTCGTCGGCAAGACCGGTAAGGTCTCTGTCGTCAAGAACGCCCCCGGCGAAAACGAGATCCAGGCGCTCACCAGTGCCACCATCACTTCTACCGCCGTTGTCAACGCTGTCAACGATGCAGTAGACCAGTTCAATGAAATCACAGGAGGTGGCAAGTAATGGCTGAAGCTGCAAAGAGAAGCGCTCTCGGTGAGCTCACCAAGGGCTTCGTCAAAGAGAACCCCGTTCTTCGCCTGGTCCTCGGTACCTGCCCGACCCTCGCGATTTCCACCTCTGTTGAGAACGCCATCGGTATGGGCATTGCCGCTACCCTCGTTCTCATCATGTCCAACGCTGTCATTTCCGCCCTGCGGAAAGTCATCCCCTCGAAAGTCCGCGTTCCCTGCTTCATCGTAGTCATCGCCGCTTTCGTTTCCATGATCCAGCTGCTCGTCAAAGCCTTCGCGCCGGCCCTCGACGCCGCCCTGGGCATCTACCTGCCGCTGATCGTCGTTAACTGTATCATCCTCGGCCGTGCGGAAGCCTTCGCCAGCAAGAACGGCATCGGGCTCTCCATCCTCGACGGCGTCGGCATGGGTATCGGTTTCACCGTGGCCCTGACGCTGATAGCCATCATCCGTGAGTTCTTCGGTTCCGGTAACCTGACCCTCAAGGTCCTCGGTTTCGGTACCACCCTCACCGACATCTTCGGTCTCGGTGACAGTAACGTCCTGTCCGCCATCCATCTGGAACCCATCATCATCTTCATCCTGGCCCCCGGCGGTTTCTTCGTCTTCGGTCTGCTCGTCGCTCTGGTCAACAAACTGTCCGCCAAAAAAGGCGGCGATCCTTCCGAGCTGAACTGCTGCGATGTCCGTGAAGACGCTGACGGAAACCTGGTCCTCGTCTCCGACGGCAAGACCATCGTCATGCCCAAGGTCGACACCACGCCCCAGGTCAAGAAAGTTGAAAAGGCCGGAAAGGAGGCTGCTGAGGCATGAAGTTAGTTGCTATTATGCTGACGACGATCTTCACTCAGAACTTCGTCCTGTCCAAATTCCTCGGTATCTGCCCCTTCCTTGGTGTTTCCAAGAAGAAAGATACTGCTATCGGCATGAGCGCGGCGGTCATTTTCGTCATGCTCCTTGCCACCATCGTTTGTTATCCGCTGAACGTCCTCCTCGAGAAGAACGGCTTCGAGTACCTGCAGACCCTCGTCTTCATCCTCGTCATCGCCGCTCTTGTCCAGTTCGTTGAGATCGTCATGAAGAAGTACATGAAGCCGCTGTACAACTCCCTCGGCATCTTCCTTCCTCTGATCACCACGAACTGCGCCGTTCTGGGTCTCGTTACCCTGAACGTCCAGGAAGGCTACAACTTCATCGAATCCATCTTCAATGCACTGGGCGCCGGCTTCGGTTTCATGCTCGCCATGATCATGTTCTCCGGCATCCGTGAGAGAATGGAAGGCAACGACGTGCCGAAATTCTGGCAGGGCCTTCCCATCACCCTCGTTGCCGCTGCACTCGTCACCTGCACGTTCCTCGGCTTCACCGGTGTCATTGAGAACATGTTCGGCGCTTAAGAAAGGAATGGTGAAACAATGAATCCGATTGTACTCGCGGTCCTCATCGTCGCCATCCTGGGCCTGGTCGCCGGTCTTCTGCTCGCCATCGCCTCCATCGTCATGGCCGTTCCGGTCGACGAGAAAGCGGTCGCCATCGAAGAAGTGCTGGCCGGTGCCAACTGCGGTGCCTGCGGTTATTCCGGCTGTGCCGGTTACGCTGCGGCCCTTGCTGCCGGCGAATGTGAAGATACGTCCCTCTGCTCCCCCGGCGGCTCCGCCTGCGCGAAAGCCGTTGCCGAGATCATGGGCGTCGCGGCGGGAGACTCCACTCCCATGACAGCAGTGGTCCTGTGCCACGGCACGGAAGCCAACGCTGCCAACATCATGGACTACCACGGAGACATGAGCTGTAAGACGGCAGCTCAGCTGTTCGGCGGCGGCAAAGCCTGCTCCTACGGCTGTCTCGGTCTTGGCGACTGCGAAGCGGCCTGTCCCTTCGACGCCATCCATGTCGGCGAAAACGGCCTTGCGGAAGTCGATTCCGAGAAGTGCCGCGCCTGCAAGATCTGCATCAATGTCTGCCCGAAGGGTGTCATCGAACTGGCTCCCCTCTACAAGCATGAAGCAGTGGTCTACTGCCAGAACCACAACAAGGGCGGCGAGACCAGAAAACAGTGCAAGGTCGGCTGTATCGGCTGCATGAAGTGCCAGAAGACCTGCCAGCACGACGCCATCCATGTCACGAACTTCAAAGCGTCCGTCGACTATGACAAGTGCGTTGGCTGCGGCGACTGCGCGAAAGCATGCCCCGTCGGCTGCATCGACATGAGCACCTTCGGCAAACTGGTCATCGTAGACCCGGTCGTTGCCCAGGTGAAACCCGTCGAGAAAGAAGCGTAACCTCAACTCCAAGTTCGCTTTATAAATGGTATAAAGGCCCGGCTGCTTGCAGCCGGGCCTTTTTTCTGTCCGAGACCCCCGAAATGGGTCCGCAAATCGCCGATAAACACATTTTTAACAATCTTTTCGGGGTCTGCAAACGTTTTTTGCAAAAACTTTGATAATTTCTTGACAATTCGTTGACTTTCACAATACGGATGCTCTATAATTGTGCATGCTGTCGACCCCGTCGGCACCCTTTATCAATAACCTTTATAGGAGGCACATAGATATGGCCAGAGTATTCAACTTCTCCGCGGGCCCTTCCATGCTCCCGGAATCCGTCCTCAACAAAGCTGCCGATGAACTCCTCGACTACGAGGGCACCGGCGAATCCGTCATGGAGATGTCCCACCGCAGCAAAGAGTATCAGGCGATCATCGACCAGGCGGAAGCGGACCTTCGCACCCTCATGAACATCCCGGACAACTACAAAGTCCTGTTCCTGCAGGGCGGCGCGTCCACCCAGTTCGCTGCCATCCCCCTGAACTTCATGAACGGCAGCGGCAAAGCGGACTACATCGTCTCCGGTGTCTGGTCCAAGAAGGCTGCCGCAGAAGCATCCCGCTATGGCGATGTGAAGATCGTTGCCTCCAGCGCCGACCAGAACTTCTCCTGCGTCCCGGACGTTGACCCCTCTGAGTTCCGTTCCGATGCCGACTACTTCTACATCTGCATGAACGAGACCGTCCACGGCAACATCATCCGCGACCTGCCCGAGACCGGCGATGTACCCCTCATTGCCGACATCTCCTCCTGCTTCCTGTCCGAACCCCTCGACGTCTCGAAGTTCGGCATGCTCTACGGCGGTGCTCAGAAGAACATCGCTCCCGCAGGCCTCACCATCTGCATCATCCGTGAAGACCTGCTCGGCAACGCGAGAGACATCACTCCGACCATGCTCAACTATGAGACCATGGCTGGTTCCGGCTCCATGTACAACACGCCTCCCTGCTGGTGCATCTACATGGCAGGCCTCGTCTTCCAGTGGCTCCTCAAGATGGGCGGCCTCGAAGAGATGAAGAGACGCAACGAAGCCAAAGCGGCCATCCTCTACAACTACCTCGACGAGAGCAAGATGTTCAAGGGCACCGTCGTCAAGAAAGACCGCTCCCTCATGAACGTTCCCTTCGTCACCGACTCGGACGAGCTCAATGCCGAGTTCATCAAGGGCTGCACTGAGAACGGTCTCATCAACATCAAGGGCCACCGTTCCGTCGGCGGCATGCGCGCGTCCATCTACAATGCCATGCCCATCGAAGGCGTCGAAGCCCTCGTCGCTTACATGAAAGAGTTTGAAGAAGCTCACACCGCTGAATAAAGGAGAATCCACCCCGTCATGTACAACATTCTGACCCTCAACAACATCTCGGAGGCCGGGCTGAGCCAGCTCGACCCCGCCAAATACACTGTCAGTGCCGACGTCGCGGAACCGGATGCCATTCTGGTCCGCAGCGCCAAGATGCACGACATGGAGTTCGCCCCGAACACCCTCGCCATCGCGAGAGCCGGCGCCGGCACCAACAACGTGCCCGTCGACCGCTGCGCCGAAGAGGGCATCGTCGTCTTCAACACCCCCGGTGCCAACTCCAACGCCGTCAAGGAACTCGTCCTCTGCGCCCTGTTCCTGACCTCCCGTAAGATCATCCCCGGCATCGAATTCGCCAACTCCCTGAAGGGCAAGGGCGATGAATGCGGCAAGCTCGTCGAAAAAGGCAAGTCCGCCTTCGCCGGTCCGGAGATCAAGGGCAAGAAGCTCGGCGTCATCGGCCTCGGTGCCATCGGCGTCAAGGTCGCCAACTCCGCCCGCAACCTCGGCATGGAAGTCTACGGCTATGACCCGTACCTCTCCGTCGACGCGGCCTGGAACCTGTCGAGCCACATCCGTCATGCCTCTTCCCTCGATGACATCTTCACCGAGTGTGACTACATCACGGTCCATGTCCCGCTGACCGACGACACGAAGGACACCATCAACAAGGAAGCCTTCGCCAAGATGAAGGACGGCGTCCGCATCCTGAACTTCTCCCGTGACGGCCTCGTCAATGCCGCCGACATGATTGAAGCGCTCGAGAGCGGCAAAGTGGCCGCCTATGCCACCGACTTCGCGGTCGATGAACTCCTCGGCGTCCCCGGCGTCATCACCATGCCGCACCTCGGTGCCTCCACTCCGGAGTCCGAAGACAACTGTGCGAGAATGGCTGCCTATGAACTCGTCGAGTATCTCGAGAACGGCAACATCAAGAACTCCGTCAACATGCCCAACGCCGAGATGGCCAGAGTCTGCAAGAACCGCCTCTGCGTCATCCACAAGAACGTCCCGAACGTTCTGAGAGGCATCACGAGCCAGTTCGTGGATTCCAACATCAACGACTTCATGAACCGCTCCAAGGGAGACATCTCCTACACCATCCTCGAAGTGGACGGCGACATCTCCGAGCAGATGATCACCGACATCGAGGCGATCGAAGGAGTCATCCGGGTCCGTGTCATCCGCGGCTGAACCCGCTGAACGAAACAGAAAAGACCTCAGGCAAATGCCTGAGGTCTTATTTTTGTCTGTCGTCAGACAGTTTACAGTTCTTCCACAAGGTACACGCCGTCGATCGCCCGGATGTTCTCGAGGACCTTGTCCGCCGGGACCGCTTTCTGGAACCGGAGGGTGAAGATGGCGCTGGAGTTCATGACGTCCTTTTCCCGGGTCCGGGTGATCTCCAGGCTGCGGACCTTGATATTGTTCTCCTTGAGGCCGTCGAAGACCGTCTCTAGCACGGAGCGGCTGCGGAATTCCATGTAGATATTGATGTCCGGATGCCGCTTCATGAAGCTGTACTCGAGCTTCGCGAAGATGATCTCCGAGATCAGGACCAGCACGGTGGCGATGAGCCCTCCCTCGTAGAAACCGGCACCGAAGGCAAGGCCGACGATGGCGCAGGTCCAGAGGCCCGCGGCGGTGGTCAGGCCTTTGATCTGGTTCCGGCGGGTGACGATAATGGTACCGGCACCGATGAAACCGATGCCTGCGATGACCTGGGCGCCGAGCCGGGCCATATCGGTGAAGAGGCCCTGGTCGAGGAACAGATACTGGCCGGTCATGGTGGTCATGGCAGCGCCGACGCAGATGAGGATGTGGGTCCGGAAACCGGCCGGACGGCGCTTGAACTCCCGCTCGAGGCCGATGAGCGCGCCGCAGAGGAAGGTCAGGAGCAGGCGGAGGCCCACGGAGAGGAACGTGATGTCCCGAAGGTTGTCAAAAATCGCAAACATGGTCTCTCTCCCCTCCTTAAATCTCTTTGACCGTGTAGACCTCGTCGAGGTCTGACAGCAGCGTGATCAGTTCGTGGTGCGGCGCCCGGTGGGGCATCCGCAGGTACAGCACGGCGTTGGGCTTCTGGACGATCTGCTCCTTGCCGTGGTGGATGTCCATATCGAAGATGTTGATGTCCTGGTCCTTGATGGTCTTCAGGATCTCGCCCATGTCGGCGATGGACCGGAATTCCACATAGATGTTGATGTTGCGGGACCGCTCGATGATGACCTCTTCCAGTGGCCGCAGGAGCCACATGGTGACGAGGATGAGGAGGAACGCGAAGATGGCCGCCTCATAGAAACCGGAGCCGACGACGAGGCCGAGACAGGCGGATGCCCAGAGGCCGGACGCGGTCGTGAGCCCCTTGACTTTCTGCTGGTTCGTCGCGATGACCGTACCGGCGCCGAGGAAACCGATGCCGTTGATGACCTGCGCGCCGAACCGGGAGACGTCTGTCTTGAGGCCGACGGCCTCCGCCATGGGCGCCCAGTCCGTGGTCAGCATGACATACTCATACTGGCTGAGGACCATCGTTAGGGCGGCACCGACGCACACGAGGGCATAGGTCCGCGGTCCGGCGGGGCGATGTCGCAGCGCCCGGTCCAGACCGATGAGTCCGCCGAGGATGAGGGCCAGGATGAGCCGGATGAAGACGGACGCGGTATTGAGATCTCGTAAATAATCCAGTTGAATCAGCATAAAAGTCGTTCTCCTTTATTCCAATATTGTATCACTCCTGTCTCTTTTCGCAAGCATTTGGAAAGGATTTCTGCACACATGTCCGTACAAAAAGGGTTGCCATAAAAAAGCGCTGTGTAATATAATGGTGTTTGACCTGATAAAGTGCTGTCACAGCACAGCGCAAAACCAGAAAAATCCAGAAAAGGAGAAATGATCACATGAAAACCAAACTGTCCCGTGTATTCGTCATTCTGATGGCTGTCGCCATGGTCCTCATGATGACCGGCTGCTCCGAAGCCACTTCGAACTTCCTCAAGAACGGCTGGGATTATGAAGTCGACGGCGTCAAGTACGAGCCCGGCTTCAACGACACCTATGAGTCCGTCGCTCCGGCTGCCAACGGTTCTGCCGCTGACCGCTCCGCGTACGGTTCCTACTCCGGCCCCGCCGCTTCCGGTTCCACCGCGACTGCAGGCGCTGCCACTGCCGGTGCCGCCAAGGCTGGCGCTGCCAAAGCCGGTGGCTCTGCTGCTCCCGCCGCCAACAAGACCTCTTACACCGCTGCTGAGGCTCTCGAGCTTTACAAGAGCGCTGCCAACAAGGTCAAGACCACCGCGAAGTCCGCGACCCGTACGTCCGAGACCATCCGTACCATCAGCGGTTCCATCCCCTCTCTCTACTCCAGCTTCGGCTTCAAAGAGGGCACCAAGACCGAAAAGGTCGTTGCCAACGGTTCTTCCGAACTGAAAGACAAGTTCCCGGTCGAGAAGAAGTCCTACACCTGCAACCTCAGCGCGTCTGACATCAAGTCCGCTACGGTCCAGAACAACGGCTCCTCCAAGGTCGTCACTATCGTCGTCAAGGACGACAACCCCGGCACCTACAGCAACTCCTCCAAGTGTGTCTCCACCATCAGCATCCCGATCGGCACCTGGACCTGCAAGGGCGTCACCCTTCGCGGCACCATCGATGCGAACGGCAGACTGACGAGCCTCTACTACAAGATGCCGACTTACGTCACTCAGGGTTCCGACGCCTTCGCGTTCTCCCTCGAGCAGAACTGGACCGTCACTTACTAAGCCTTCCGGCTGAGCGCGACATCCCGTCATAAAACAATAATACCGGACAGCTCATGGAGCTGTCCGGTTTCTTTTTGTCTTATGGACGATCAGTTGTTCACGTGGTCCCAGGGACTCGGTGCCGCAGTAGTCGACCGACTGGTTGACTGAGTTGTTGGCGGAGTCTCAGTAGTGGGTTCCGTCGTCGGAGCGGTCGTACTTTGCGTCGTCGAAGCCGTAGTGCTGCGGGTAGTCGAACGGGTCGTGCTCCGGGTCGTCGTACGAGTAGACGTCCGGCGGCTGGTGCTGGAGCTTGCGCTGGCGGTCGAAGCCGTGGACTCGCTGATCTCACCGTTCTCATCGTACTGGACGGAGATGTCTTCCTCGGTCGTGGTCTCCGTGGCGGACGCGTTGTTGGAGACGCTGCGCTCGAACGCGGTGGTCTTCACCTGGGCGGTCGTGGCTTCGGCAGCCTTGTCGGAACGGCCGGTGAAGTGGGAGATGAGGACTCCGCCAAGGAACAGCAGCAGGGCTGCCAGGATGGCGATGATGGCGATGGTCATGCGGCGGCGGTTCTTTTTGCTGAACACCGGTGTATCGCCTTCGTCGGGCAGGAACACACTGTCATCGATATTGTTTTCGTAGGACCGGGGCTCGTCTCTGTAACGGGTCTTGTTCCGGGGTTTCCGGTAATTCTCGTAACGGGGCATGTCGTCGTCATAGGTCTGCACCTCAGGGGGAGCTTCGACCTCGACGGGCTCTGCCGCTTCCGGAGCTTCGGCAGCGGGTGCCTCATAGGGGACATAGTCCTCTGCAACCGGAGCAGCCGCGGCCGCCGCAGCGGTCTCGCCGCCGGAGAAGTAGGTACCGGGGCCGTAGGACTCTTCGAACATGGGCTCGTAGCTGTCGTAGTACTCCTCGTCGTTGTCGGCGGGCGCTTCGGAGCGGCTGTAGACGACGGGTTCCGGTTCCGCGGGCTTCGGGACCGAAGCCGGGTCGGTGGTGTAGGTGACGTCGTCTAGGGCGCCGGGTGCGGAGTAGCCGAAGTCGACTTCGTAGTCGTCCTCTGCGCCTGCGGTCTCCGGGGTGGGAGCCACGACGATGGTATCTTCCGCTTCGGGTTCCGGAGCCGGGGTGTACACCGGCTCGGAGACCGGTGCAGAGGTTTCATAGACCGGCTCTTCGACGACCGGAGTTTCGGCGACCGGCTCTTCCGGCAGGTTCACTTTGCTGCCGCCGAGGTCGATCTCGAACATCTGGATGCGGTCGTTGTCCGAAGACCCGACTTTGACGGGGCCGCTGCGGACCGGCGCTTCCGGGACGGCTTCTGCCGCCGTATCGATGGGCTCGGAATTGATGTCGGTGAAGACGAAACTGGGTTTCTCTTCCACCGGCGCCTCTTCCGGAAGGTATTCCTCTTCGGGGATGAAGTCTTCTTCCGGTTCTCTCTTGAACCGTCCGAGGATGTCTTTCATTGCCATATTGCTACGCGCTCCTTTCGTTGAGCGATAAAGTTTTGCTGTGTGTCTGTGTTTGTGTTGTCTCTATCTGGGGCGATTTACTCGCTCGGTTCCGGGGTGGGTGTCGGCGTCTCGGAATGGGACTGCGACTGCGTCTGGGACTGGGTCTGAGACTGGGTTTGAGACTGTGTCTGGGACTGGGTCTGCGATTGCGTTTGAGACTGCGTCTGAGACTGGGTCTGGGACGAGGACGTCGGGCGTGCGGTCCGGGTCGTGATCCGCTTCGTCGTGTTCGGGATGACGTAGTACGTGGTGCGGACGATGGACGCCTTGGTCGTGGTGTCGCCCTCCGCGTCGGTGGCCGACGTGGAGTCTGCGGAGACCTCCGTCGGGCTCAGCAGTGCGTTCTCCGTGGAGACGATGCTGGTCGAGACCGTCGTGGACGCGTCCTTTTTGTCGCTGTTCTTGCTGACGAGGGAGAACACCAGTGCGCCGATGAGGACGCCGAGGGCGAGGAACAGGAAGATCCAGGCCCACTTCACCCGGCCGGATGAGAGGGGTTCGTCATCGTCGTATTCGTCTTCGTCATAATCGTAATCGTAGTCGTCCGGTTCCTCTTCCAGGGAGCGGATGAAGTCGGGATCGACATCGTATTTGTCTTTACGCCGTGCCATAAGTCCTCCTTGTGCTACTTGTGGTACTTCCCGCCGGTGCTGATCTGGAACGCGCGGTAAAGCTGTTCGAGCAGCATGATGCGTGCCAGCTGATGAGGAAAGGTCATCTCCGACATGGAAAGTGACGCATCTGCAAACTGTTTCACTTCTTCGGACAGACCGAAGGAGCTTCCGATGATAAAGGTGACATGACTGGTCCCGCTCACAGCCAGACGGTCGAGCTCTTTGCTGAAGTCGACGGATGTCCGCTGTTTTCCTTCGATGCACATGGCATACGTGAAGGACTGGTTCGGGACCGCGGCGAGGATCCGCTTCCCCTCTTTCTCCAGTGCCGCGGTGATCTCCGCGTCGGAGGGCTCAGAGGGCAGACGTTCCACGCTAACTTCTATTATATTAAATTTACAAAAGGCGGTCAATCGCTTCCTGTATTCGTCCTGAGCCGCCTGCAGGTACTTCTCCTTGAGTTTCCCCGGGACGATGACAGTGACGGTCAGCATGAGGGCACCTCTTTCAGGAGGACGCTGTTGCGGGGCGCCACGTCGAGGAGGCAGTCCGCGCCGACTTTCGCGCCGCCGGTGAGCAGCATGGAAGCCGTCGTCTGGTAGGCGAGGTCCGGGACATTGTTCTCGGAGCTCAGGTGGCCGAGGATGAGCTGCTGCGTGCCCGACCGGACGAGGTCCAGCGCGGTGTCCGCGGCGTCATCGTTGTTGAGGTGGCCGAGTTCCGAACTGATGCGCTGTTTCAGCACGTAAGGGTACGGGCCGTTGAAGAGCATGCCGAGGTCGTGGTTCGACTCGAGCAGCACCGCCTGGCTCCCGAGGATGGCGCTCTTCACCTCTTCGGTCATGATGCCGAGGTCGGTGGCCACAGAGACCCGCCGGCCGCTGGGCAGGGTGATGGAGTACCCCATGCCCTCCGCGCAGTCGTGGGACGTGTGGAAGCACTGTACGTGGAAGTCGCCGATGTCGGCCGTGTTCGTCATCTGGAAGACCGGGAAGTCCCCCTTCAGATGGCCCTTCTCATCGAGGGCCTCCAGCGTGCCGAGAGACGCGTAGACCGGGATGTGGTACCGGTTCGCGAAGACCCGGAGCCCGCAGATGTGGTCCGTGTGCTCATGGGTGATGAAGATGGCGTGGATCTGCTCGGGCGACAGCCCCATCTCCTGCAGCGCGAGCGTCGTCTGTTTCGCGTTCTTCCCCACATCCACCAGGATGCCGCCGGAGCGGTCCCCGATGTAGGTGGAGTTGCCGCTGCTGCCGGAATACAGGGTCCCGAAGACTTCTCCGCTCATCGGTCTCCTCCTCTCATTGCAATAAAAGAAGGGGTGCGTTTCGAACGCACCCCCTGTCAGTCTGTTCAGCCCGCGTTCTGGATCTTGTCAGGGTGGTCCAGAATGGGTTCGCGGGAAATGTCTGCGCCCAGAGCCGAGAATTTCTCGACGACGTTCTCGTAACCGCGGTCGATGAAGATGATGTTCTCGATCTCCGTGTGGCCTTTGGCGGCGAGACCGGCGATGATCATGGCGGCGCCGGCGCGAAGGTCATAGGCTTTGACCGGGCAGCCGTTCAGGTGGTCGACGCCCTGGATGATGGCCACTTTGCCGTTGACTTCGATGTGAGCGCCCATGCGGGTCAGCTGGTCGACATATTTGAACCGGCTGTCCCAGACGCCTTCCGAGACGATGCTGGTGCCATTGGCAAGGCACAGGGCCGCTGCCATCTGGGGCTGCATGTCGGTCGGGAAGCCCGGATGGGGCATGGTCTTGATGTTGACTTTGGTCAGCGGTTTGTCCGCAATGACCCGGACAGCATCGTCATGTTCCTCGACGCGGACACCGGCTTCGACCAGCTTCGCGATGATGGACTCAAGATGCTTCGGGACGACGTTGCGGACCAGTACATCGCCACCGCAGGCAGCGACGGCTGCCATGTACGTGCCGGCTTCGATCTGGTCCGGGATGACCGAGTAGTCGCAGCCGTGCATGTGGTCGACGCCTCTGATCTTGATGACGTCGGTACCGGCGCCGCGGACATCGGCACCCATGGAGTTCAAGAAGTTGGCCAGGTCGACGATGTGGGGCTCTTTCGCGGCATTCTCGATGACCGTGAGGCCTCTCGCCTTGACGGCGGCCAGCATGACGTTCATGGTGGCACCGACCGAGACGACGTCCATGTAGATGGAGTTGCCGGTCAGGTGGTCGGCTCTTGCGTGGACGAACGCGTTCTCCTCCATGGAGACGGTGGCGCCCAGCATTTCGAACCCTTTGAGGTGCTGGTCGATGGGACGGACCCCGCCGAAGTCGCAGCCGCCGGGCATGGCGACACGGGCTTTGGAGCAGCGGCCGAGCAGTGCGCCCAGCAGGTAGTAGGAGGCCCGCAGATGACGGGTCAGCTCGTAGGGTACGGTATAGGAACTGATGATCGACGTGTCGATCTCATAAGTGTGCGGGTTGATGGCGCGGATGCGGGCACCCATCGCCTCCAGCATCTCCAGCATGCATTTGACGTCGGAAATGTTGGGGATATTCTCAATACGGCAGGGACCTTCCGCCAAAAGGGTGGCCGGCAGAATGGCGACGACGGAGTTCTTGGCACCGCTGATGTCGACGACGCCCTCCAGTCGTTTCCCTCCGTTGATGCAAAACTTATCCAAAATTTCACTCTCCTGATTTCGTTCTCACGATTTCTCGAAGGTATAAATTAGTATATATAGTGCTCAAATCTGAGTTATTATACCACCAGTTCCAACAATTGAAAAGTCTTCGGCAGGCCTTTTTGGAGTAGACGAACAAAAATCGGCAAATTATCCGATTTCGCTTCCTCACGGGGCAATGAATTCGTACAAAAAGTTATCATCAAAAAAAGACCCTGTCCCGAAATACGGGACAGGGCCTCGGAATAACCGTTGTTATGCCGTTTCCTTAGCCGGGAAGGCCTTTGGACTTGAGCCAGTCGGTGATGTCATTGTAGACCTCTTCTTTGCAGTCGTCGCGGAAGAGCTCATGACGATAGGACTTGTACCATTTTGTGGTGTGGTCTTTGATGCCGGCTTTGTCCATCCAGCGGTCGGCGAATTTGACACCGATGCCGCAGAAGCCGATGATGTCCTGAGTACCGGCGACGACGAGAACGGGAAGGTCCTTCGGCATCTTCCTGGCCCAGAGGGTACCGGCGGAACGGGCTGCGAGAGCGCCCAGCATGGCAAGGAGGCCGGGGGTGTAATAAACGGTGATCATCGGGTCTTTCAGGTAGTCAGCACGGTTCTCTTTGCTGCGGGAAAGCCAGCCGGTGGAGAACATGTTGTTGGTGACTTTGATCTCAAGGTCTTTGACCGGAGCCGCGGTGAAGAGCGGGACCAGCGGGTAAATGAGTAAGCGGAAGGGGTTGCCGAAGAAGTCGCCGGAACCGCAGTAAACGGTGGCAGCAAGTTCTTTGCCATAGGTGGCGCCATAGATCTTGGCGACGAAGGAACCCATGGAGTGACCGACAAGGATCTCGGGAAGGCCGGGATGCTCGGAGACAGCGATGTCTCTCATCTTGTGCATATCTTTGATGACGATCTTGTCAGCGCCTTTCGGGCACTTACCGATGTTGCGAAGGTTCTGCTCCTCGCCCATAGCAGTTTTGCCGTGGCCGACATGGTCTTCGCCGTAAACAGCGTAACCGGCTTTGGCGAGATGCTCGCCGATGCCGTGGAAACGGTCGATATGCTCGCAGACACCGTGAGCGATGAGGGCGACGCCCTTGGTCTCGACGGAGTCATCGATCCAGGTCAGGTAACGGACGCGATCTTTGCGGTCGGTGGATTCGAAAAATCTTTCTTCACATTTGATGGACATGTTTCTTCCTCCTGTTTCTACTCACTTTTCCAGCTCGAGTGAGTTTCAAAATCACCTAAAATTTTAGCATAGACAATGAACGATTTCTACATAAAAAATCAAATTGTCCTGAATAATTTGACAACATTCCACATTTGTCTACTCACCGCTTCAGCAAACCGGACATATCTTCCGGAAGTGGAGCGTCAACGGAAATGTGCGCGCCGGTCACCGGATGGGTCAGTTCGGCATGGGCACAGTGGAGGGCGTGCCGGGCGATCTCCTCCGACGGGGTCCCGTAGAGGGTGTCCCCCACCAGCGGGGCGCCGACGGACGCGAAGTGGACACGGATCTGATGGGTCCGCCCGGTCTCGAGCCGGACCCGGCACAGCGTGCGGTCGTCGAAGGTCTCAAGGGCCTCCCAGTGGGTGACGGCCCGGTCGCCCCGCTCGTCGACGACCCGCATCGTGAGGATGGGGTCCGGGCGGTAGATGGGTGCGTCGATGGTACCGCTGCCCGTGAGACGGGCGGAGGGCACCGCGAGGTACTCCTTCTTCACGCCCCGCTGCAGCCGGTCGGCGGCATAGGCGTTGAGAGCGCAGACGACGGCGCCGGACGTGCCTTTGTCGAGCCGGCCCACCGCCCGGAACACGACGGGGGCTCTCCCCGCTTCCGTCCGGTGGAACGTGATCCAGTTGGCCAGCGTGTCGCCCTGGTGGTTATGCGACGGGTGCACCGCCATGGTGCCCGGCTTGTTCACGATGAGCAGGTCTTCGTCTTCATAGAGGACCTCGGGGAGCGTCCCTTCGAGGAACTCCGGATCCGGCATGGGAGGCAGCTGCTCCACGGGGTCGTCCGGCAGGTTCACAGTCAGTACATCGCCCACGGAAAGGCGGTCGATGGTCCGCACCGGTTCCCCGTTCAGAAGGATGCCGTCATCGTAGGTCTTGAGGTTCCGGATGACACGAGAAGAAAGCCCTGCACAGCCTCTCAGGTAATGCAGGACTTTGCGGTCTTGGTATTCGGATGGAATGGTGAAGGTCAGCGTGCGCATACCGTTCCTCCCGTCAGCGGGCTCAGTGCTTCTTCAGCAGCCGGACCGCCGTCATCTTGGCCTTTTTCGCCTTCGGCATGAGCTCTTTGTAGAGCCAGTACCGGAAGCTGTTGCCGACGAGGATGTACTCACCGATGTACTCCGTGTAGTGGGCGCCGAAGCTCAGTTTGAACTTGCTGATGCCCACGAAGTCTTCGTTCGGAGACAGGGGGCCGAGGGCGCCGTCCGGTTCCATCGTCTCGGGGGAGTCACAGAGGACATAGCCAAGGTCGTGGTAGTCCATTCCAAGATCGATGCTCCGGAGCAGTCGGAGGTAGTTCATATAGTGGCTCGAACGGGTGTTGTTCCGGACGATGTTCCGGGTCCCGCCGAAGACACAGTTGGCAAAGCCGCCGTAACGGATGGTGAGACCGCCGGCCACCGGGATGCGGGCATCTTCCGGATAGTCTTTTGTCTCTTCCATGCGTTCGTTGTAACTTATTGTGTTCTTGTCGATGACATCGATATCGTTCTTGAGACCCCTGATCTTTTTCTGGGGCGCGGTCTCGAGGGCGGCCACTTTTTTCTCCCGCTCCGCGAGCCGGGCGTTCTGGAGCTGAGTGTCCTTTGCCTTGTCGTAGTAGACGATCATGATGTCGGTGTAATCCTTCAGCGTCCCGAAGAGGAGCATCAGGTAGTCGTTGTCTCTGTGGACGAAGTCGTTGCGTTCGGACGTGTCATCCATGACGGAGACGAAGGCGTCGAGCAGTGCCGGGTCGTTCTGCACGTCTTCAAAGGAGTAGGTCTCGCACTCGAGGCCCCGGGACTCGCCGACACGGACCGAGTAACGGACGCCCTTTTCGCACTTCTTCAGCAGCTGCTTGCCGGGGATGAGTTCCCCGTTCTCGTCCCGCAGGGGGATGAGCGTCTGCACCGGGTGCTTGTAGGTGTAGGACGGCAGGTCGGTGTTGAGCTGATAGCCGATGGAGGTCAGGAGCTTGTGGGCGGCGTGGCCCTCCTCCTGCTGCTCTCCGTCGATGCGCAGCGGGACCGGCGGGTCGATGATGGTGCAGAAGGCTTTGTGGGCCTTCATCTCTGCGGCGATGAACGTCGCGAACTCCTTCTGGAGCGCTTCGTTCGTCATGTCAGAGACCGTGCCGTAGGGCACATACCAGAGCTTCCCCGCCACCGGGAGGTCGCGCTCCAGGACAAGACAGGTGAGGACACGCTCGCCCGCTTCGTCGAAGCCGGCGTAGAAATGGGGTGCCCAGGCCGTCTTGACCTTCGGCCAGAGGGAGCACTGCTGGTACTGTCCGTGGTGTTCTTCCACGAACCGGTCAAAACTTTCGAAATCGGTTTCCGTACGGAATGTATACATGCTTTCTCCTTACAGTTCGATGCCCCGTTTTTTGAGGGCTTCTTCGATGCATTGTTCTTCGTTGAAGGGCTCTTTTTTGCCCCGTACTTTCATGAAACGCTCATGTCCCTTGCCGCAGCACAGGAGGAAGTCTCCGGGCTCCAGCATGGCGACCGCGTAGGCGACGGCCTCTTCCCGGTCCGGGATGACGACGTACTTTCCGGCGCCGCCGGCCTTCTCGACATATGAGGCGATCTCGTCGGCGATCTTCTTCGGGTCCTCGAACCCGGGATCGTCTTCGGTGACGACCGTGAAGTCCGCCAGCCGGCCGCTGGTGGTCCCCAGTTCTTCCCGGCGCAGCTGTGCGCGGTCTCCGACGGAGCCGAACAGGGTGATGATGCGTTTCGGACCGTAAGCTCTCACGGTCCTGATGATGCCCTCGAGACTGATGTCGTTGTGGGCGTAGTCGATGATGATGCCGAAGTCCTTCGACAGGTACTTGATCTGACACCGTCCGGGGACGCGGACCGTCCGCAGCCCCTCCTTCGCCTGCGCGAGGTCGAGGCCCATGAGCTCGCAGACCGCAAGGACCGCGAGGGCGTTGTGGACGGAGAAGTCGCCGGGAAGGCTGATCTCGAAGGTGTCCTCCTTCTCCCCGTTTCTCAGGAAGTCGAAGCGGATGCCCATGAAGTCGTCGGAACGGGTCGGGACCATGTTCTCGGCCCGGAACTCGTTCTGTTCCGAGAGGCCGTAGAAGATCTTCCGGCCGGGAACGGCTTCCAGCATGTCTGCCGCCGCGGGGTCGTCCCCGCAGGCCGCCGCCTGGCTGCACAGAGAGAAGAACGCTTTCTTGAAGCTGTAGTACTCCTCGTAGGTCTTGTGCTCGTGTCCTCCGATGTGGTCGGGCGATATGTTGGTGAAGATGCCACAGAAGAATTCGAGGAAGTCGGTCCGGTGCCATTTGACACCGAGGCTCGAGACTTCGATGGCCACGGCTTTCACGCCGTCGTCCGCCATCTGCCGCAGCAGTTTCTGGGTCTCATAGGACTCCGGGGTGGTGTTGACCGTCGGCACCTGTTTCCCGTTCCAGGACGCGCCCGCCGTGCCGATGAGCCCCGTGGGGACCCCGGCCTTTTCCAGGACGGACTGGAGGATGTAGGTGATGGAGGTCTTGCCCTTGGTGCCGGTGATGCCGATGACCTTCAGGTCCCCCGACGGGTGGCCGAAGAAGGTGTCGGACAGTTTCGCCAGTGCCACCCGGGTGTTTTCCACCACGATGATGTATGGTGCTTTCGGTACATCGCCAAGGTTTGCGGTCTCTTCGTGGCCCGCCTCGAGGACGAACACGCGGCAGCCCGCGTCGTAAGCGTTCCTCGCGTATTTGTGGCCGTCGGTCTCCGCGCCGACCATGCAGACGAAGAGGGTGCCCTCCACTGCCTTGCGGGAGTCATAGACGACATCGGAGATGTCGGTCTGAAGTGCTGAGTCCGGCCCCGAGACCGAGGTGGTCGCGAGCCCGGCGAGCAATTGTTCGAGTAACATAGTTCCTCCGGATCGTGTCAAGACGTTCTTTACGTCGTTCGAAAAGTTATCTGACAGAAATTATAGGTTCTTGCAAATAGAAAAGCAAGACCTTATAATACTTCTTAAACTATTGTTGAATCTCATTTTACTGGAGGCGCTTTCATGGCTAAAGCACTTGCGACCAAGTACGACCCGTCAGAGTTCGAAGACAAGATCTACGACTTCTGGCAGGAGAACAAGTACTTCCACGCGGAACCTGACGAGACGAAGAAACCGTACACGATCGTCATCCCGCCCCCCAACATCACGGGTCAGCTCCACATGGGCCACGCCCTTGACAATACGCTGCAGGACATCCTCATCCGCTATCACCGGATGAAAGGGTTCGATACCCTCTGGGTCCCCGGCACCGACCACGCGTCCATCGCCACCGAAGCCAAGATCGTGGAGGCGATGAAACAAGAAGGCATCTCGAAAGAGGACATCGGCCGCGAGGCGTTCCTCGAAAGAGCCTGGGACTGGCGTCGTCAGTACGGCGGACGCATCGTCGAACAGCTCAAGAAACTCGGTTCCTCCTGCGACTGGGACCGGGAACGGTTCACCATGGACGAAGGCTGTTCCAAGGCCGTCGTCGAAGTCTTCAACCGCCTCTATGAGAAGGACCTCATCTACCGCGGCGAGCGCCTCATCAACTGGTGCCCCCACTGCATGACGTCCATCTCCGACGCCGAAGTCGAATACGAAGAGAAAGACGGTGCGTTCTGGCACCTGCGCTATCCCTTCGCCGACGGTTCCGGCTACCTGGAGCTCGCCACCACCCGTCCCGAGACCATGTTCGGCGATACCGCCGTCGCGGTCAACCCGGAGGACCCCCGCTACAAGGACAAGATCGGCCAGATGCTCATCCTGCCCCTCGTCGGCAAGGAGATCCCCCTGGTGGGCGATGAACACGCAGACCCCGAGTTCGGGACCGGTGTCGTCAAAATCACCCCGGCCCACGACCCCAACGACTATGAAGTCGGTCTGCGCCACGACCTTCCGATCATCAACGTCATGACCGATGACGGCCGCATGAACGAGAACGTTCCGGAGAAGTACGTCGGCATGACCACCGAAGAGTGCCGCAAGGCCTGTGTGGCCGACCTCGAGGAACAGGGTTACCTCGTCCGCGTCGAGCCCATGAAGCACAACGTCGGCACCTGCTACCGCTGCGGCACCGTTGTCGAGCCCCGCATCTCGAAGCAGTGGTTCGTCAAGATGAAGCCCCTGGCAGACCCGGCCATCGACATCGTCCGCTCCGGCAAAGTCCAGTTCGTCCCGTCCCGCTACGACAAGACCTACTTCCACTGGATGGAG
Organism: uncultured Eubacteriales bacterium; assembly: GCA_900317085.1. Lineage (GTDB taxonomy): Bacteria > Bacillota > Clostridia > Oscillospirales > Acutalibacteraceae > RUG420. The sequence goes on along the minus strand of ONFJ01000004.1, from coordinate 23,942 downwards.
AGCATCAAGGACTGGTGCATCTCCCGTCAGCTCTGGTGGGGCCACCGCATCCCCGCCTGGTACTGCGACGACTGCGGCGAGATCACCGTCTCCCGCGGCACGCCCTGCAAGTGCGAGCACTGCGGCAGCGAACACATCCATCAGGACGAAGACACCCTCGACACCTGGTTCTCCTCTGCCCTCTGGCCCTTCTCCACGCTGGGCTGGCCGGAAGAGACCCCCGAACTGAAACACTACTTCCCGACCAACACCCTGGTCACGGGTTATGACATCATCTTCTTCTGGGTCGCCCGCATGATCTTCTCCTCCGTCGAGCAGATGGGCACCTATCCCTTCGACACGGTCTTCATCCACGGCATCGTCCGCGATGAGCAGGGCCGCAAGATGTCGAAGTCCCTCGGCAACGGCATCGACCCGCTGCTCGTCATCGACAAGTACGGCGCAGACGCCCTCCGCTTCACCCTCGTCACCGGCAACAGCCCCGGAAACGACATGCGTTATTCCGAGAAGAAGGTCGAGGCCTCCCGGAACTTCGGCAACAAGATCTGGAACGCGGCCCGCTACATCCTCATGAACCTCGACGGTTCCGAGGGTCCGGCGCACCTGCCCGCCATCGAGGACCTCGCCATCGAAGACAAATGGATCCTCTCGAAGTTCAACACCCTCTGCAAAGAGGTCAGCGAGAACATCGACAGTTACGAACTGGGCGTGGCCCTCGCCAAGCTCTACGACTTCATCTGGGACCTCTTCTGCGACTGGTACATCGAGATCTCCAAGATCCGTCTCCAGGAAGGCGGCAAGGGTGCCGAGACCGCGAAGGCTGTCCTCATCTACTGCATGGACGGCATGCTGAAGCTGCTCCACCCCTTCATGCCCTTCCTCACGGAAGAGATCTGGCAGTCCCTGCCCCATGAAGGCGACACCATCATGCTGGCTCCCTATCCGGAGTACACCGACGCCCTCGACTTCTCCGAGGAGGAGACCGAGTTCGAGCGCATCATGACGGCGGTCCGCACCATCCGCGCCCGCCGTTCCGAGATGAACGTCCCGCCGTCGAAGAAGTCCGCGGTCCACATCGACACGACCTTCGAAGACACCTTCAAGGCCGGCGTCGTCTACATCCAGAGACTGGCTTCCGCCACGGAAGTGACGGTCGGCGGAGACTTCGACACTGAAGGCGCCGTCAACATCGTCACGGCCGACGCGCAGATCTACCTGCCCATGAACGAGCTCGTGGACCTCGACGCCGAGAAGGCCCGCCTCGAGAAGGAACTGGAAAAAGCAAAGAAAGACCTCGGGTTCTTCGAGAAGAAGCTGAACAACCCGGGCTTCGTCAACAACGCTCCGGCGGCGGTCGTCGAAAAAGACCGTGCCTCTGCGGACAAAATCAGAGATAAGATCAAACTGCTGGAAGAAAGCCTGCAGAATCTGGCTTAACGACAAGACCGGGAAGGACGGCCTTCCCGGTCTTACTCTCTTTTCTGGAGATGATTTCAAATGCTTTTTGAGAAGAAAAAGTCTGCCCTCATCGTCGGCTGCGGCCGGCTCGGAGGGCACATCGCCGAATACCTGGCAGAGCAGGGCGTCCGTGTCACCATCATGGACGAGAACCCCGAGTCCTTCCGCCGCCTCTCCGAGTCCTTCGGAGGCCTGCTGCTGCAGGGCAACGGCATGAACGAGGACCAGCTGATCCGGGCCGACATCGAGCATGCGGACCTGTTCATCGCCGCCACCGGCAACGACAACCGCAACAACCTGCTCGCGCAGATCGCCTGCCGCATCTACCACGTGCCCCATGTGTTCGCGCGGTTCGACGACGCCAACATCGGAAAACTCGTGGAAGACCTGCCCATCCGGGCCATCTTCCCCTTCACCCTGTCCCTCTCGGAGTTCGAGAAGGACTATGACTTTCTGTTCGGAGAGGAGGACTGAGCATGCATATCGTCATCGCAGGCGGCTATGAGCAGACCGACTTCCTCATCGAGAACCTCAAGGAGAACGGTCACAGACTCACCGTCATCAACGAAAACCGCGGCTACTGCGAGAAGCTGTCGGCACACCACGGCCTGCCGGTCTTCCACGGCGACCCCACCCGGTTCTACGTGCTGAACGACGCCGAGATCGACGGCGCGGACGTCCTGGTCGCACTGTCGGAACACGATGAAAACAACCTGACGGTCTGTCAGTTCGCGAAGAAGTGTTTCCACATCGCCCACACGGTCTGCACGGTCCGGAACCCGAAGAATGTCGGGCTCTTCCAGGAACTGGGCATCGACCACGTCCTGAGTTCCACCCACATGGTCGCGAAGTTCCTGACCGAGGCTGCCACCATCCATGACCTCGTCGAGACCCTTCCTCTGGAAGACAACCGGGTCAACCTGTTCTCGGTCGTCCTGAAGGGCGAGGAGCACTGCATCGGTCACACCCTCATGGACATCACGCTGCCGGGCAACACCATCATCGGGTGCATCATCCGCCGGAACGGCGCCATGGTGGTCCCCTCCGGCACCGACACGCTGGAGTCCGGCGACAAGCTGTACATCCTGACCGCTCCCGGCCAGCAGGACGCTGTCCTGAAAGCGCTGAAGGGGTGAGTGTATGTCACAGACCGCTTCTCCCAAGCTGGACCGGATCGCGCTGATCCGCTCCCTCGGGTTCCTCTGCTTCATGCTGACGGTCATCCTGCTGGCGCCCCTCGTGCTGCTGGCGTTCTGGCCGGAGGAATCCCATGAGGCGAAGGCCTTTCTGGTCCCCTCTGCCCTCTCGCTCCTGCTGGGCGGCATCTTGATCTCCCTCTCCCGGGGACAGCATGCCCTCGTGCTCCGGAAACACGCAAGCTCCATGATCCTGCTGGTCCTCTGGACGGTGGCGGTGGCCATCTGCGCCATCCCCTTCCTCATGGTCGGCTATTCGGTGCCCCAGGCCTTCTTCGAGTCCATGAGCGGACTCACCACCACCGGGCTCTCCGTCACCGACGTCGAGGCCGTGAGCCACATGGTCCTCCTCTACCGGTCCCTCCTCCACCTCATCGGCGGCGTCGGACTGGTCCTGGTCCTGACGGCCATCCTCGCGAACCACTACGGCATGCAGCTCTTCACGGCCGAAGGCCACACGGACCGGCTCTCCACGAGCCCCTTCCGTTCCGCCCGCACCATCCTCAGCCTCTACGGCGGGTTCATCATCGCGGGCATCATCCTCTATGTCCTGTTCGGCATGCCGCTCTTCGACGCCATCAACTATTCCATTTCGGCGGTCGCCACCGGCGGCTTCTCCATCCACACCGACAGCATCGGGCATTACCAGAGCGTCCCCATCGACCTCATCACGATGCTCCTCATGCTCCTCGGCGCCACGAACTTCATGGCGAGTTCCATGCTGTTCCACGGCAAGATCCGGGACTTTTTCACCCACATCGAAGTCCGCTGTGTCACGGTCCTTCTGGCCATTGCGGGACCCGTCGGTGCCGTCCAGCTCGTGGTGGACCACGTGTCCCCCTCCGTGCTTCTGGCGATCGACCAGTCCTTCTTCCAGATGATCTCCATCCTCTCGACCACCGGGCTCACCAATGTCGATGACTACCTGCACGTCTGCGGGTTCGCCATCGTCCCCGCCATCGTCCTCATGTTCGTCGGCGGCAACACCGACTCCACCGCGGGCGGTCTCAAAGCGTTCCGCTTCGCCCTCGGCGCCAAGAGCCTTTACTGGGACTTCCGGGACGCCCTGCGCTCCGAGCGCACCGTGAGCCCGCGGAAGATCCGCCGCTTCGGCGTGGAGCGCTCCGTCACCCGCGCGGAGACGAGCCAGAACTACGCCTATGTCATCGCGTACTTCACGATCGCCTGCCTCGGCACCTTCGGCCTCATGCTCTGCGGCTACAGCGTGCAGGACTCGTTCATCGAGTTCGTCTCGGCCCTCGGCACCGTCGGCCTGTCGGTCGGCGTGACCGCGGCCACCGCGTCGGCGCCCACCCTCTGGATCCTGACCGTCGCCATGCTCATCGCCCGACTGGAGATCTTCGTCTTCCTGTTCGGCCTCGCACGCATCGGCGCCAACATCCGGGACATCCGGCGCAACCGGCGGATCCGTCAGAAAGAGTGGGCCCCGAGACTTCGCAAAATGGAGGATGACCATGGCTGAACTGAACATCGTGCTCGTCGAGCCGGAGATCCCCCAGAACACCGGTAACATCGCCCGCACCTGCGCCTGCACCGGTGCCCGTCTCCACATCGTGAAGCCGATGGGCTTCACGGTCACGGACAAGCACCTGAAGCGCAGCGGCCTCGACTACTGGCAGTACCTGGACCTCACCTACTATGAAAACCTCGACGACTTCTTCGAGAAGCACCCCGACGCGGCCTGTTATTTCTTCACGACGAAAGCGGTACATCGCCACAGCGACCCGGTCTACCCGGACAAAGCGTACCTCTTTTTCGGCAAGGAGACCGCCGGTCTCCCCGAAGAACTGCTCCTCGCCCACCCCGACACCTGCGTGCGCATCCCGATGATGGATGAGTGCCGCAGCCTGAACCTGTCGAACTCTGTCGCCATCGGCGTCTACGAGGTCCTTCGGCAGTGGGATTACCCCGAGTTGCAGTGCTCCGGAGAACTTCACCGGTACCGCTGGAACGACGCCAATGACCTGTGAGGCAGAACCGCAGAATTGTTCGAAAAAAACTGCTGTTAATCTTTTGACTACAGGCAAAAATCCTATATAATAGAAATGGTCCATATTTACCACCAATAATTCATGAAGGGATGAGATACATCATGAAACTCAACAAGAAGACCGTTGACGACATCAACGTAAAGGGCAAGAAAGTCCTCGTACGCTGTGACTTCAACGTCCCGCTGAAAGATGGCAAGATCACCGACGAAAACCGTCTGGTCGCTGCCCTCCCCACCATCCAGAAACTCGTTGCTGACGGCGGCAAGGTCATCCTCTGCTCCCACCTCGGCAAACCGAAGGGCGAACCGAAGCCCGAACTGTCCCTCGCTCCCGTCGCAGTCCGCCTCGCAGAGCTCCTGGGCCAGCCCGTCCAGTTCGCTGCTGACGACAACGTTGTCGGCGTCAATGCCAAAGCAGCTGTCGCTGCCATGAACGACGGAGACATCGTCCTCCTTCAGAACACCCGTTACAGAGCGGAAGAGACCAAGAACGAAGCTGCGTTCTCCGAGGAACTCGGTTCCCTCGCTGACGTCTTCGTCAACGACGCGTTCGGCACGGCCCACCGCGCCCACTGCTCCACCGTCGGCGTTGTCGATTACGTCGATGAAGCAGTTTCCGGTTATCTCATCGCCAAGGAAATCAAATACCTCGGTGAAGCGGTCGAAGACCCGAAGAGACCCTTCGTCACCATCCTTGGCGGCGCCAAAGTCGCGGACAAGCTCAACGTCATCGAGAACCTTCTGACCAAGGCCGACACCCTCATCATCGGCGGCGGCATGGCCTACACCTTCGTCAAGGCCCAGGGCGGCGAGATCGGCACTTCCCTCGTCGACGACACCAAGCTCGACTACTGCCGTGAAATGCTCCTGAAGGCTGCTGAGAACGACGTCAAGATCGTCCTTCCCGTCGACACCGTCGTCGCGAAGAACTTCCCCGATCCCATCGACGCTCCCATCGAGACCGAAGTCGTTTTGACCGACGCCATCCCGGCCGACATGATGGGCCTCGACATCGGCCCGAAGACCGCTGAGATCTTCGCGAAGGAAGTCTCCGCAGCGGCCACGGTCGTCTGGAACGGTCCCATGGGCGTCTTCGAGAACCCGATCACTGCCAAGGGCACCCTCGCGGTCGCTCAGGCGCTTGCTGATTCCGATGCCGTTTCCGTCATCGGCGGCGGCGACTCCGCAGCAGCGGTCAACCAGCTGGGTCTCGGCGACAAGATGACCCACATCTCCACCGGCGGCGGCGCTTCCCTCGAGTTCCTCGAAGGCAAAGAGCTTCCCGGTATTGCCGCAATGGCCGACAAAGACTGAGTCCAGTCTTTTGTATAAACCAATCTGTATCAAGTGAAAAAGAGGTAGATTCCAATGAACAAAGCACTTCGCAAAGCCGTTATCGCCGGCAACTGGAAAATGAACAAGACTCCGTCCGAGGCCAAGGCGCTCATCACTGAGCTGAAGCCCCTCGTAGCGAACGCAGACTGCGACGTCGTCATCTGTGTCCCCTATGTCGACCTGCAGGTCGCCCTCGAAGAGACTGCCGGTTCCAACATCCATGTTGGTGCTGAGAACTGCCACTGGGCTGAAAGCGGCGCCTTCACCGGCGAAGTTGCTGCTCCCATGCTGAAGGAAATGGGCGTTGAGTACGTCGTCATCGGCCACTCCGAGAGAAGACAGTACTTCGGCGAGACCGACGACACGGTCCGTGACCGCACCCGTGCCGCTCTCGACAACGGCCTGAAAGTCATCCTCTGCGTCGGTGAGACCCTCGAGCAGAGAGAGAAGAACATCACCTTCGAGACCATCGCCATCCAGACCAAGATCGCTCTGACCGGCGTTTCCGAAGCAGAACTCGACAACGTCATCATCGCTTACGAGCCTGTCTGGGCCATCGGCACCGGCAAGACCGCGACCGACGAGCAGGCCAACGAAGTCAACCACTTCATCCGCACCCTCATTGCTGACCTCTACAGCAAAGAAGCGGCCGACAAGTTCGTCGTCCAGTACGGCGGCTCCATGAACGCCGGCAACGCGGAAGGCCTTGTTGCTCAGGAAGACATCGACGGCGGCCTCATCGGCGGCGCTTCCCTGAAGCCGGCCGACTTCGCCAAGATCGTCGAAGCTGCCAGCAAATAAGCGGCTGTAAAAAGACAAAAAAACTCCGGACCATCTGGTCCGGAGTTTTTTTGTCTTTATTTTTCAGGGCTCGACGGTTCGGTCGGCAGCACCGTGAGGTCCGGCGACCGCAGGCTCTGTGCCTGGGGCAGTTTGACCGCGAAGCAGGTGCCCCGCTCGTCAGAGAACGCCAGGCTGATCTCGCCGTTGTGCTTCTCGACGATCTTCTGGGCGATGGAGAGGCCGAGGCCGTAGCCGCCCTTCTCCCGCACCCGGGACTCATCGACCCGGTAGAACCGTTCGAAGATGTGCTCTGCCCGGTCCTTCGGGATGGGCGTGCCGGTGTTCGTGACCGTCAGGATCTCCGTACGCCAGGGGCCGGAGGCCAGTTTCACCTGGATGGTGCCGCCCTCATCGACATACTTGGTCGCGTTCTCGACGAGGATCATGACGACCTGTTTCAGCCGTTCGAAGTCTCCGACGACCTGGGAGGTCTCGACGATGTCGGACTCCAGGGAGATGTTCCGCTCGAAGGCCAGAGCCTCTGTCGTCAGGACGACTTCTTCCGCCACGTCGGAGAAGTTGATGACGCGGAAGTTGTAATACATGTCCATGGCCGCGTCGGAACGGGCCAGGAAGAGCATCTCGTTCACGAGTTTCGACATGCGGTTCGCTTCCGACTTCGTGCTGTCGATCCACTTGCCGGACTCCCGGACCGTTTTTTCCGGGCTGGACTCCAGGATGTCGAGGTTCGCGAGGATGACCGCGATCGGCGTCTTCAGTTCATGGGACGCGTCGGCGATGAACTGCTTCTGGGTCCGGATGGCTTCGTCGACGGGCAGGATGGACCGCCGTGCCATGAACTCACAGAGCAGCAGGATGAGGATGAGTAGGATGAACGCAAGGGCGATGTACATCCGGAACTGGAAATAGGTCGCTTTCAGTTCGCTGCTCCGGTCCATGAGGGCCACTTTGGTCCCGATGCCTTTCAGAGGCTGTTTCATGTACCGGATGTTGATCTGGACGATGCCCCGGTCGTTCTCTTCGGCCAGCACGGCCCGGGCGATCTCTTCCTGACTGTTGGTCACCCGTTCCCGGAACGTCTTTCCGGGAGCCAGAAAGGCCAGGATGTCGCCGTCTTCCGAGAGGATCATGACCGCGGATTCATCCTTCATTTCCAGCTCTTCCCTGTTGATCTCCGCCGTGTCCGGCGCGCCGTCCTTTCCTTTCAGGACCGTGACGGTCTGTGGGATCACTCCGCTCAGGAGTTCCCGCATGGAGTCTTCCGAGTTATTCTGCCCATACGTATAAGAGGCAACGATCAGAAGTGCCGTTGTCCCGACGAGTATGATGAGTGCCAGTACCATCATGTCCAGGACGAACCGGCGTCGAAGTTTTGTCAGCACGTTATGCGCTCACCTCCAGGCGATAGCCGATCTTCCGGACGGTCGTGATGCTGACTCTGGAATTCAGATGTTTCAGCTTCTTGCGAAGGAAGGAGATGTAGACCTCCACGTTGTTGTCCTCGGCGTCGGACTCGGCGCCCCAGACTTTCACGATGAAGTCTTCCTTCGGGACGATGACGTTCGGCGCGGACATGAGGAGCCGCATGATCTCGAATTCTTTCGGACCGAGGGGCAGGGACTTGCCGTTGCCCTCCAGCGTGTAGTTGGACAGGGACAGGACCAGGTCCTCGTACTCGAGTTCGTCCATGACGACTTCGCCCTGACGGCGGGAGATGGCACGGACACGCGCCAGCAGTTCTCCGGGAATGAAGGGCTTGGTCAGGTAGTCGTCGGCACCGGCATCGAGGCCCTTGATTTTGTCGACCGTGTCGTCTTTGGCGGTCAGCATGATGACCGGGGTCGTGTTCTTTTCGGCGCGCATGCGGCGAACGACTTCGAACCCGTCCATCTTCGGGATCATGACGTCGAGGATGATGCAGTCATAGATGCCACTTATGGCATTGTCGAATGCGGCTTCGCCGTCATAAACGATGTCTGTGGTATACCGCTGCGCCTTCATGATCTCCCCGAGCGCTTCGGCAAGACGAACTTCATCTTCTACGATCAGAATTCTCATAATGTGTATCTCCCATTTCAGGTCTGAGACCTGCATTAAAATATCCTTAAGCCCAATTATAAACGAAAAAACAGTTCCCTTCAATAAAAGAAGCGCATTGCAGGAGCAATGCGCTATGTTCGATTGTCTTTACTTAAATGACTCTCAGGAGCCCGGTCTTCGGGTCGGCGGAGAGAACGATGTCTTCATCGGCGATGTTGAGGTAATTCTTGATGACCTCGAAGCTCTCATCGGAGATGATGTGTTCCATGCGGCAGGCATCTTCATAGGCGGTGTCCTCGTCGACGCCCATCTTCATGAGCATGTGGGACAGGACGACCTGACGCTCGTAGAGACGTGTGGCGATCTCCCGGCCGGTCTCGGTCAGGGTGATGGACTTGTCTTCATGGAACGTGATGTACCCGGACTCTCTCAGGATGGAGACGGCCCGGCTGACACTGGGTTTCGAGAACCCCATGAATTCGCTGATGTCAATGGAATGAACGGTGGACTGCTGGAGAGAAAGACGCAAGATGGTCTTGAGGTACATCTCGCCGGATTCCTGCAATTTCATGTTCAAACCTCCTTCTTTCGTTTCACTGAAAAAGGGTAAAAAAATGGAGCGGGTAATGGGAGTCGAACCCACCTATTGACCTTGGGAAGGTCACATTCTACCGATAAATTATACCCGCATAACGCTATATATTATATAAGACCATGCGGGGTTTCGTCAAGTCACACGAGGTCGAAAGACCAGACCGTTTTCCGCCGGAACGTCTTCCCCTGTTTCAGGACCGGAGCGGGTGCTCCCGGCAGGTGGATGGCATCCGGCCAGCCCTGCGCTTCGAGGGCGGCTCCGGCGAAGGACACGAGGGGCCCGTCCGCCAGTTCGATGCTTCCGTCCGCCGTGTTGCAGGTGTACATCACGAAGGCCGGCGCGTCGGTCGTCAGAGTCAGGACCCGGCCGGAAACGGCGTCCGTCATGCGGAGGGAATGGTTGCCGTCGTCCCGGAACAGGAAGGGGTGGTCGTAGCCGTGTCCCACCATGACGTTCTGCGGGTGCTCCGACGCGCGTCCCTGAGAGAACGGTTCGCCCAGGCGGAAGTCGAAGGCAGTCCCATCCACCGGCAGGATGTTGCCGGTCGGGATGAGGTCGTCCCGCAGTTCCACGAACCGGTCCACGTCGGCGATGAGCACCTGGGACAGGATGTCCCGTTTCAGGCCGCCACTCAGGTTGAAATACGTGTGGTTCGTCGGGTCGAACAGCGTGTCTTCCGTCGTCGTCGCGCGGTACTCGATCTCAAACTGACTGTTATTATTGAGGACGTATGTGACCTCAACATGAACTTCGCCGGGGAAGCCGTTCGCGCCGGCGGGGCTCGTGTAGAAGAAGGTCACGGACACTTTCTGGCGGTGGTCGCAGACGTTCGGGTCCACCATGTCGAAGACCTCGGCCTCCCACAACGCGGTGGAGAACTCCCCGTTCCCGTGCAGGTCGTTTTCGCCATCGTTTTTCGGCAGGTCGTACATCGCCCCGTTCAACTCGAAAGAAGCGTTGTCGATGCGCCCCGCGGTCCGTCCGACGATGGCACCGAGGTACAGGCTCCCGTGGGCGATGTACCCCGTAAGGTCCGGGAACCGCAGGACAATACTCTCGACGTTGCCGTTCCGGTCCGGCATCCGCACGTCCGTGATGATGGCGCCGTAGTTGATGCACGACACCGAGACGCCATGGTCGTTCTGCAGGGTGTATTCGGTCACCGGCACCGGGCAGAGGCCCTGGGGGTCCGGGAAGGTTCTGGTCGTTACTCTCATAAAGTCTCCTTGGCAAGCAGGTCCGCCGTCTGGGGACCCTGGTTCTCATGCAGTGCGGCGATGTAATCATCCACCGCGCGGGTCAGCGCTCTCGCGATGCCCCGCTGATCGTTCAGCAGGACCTGGCGGTCGTGCTCCTTGGACAGGAAGCCGAGTTCGCAGAGGCAGCTCTCGACCCCCTGATGGTAATTCCGGTATTCGTTTGTCCCGTAGTCCGGGTTGCGGCCGTCGACGTAGGCGCCGGTGGCGATGCAGCCATACTCGCGGACCATGAAGTAGTAGTCGGTGGAAGTCGAGATGTTGTAGAACGTGTAGCCTTTCTTCCGGGCCTTGCTCTGCGCCTCCCGGATGTCCCCGTTCGTGAAGGTCTTCACGTAGACGCCCTGTGTCGACCGGCCGCCCATCGTGGAATACTCCAGGGCCGTGGCGTCCACCAGCGCGTCGGCGAGGGCCTTCGCGTAGTCGTTCCCGGCTTTGTTCGCCCGGTAGATCTGCACGCCGTTCTGGTTCGAGTGGGCGTTGTAGTTGAGGTGCAGGCTGAGGGCCAGTTTGGCCCGGGAACCGCAGGTGAGATTCACCCGTCCGTCCTTGTCGTACTCGGTGTAGGCCATGTTCACGTTCGGGTCCTCGGTGCCGTCCCGGGTCAGGAGGACTTTGTACCCGGCGCTCTCCAGGACATCGGCAAGTTTCTTCCCGATATCGAGGACCACGTCAGATTCCCTGTACCCGCCGCTCTGGGCGCCGGGGTCCTTGCCCCCGTGGCCCGGGTCGACGACGATGTCGTAGATGTCGGAGGGCAGTCGGGACCGCTTGATATGGAACACGAGCGTCATGAGGTCTCCGAATGACTGAAACTCCGTCGTCACATGGCGGCGGCCATGTCGGTAGGGTAGTGTGTAGTAATCAATCGGGGCTTCCGGGTCTTTTCCCTTCCTCCCAGTACCGTCCTTCAGACCCCACAGGTGGATGTCACCGGTGTCATAAACCGTTTCGAGGAGCGCGACATAATCGCCTTTCGGCAGAGTGTCGAGGCAGAGCCCCTCATCGAGTTTGTCGGAGGACCAGAACGTCAGGGTCCCGGTCTTTTTGTCTACCGAGAACGGGATCTCCGACCGGTATACTTCGTCCTCTTCCCCGGTCCCGGAACGCAGGACCAGAGAGACCGTCTCGATCTCTTCCGGTCGTTCGTCGCTCCCGTCCGGGTACGTGGCAGTGCCCTCCAGCTGAAAGAATGTGCCGTAGGTGTAGTACTTTGTGACCTGCACCATTCCCCATGCACCCTGCGCGCCTTTGGAAAGAGCGTTGCAGCCGCTGAAGAGCATCGTCATCAAAAAACAGAGGAGCAGGACGGAAGTGCCTGCCCCTTTCATGCGTTGTAACGTCGTTTTCATTTCATTCTCTGTGGCGATTTACTCGCCGGCGTCGATGGTCATGAGGCGGGACATCATGCAGATGCCGGCAGCGCCTCTGGCAAGGCAGTCGTCGAGCTGCTCGCGGGACGCGCCGCCCAGCGCGTAGACCGGGACATCGACGGCGCTGCTGACCTCCTCAAGGAAATCGAGGAGTTTGTTCTGCGTGCCGTACTCATGGGCTCCGCCGGAGGCGAGACTCGCGGTGAGGTAGGTCGCCCCGAGGGAGACCGCTTCCTTTGCGTCCTCCACGGAGTGGACCGTCGTGCCGAGGACTTCGAACTGCTTCCGGGTCTCCTCCGGCACGTCTCTCAGCTGCGAAAGCGGGATCTGCACCCGTTTGATGCCCATCTCGAGGGCAACGTTATAGAACGTGTGGACGATCATCGGGACGCCCTGCTCCTCACAGACCGGCAAAATGCGCTCGACGAGGATGCGGTACGTGTCTTCCATGACGTCTTTTTCCCGCAGGATGACGGCTTTCGGTTTCATGGCCGCGACGATGCGCATCTGGTCCTGGAAGGGACGGTGGCAGAGGTGGCGGTCGGTGATACATATGACATTCTGAAGGTTTTGCATAGGGGACCTCCTCGTGTTGTTTTCTTCTGTTTTCATTGTATGAGAAACCGCGCTCCCCGTCAAATGGAGATGGCGATTTTCTGAGCAAAGTCCGAAAAAACGCCTTGACGCAGAACAAATGTTCGCATTAGAATAGAGACGCAAACGGCAAATGGGCGAAATGGGTAATTCGTATTTGCTGGAGGCGACCGTTACGAACCACACAAACACATTCTATTTATGCATCGACCTCAAGTCGTTTTACGCGTCGGTCGAGTGCGTGGAACGGGGGCTGGACCCCATGACCACGCTCCTCGCCGTCGCCGACCCGGAGCGGACGGACAAGACCATCTGTCTCGCCATCACCCCGGCCATGAAGGCGCTGGGCATCAAGAACCGGTGCCGGGTCTTCGAGATCCCGAAAAACATTGACTACATCACCGCGGTCCCCCGCATGCACCTGTACCTCGAGTACTCGGCGCGCATCTATGGGGTGTACCTCAAGTACATCGCCAAAGAGGACATCCATGTGTACTCGGTGGACGAGGCGTTCCTCGACGTCACCCACTATCTGAACATGTACCACATGAACGCGAAAGAACTGGGGCTGCGCATCATGCAGGACATCTACGACACGACCGGCATCCGGGCCACCTGCGGCATCGGGACGAACCTGTACCTGTGCAAGATCGCGCTGGACATCATGGCCAAAAAATCCCCGGACTTCGTCGGCGCCCTGAACGAGGCGCGGTACCGACGGCTCCTCTGGGACCACCTCCCCCTCACCGACTTCTGGAGCATCGGCGGCGGGACCGTGCGCAGGCTCGCGAACTACGGCATCTACACCATGCGGGACATCGCGCACACGCCGGAGGACCTTCTGTACCGGGTCTTCGGCATCGACGCGGAACTGCTCATTGACCACGCCTGGGGACGGGAGCCCGTCACCATCGCGGACATCAAGGCGTTCCGCCCGGTGGGCCACTCGCTCTCGAGCGGTCAGGTCCTGCCCTGGGACTACGACCGGGAAGGCGGTCTGCTTCTCGTCAAGGAGATGGGCGAAGACCTCGCGCTGGACCTGCTCGGGCAGGACCTCGTGGCCGACTCCGTGACCATGACCCTCGGCTACTCGAAGGCCTCCGGCGGAGACTGGGTCCGGGGCACCCGGGTGCTCGGCCGCACCGGCGGCACGAACTCGGCGAGCGCGGTCCGGGAGTCCATCGAAGCGCTGTACGACGCCATCGCGCTCTACGACAAGCCCCTGCGGCGTATCGGACTCGCCATGAACCGGGTCCGGGAGGAAGTCTGCGTCCAGTACAGCTTCTTCGACGACCCCGCCGAGCTGGAACGGGAGCGCGCCCGGCAGCGGGCCGTCCTGTACATCAAGAACAAGTACGGGAAAAACGCCATCTTCCAGGGCATGGACCTCATCGACGGGGCCCGCACCCTCGAGCGCAACGCCCAGATCGGAGGTCACCGGGCGTAACCATGGGAAAAAAGCCAAAGAACAAAATGGACCGGACCCAGCGGGCGAAGCAGTTCATGCCCTTCGCGGCCCTCAAAGGCTTCGAAGAGGAGATCGCCCTCGCCGAGTTCCGCCCGGTCCCGAAGGTCGAATTCTGCGAAGACGCCGCCGAGGAACTGGACCGCCGCCTTCGCGCCGTGCAGCCCGGGGACATGGTCGAAGTCGTCTACTACGTCAAAACGGCCCGGGGAGGCACCTACCTCCGCCGGACCGGCATGGTTTCCAAGATCGACCTCGTGGACCGCACCCTCACGGTGGTGAAGACCCCCATCCCCTTCGCGGACCTGTATGCAATAGAAAGTGTAAACAGCCCTCACATCGATGTGTGAGGGCTTTATCATACAAAACTACAGTTTGATATAAAGTCAGCCCCAAGACTTTTGAAATCTTGAAGCTGATATTGTCGCTTGTAATATTATTTGAACAAATTTCCTTTCCGAATCTCATCCCCTATTTCCGGGAAATTACCTGGGTACGTAGCCGTATAAGGGTAAGAAATCGGATTGCCCTTTAATGTGTTTCTCCAAAACAGCTTTACCAAATACACGTTATCCCTATGTTTCAACGGGGTCTTTGAAATATCATTATCAATTTGAAAAAACACTAGCACATACCTAATCACCATTTTGTGCAAAGAATGACCCCCAACAACAGTTACTAAGAGTCAACCGCCTTTCTTAAGCTTCCACTAAAAGCACATGACAAAAGTAGGAAAGTATGCTATAATGTTACTGAACAAATGTTCTATTTTGGAGGTGACAGCATGCCCAACAAAGCATATAAATACCGTATCTATCCTAATGCTAAACAGGGCGAACAGATTGAACGGACATTTGGCTGTTGCCGCTTTGTTTACAACCAAATGCTGGCACTTCAGAATGAACGATATGAGCAAGGTGAGAAGTATCTCGCCAAGTTCAAAGCGAATAATTACTGCAATCAAGTATTGAAAAAAGAGTATGTATTTTTAAAGGAGGTCGATAAATTTGCTCTGACCAATAGCATTTGGAATCTGGATTCTGCATTCCGTAATTTCTTCGATCATCGGGCCAGATATCCGAAATTCAAATGTAAACGTACCTGCGCAAAAACGTATACCACCAACTACTCCAATGAGAATATCGCTATCCTCAATAACGCAATCAAACTGCCGAAACTCAAAGCAGTCAAAGCAAAGATACATCGCCCCATTCCAGAAGGATGGAAGATCAAAGGAGCAACGATTTCTCAGGTATCTTCCGGAGAGTACTATTGCTCTATTCTGTTAGAGCACAACCGCACAGCTCCCTCTTGCCTATCGGACAAAAAACCTAATGCGACCGGGTTGGATTACAAGTCAGATGGCTTATATGTTTCCATGTCCGGGATAGTATGCGGAAGTCCTAAGCACTTACAGAAATCATTGAAAAGGGTTGCTAATGAGCATAAAAAACTCTCTCGAAAGAAGCCCGGAAGTAAAAACTATGAAAAGCAACGTCGCCGTCTTGCCAAGCAATATCGGCATATCGCCAACCAGAGAAAAGACTATCTGCACAAAGAATCTCTTGCGTTGGCAGAAAAGTACGACGTTGTTTGTGTGGAAACACTAAACCTGCGTAACATCTCAAACAAGAAGTTCCATATCGGTATGCAGACCATGGATAACGGATATGGGATGTTCTTGGAAATGCTCGAATACAAACTTGATGACCGTGGCAAAGAAATGATCAAAGTGGATAAATACTATCCAAGTAGTCAGATCTGCTCGCTTTGCGGTTTGAAAAACCCAGGAGTCAAAAAACTATCTGTTCATTACTGGGAATGCCCTAATTGCCATGCCATCCACAATAGAGATATCAACGCAGCCAACAATATATATCGAGAAGGCCTTCGGATCTATTCCGAACGGCATTTGGCTTCTGCCTAATCAATTGATCACATAGGGCAGGAGCTGCCCGAATTCAAGCCTGTCAGCGCATGCTGTATCGTCATCGATAGGAGACGATGTAAGACATCCTCCACTTCTGTGTCTGGATGCAATTGTCGATGAAGCAGGAAGCAAATGCCTTATATTTGCAGTTCACCCCACGTGACGTTGCCTTTTGTGGCAACGTCACTGAGGAAATGCGCAAAGCAATTTGTATTTGTAGCTCACCCCTCGCGACGGTTATCTCTTCAACAGAAAAGACTCGAAATCAACAATGATTTCGAGTCTTTTTTTGGCGGAGAAGGCGGGATTTGAACCCGCGCGACGCGCAAACGCCCTACTCCCTTAGCAGGGGAGCCCCTTCGGCCTCTTGGGTACTTCTCCAGGTCAAAGTCAATGACAATATTGAGTTGTCTGCCTTGAATGCTTTAACAGTTTACCATTTTTAGGGGTAAGTGTAAAGAAGAAAAATGGCGGAGCGGGTGGGATTCGAACCCACGCAGCACGCGAATGCTCTACCGGTTTTCAAGACCGGTCTCTTAAACCACTTGAGTACCGCTCCATATAGCGAAAAATATGCTAACACATTTACTTTTTTGTGTCAATCGCCCCGAAAAGTGCGAAAAAAGCGAATATTTCTCTTTACGTTTGTATACTTTTACAAAAAAATATAGTAAACTTATTTGTTGTGTGAAACATTTCGTTTTTTCGGAGGAAGAATATGGAGAACAGACGTGTTTATCGGTACGGGAAGCGGTTCGTCGCCGTCTTCCTGATGCTGGTCATCCTCGCGGGCGTCAGCTCGGTCGCGGCCTTCGCGGAAGAGGGTGGCCGGGTCCGCCAGTACAAAGTCTATACGTCCCTCGGCGACAGCTGCGGGTCCGGGTTCGGTCTGCCCGAGTACAATAAAGCGGGCAAGTTCGTCCAGTACGGACGCCGCATTCCGGGCGCATACCCCGACCTCGTCGCCAAAGCGGTCCGCGCCAGGACCCTGAACCAGATGTGTGTCCCGGACTTCCGGACCAATGAACTCCGGTTCCTCCTGGACAACGGCAACCAGGGCGACTGGATCCTCCAGACGCAGGCCTGGAACATGACCCTCGGCGGGTACAACAAAGAAGTCCTGAACGACTGGCGTCCCGCCTATCAGAAAGCCGTGA
Organism: uncultured Eubacteriales bacterium; assembly: GCA_900317085.1. Lineage (GTDB taxonomy): Bacteria > Bacillota > Clostridia > Oscillospirales > Acutalibacteraceae > RUG420. The sequence continues at coordinate 6,728 of ONFJ01000004.1, read as the reverse complement.
AACAGGCTGACCTCATCACCCTGGACATCGGCGTCAATGACACCTGGTTCGACCTCATCGCCTGGGTCTACTCCGTCAAGCAGGACGGTCTCGTGAACGGCTACCCCCAGGGCACCCTGGAGCAGGAACTCGCCACCTACGGCCCTGACGTCACCATCCAGCGGAACGTCCAGGCATTCCTGAACGCCATCTTCACCCGCCCCGGCAACCTGCCGACCTACGCGGGTACCTGGCTCGACATGATCATCAAGTACCTCACGGACTTCTACAATAACTACAGAGCCATCGTCAAACAGATCTACGCGCTGAACCCGGACGTCACCATCGTCGCCCTCAGCAGTTATAACCCGTACAAGGCATGGTCCGTCGGCAACGCCGGCCCCATCGTCGGTGGCGGCTACACCGCGCTGAACCTCATCTACCAGCCGATGCTGAACACCATGAACCAGTTCAAGCAGTCCTTCGAGACCGAGTACCGCGGACAATACTACTATGTCGATGTCACGCAAACCGAACTCTTCTGTGACACGCACCCGTTCCTGTCCCTCTACGAGAACACCACCATGTACGGCAACAGCGGCTTCAACCCCCACCCCACCCCGGCGGGCCATCAGTATGAAGCCAGCAAGATCATCGAAGCTCTGCCCGCCAGAGTCTATTGATCCAACAAAAAGTCAGCCCTTCACGGGAAACCGTGAAGGGCTTTTCTCATGTCTTCTAATGTGTGCAGTCTCACACCCGCAGCGTCGCGACACTGCCGCCGGAGGGAAGCTTTCTGACATCGATCTGTTTGTCGATGCGCTGCTCCAGTTCCTCCACGTGGGAGATGATGCCGACGAGGCGGTGCTCCTCCCCCAGTTCTTCGAGGGTCTGAAGTGCTTTCTCGAGGGACTCGGAGTCGAGGCTGCCGAAGCCTTCATCCACGAAGAGGGTGTCGAGCTGGATGCCGCCGGCCTGTTCCTGGATGAGGTCCGAAAGGCCAAGGGCCAGGGCCAGAGACGCCAGGAACGACTCACCGCCGGAGAGGGTCCGTACGGAACGACGGGATACATCGCCATAGTGGTCGATGACGTCGAGGTTCAGCGCATAGCCGGACCGCTTGTCCCCCGCCTCGGTCTGCCGTGCGAGTTCGTACTGGCCGCCGGTCATAACATAGAGCCGCCGGTTCGCGAGGCCCAGCACCTGATCGAAGTAGATGGCCTGGACATACGTCTCCAGTTTCAGTCGGCCTTCGCTCGTCAGCTTGCCGTTGAATACCTGGTCGAGTTCCGAGAGCCAGCGCTGTTTTTCCCGGGCTTCCGCCAGGTCAGTGAGCAGCTTCTTCGCGGTTTTCAGCGCTTCTTCATCGTTCCGCAACGTGTTCGTGCCGTCGATGACCGCCTGCTCCAGGTCTTTCCCCTGCTTCGTCAGCGCCTCGATGTCCCGTACCCGTTTCTCCGCGGCCTCCCTGTCGAAGCCTTCCAGCGCCTTTTCCAGCGTCTCCTGCTGCGAGGTGAGTGCGAGTTTCGTCTCCTTTGCAGTCTCGAACGCCTTGCGTGCGGTTTCCAGCGCCGTTGTCAGAGCGGTCTGCTTCGCGGTCAGATTCCGGAGCGCTTCCTGTGCCTTCTGCAGGGACTCGTGGGGCAGTTTTTTCTGCGCCTCTTCGAGTTCGTTACGGAGAGCCTCTTTCTGCCCGAACAGGGTGGCGATGGACGTCTTCAGCTCACCGAGTTCTTTTGCACGGGTCTCATTGGCACGCTTCCGTTTCGGCAGGTCTTCGTTCAGTTCCTCGAGTCGGGCCACTTTCTTCTGCAGTACTTCCCCGGAGGTGTTCAGGTTCTCCTGAAGGGCCCGGTTCTCTTCCAGTTTCGCCTGTAAAGCGGAGCCGGTCCCCTCGCCGAAGGGCAGGTCCAGCGCCTCGCAGTCTTTGGTCAGAACCAGTTCCTGCTGTTCCAGTGCGGCGCGCTGTTCCGCCACCTGCGTGGAGGCTCGTTCCGCAGCGGTCCGTGCCGTCTCTTCGTCTGCCTTGGCCCTGTCCACATCGGCTTTCTCCGGGGTGTTCTCCGGGAGGACCGCGCAGTGCGGGTGGCTCGTGGAGCCGCAGACCGGACAGGGTTCCCCGTCGACCAGTGTGTCGGCCAGGATGCCGGCCTGGGCGTTCAGGTACTGGTCTTCCAGCACCTTCCGCCGGGCTTCGGCTGTATCGTATTGGGTTTTCTTATTGGTAAAGTCGTCCTGCAACTGTTTCAGGGTCTTCTTCCCGGACGCATAGGTGTTCAGTCGGGACTGAAGGGCACCCAGCACTTTGCCCCGTTCTTCGGCCGCGTCCCGCGCATGGGTCCATTCGGTCCGTTCTTTCGGGGCGGAGAGCAGGTCGTTCTGCTCTGCCTCGAGGTTCTTCTGCCGTTCCTCTTCCGCGCTCTGCAGTTTCGATTCCCGGGCATACTTCACCTCTTTTTCTTCGAGGTCTTTCAAGAATGCGGTAAACGCGTTCTGCTTTTCATCGAGTTTCTCGTACTCACCCAGCTGGTCGGTCTCACGGGTGATCTGCGCCGCAAGGGCTTCCCGCTCCTTCCCGCGCGCTTCGGTGTTCTCGGCATCGAAGGCCGTCTTGCTGTCTGCAAAGGTCTTCTCTGCCGTCTCCAGCGAAGCCAGGACACCGGCCAGGTCTCCGGCCTGTTTCAGGAGCGCTTCATCGGCGCCCTTCTGTTTTTGCAGTGCCGCGAGGTTCTTGTCCAGCTCTGTTTTTTCGCTCTGCGCCGTTTTCAGGGCGTTTTTGTCTTCGGTAACATGGTTCTCGAGCAGTGTCAGGAACTCCTCGGAACGGGCCTCAGCGGCCACGACATCGAAGGGTTCCTCCTCTTCCCCGAAAGAGACCGAGGACACGAGGTGGTCGAGGTCCCGTTTCAGGTCGGAACAGACCGTGTTCTGGGACGACAGTACATCGCCCACGCCGGTCTGCAACGCAGCGTATTTTTCCGTCTGGAACAGTTTCGCGAGGATGGGTCCCCGGACTTTTTCGTCAGCGGTCAGCAGTTCCCGGAACTGCCCCTGGGCGATCATGACGATCTGCACGAACTGGTCTCGGGTGAGGCCCAGCAGTTCTTCGACCGCTGTCGTCACTTCCCGGACCTTGCTGGCGATGGGCGTCCCGTTCCCGTCGAACAGGACCGCTTCCTGCAGCTGGTTCTTGCCGTCGATGAGCACTCTTTGGCGCCCTTCCTGGTTCACACACCGGAAGGCCCGGTACTCGGCACCGCGGCAGGAGAACGTGAAGTCCACGTAGGACGGCGTGCCCGCTTCCGCGTAGTTGCTCGCGAGGCTCTTCGGGTCCTTTTCCCGGTCGGTGCCGCTGGCGCCGCCGTACAGCGCATAGACGATGGCGTCGAAAAGGGTCGTCTTGCCCGCTCCGGTGTCGCCGGTGATGAGGTACAGTCCGCTGTCCCCGAGTTTCGAGAAGTCGATGGTCGTCTCCCCGGCATAGGGTCCGAAGGCGGACAGGGTCAGGCTCAGAGGTCTCATTCCGCGTCACCTCCCCACAGCTCGGCCATCAGGCCTTTCAGCAGGTCCTCCTGCTCCGGCTTCAGGTCTTTGCCGGTCTGATCCCGGAAGAACCCTGCCACGAAGTCGAAGGGGTCGGTCTCCTCGAGATCCTTCACGGTGAAGCCCGAAAGGTCGAACGAACGCTCCGTCCCCTCATAGCGCAGGGACAGAAGGTTCGGGTAAATGCTTCTCAGTCTGGAAAACGCGCCGGGGACTTCGGAGTCATCGGTCAGGGTGATTTCCAGATAATCCTCCCGCTCCTGGGTCTCATAAAAGACCGGGTCGGTGACCTCCGCAAAGCTGCCGGAGATGCGGCGCATGTCCCTCATCGAAATCAGCGGGAGGGTGTCGAGCCGTACATCGCCCTTGGGACCGAGTTCCACTATGGTGATGCTCTTTTGGTCGTTCGCCTCCGAGAAGGAGTACTTGAGCGGGGTGCCACTGTAGCGCACGGTCTCCCGGCCTGCCTTCTGGGGGCGATGTAAGTGTCCCAGCGCGACATAATCAAACTCATCGAACAGGTCGGCGCCGACACCGTCGAGGCCGCCGATGCTGAGGACTTCCGAGTCGGTCTTTTCGACACCGGGCTCCTGCCCCGCGCCGACCGACTTCACGACGAACTGGTGGGCCAGCAACACGTTTCGCTCCGACGGGTCCACGTCCATCTGTGCCACGACCGAGCCGATGGCGTTGTGGTAGCTGTCCGTCTTCACCTCCGGGAAGTCCTCCTCCGGGTACGCGGCCCGCACGTCGACGGGCTTCAGGAACGGCATCAGCCAGAAATGGACCGGGCCGTATTCGTCCTCGAGGGTCACGGGTCCCCGGACCCCGGTGAATTCCGGAGCCGTCGTGTAGAGTTCATTCTTTTTGAGGAGGTCGGAGAAGTAGCCCACGTGGGCCGCGGAGTCGTGGTTCCCGCTGATGATGAACACCGGCTGGCCGCAGGCGGTCAGGTCGGTGAGGAACCGGTCGTACAGTTTCTCCGCCTCCCGGGAGATCTGCGGTTTGTCATAGATGTCGCCGCAGAGCAGAACGGCATCCGGCCGTTCCCGCTTCACCGCTTCGAGGACCTGGTCCAGGATGTACCGCTGGTCCGGCAGCAGGGAAACGTTATGGACCTGTTTTCCGATGTGCAGGTCCGCGAGGTGGAATAGTTTCATGCAGTTGCTCCTTCCGGGGAAAGGGTCTCTGTGGAACATTATACCATGTTACGAAAAAATGACAGGCCCAAGAATGGTTCTATGGGGCGCTCTGTGCTATAATACTTTCAGCAATGAACCAAAAATGACTGACACAGGGAGATCACATACTATGAAACGACTCAAGCTCCTCTCCATGCTCCTCGCACTGGTCCTGGTCTTCGGAAGCCTCCTCGGCACCACGGCGCTGGCCGCCACGACCACCACGGCCACCAAAGTCGTCGCCGAAGCGCAGGCGGACGAAGCGGACGCGCAGGCAGCGGCCGAAGAAGGCACGCAGAAGAAAGGCCTCGGAAAACAGATGCTCATCCTTCTGGCCTTCGCCGTCGGCGTCGGCATCCTCGCCTCCATCTACGGGTTCACCACCATGCGGTACAACCAGGAGAAGATGGACGACATGACCGAAGAGTCCCGAAAGCTCGTCGAGCAGTTACGGGACAACAACGAATAAGGAAACATGAAAAGAGACCTCAGGACAGCTGTCCTGAGGTCTTCTGTTTTGTCTTTAATAGTCTTCGTCGTCCTCGTAGTCGGGGCCGTCGAAGCTGATGCCCATGCCGAAGCCGTAGTCGTGGTAGCGGTTCCGGCGGCCTTTGCGGGTGTCACCGTAGACTTCCTTGTGGCGATTCAGCGCCTGTTCGAGGGCCGAGAACGCGACTTCCTCTTCGATCTCTTCGTTCGTGGGCTCGTAGTCCTCGTCGTCATACTCTTCGTCGTAGTCATCGTAATAGTCGAAGACCACAGCGCTGGGGATGACGGTGGTGGCACCGAAGTCGTAGCGCTCGTCATAGTCATCGTACTCATCCTCGGACGAGATGCGGGACGGGCGGCTCTCCGCGATGCGGATGTCCTCGTCTTCCGCGAGTTCCTCGACCACGGGAGCTGCGGCCGCGGCCGCAACGACTTCCGCCTCTTCGGAGGCCTCTCTGGCGGCTCTGCGCTCTCTCAGCTTGTCCTTCGAGATAGGAAGTGACTCCTCCTCTTCCTCTTTGCGCTTCTTGAGGTACCAGGCCTTGCGTTTGCTCTGGGGTTTCTCCGGAGCAATGGTCTCGGCCGGACGGACGGGCTCTACGAAGCGCTCTTCCACAGCCGCCTCTTCGACGACCGCCGCTTCGACCTTGACCTCCTCTTTCGGGAGCGGTTCCGGACGGACCGGTTCACTCACCGGAATGGACACTCTGCGGAACCCCGCGGAACGGCCCTGGCTGCCGCCCAATGCTTTGGCGGCATTGGCGAACATCGCCTGAGCGTCCTCCGCGGACACTTCTTCGAACGGTTTTTTGGTATCTGCCATATCAAGCCCTCCCGGCTTTTACTTGGAATCGGTAATGTCTCGCGCGGGCAGCGGAAAACACGGCCCAGGCGGAGAACAGGACGGCCGGCACCAGCAGCACGAGGAATGCCTCGACCTTGCGGTCGGCCGGGATGATCATGACGAGGGGCAGGTACGCGAGGAACGCGGCCAGCTCATAGAGCAGTTCCAGCGTGCAGGTGTGCTGGACGGTCACCTCCCGCTGCCCCGGGACCACGAGGAACGCGTCCATGTCGTAGTCGGACAGGTCGGCCCATTTGCGGACCGGGTCTTTTTTGATGAGCCACTTGTCGAACCGGTTCTTCTGGAACCAGCCGGAGGTGGTCACGAACAGCCGGTCGTGGTCATACTGCACGTTCGTCGTCAGGAAGAACCGGATGAAGCACTGACAGCCGAGGCCCAGCACTAAGACAAAGAGAGGTTCCCAGACATTGTCGAGCGCGTCGACAACGACGGTCAGCACGAACAGCACGACTGCCAGTGCCAGGAATGCGACGCCGGCCCACAGCAGGACCTGGCGTTCTCTTTGCTGCGTCATAACGGATTTCCCCTCATTCTGATTTCTCACACGCTATTTAGTGTAAATCAAAGAGAGCAGGGACGTCAAGCGCTGACCGGACAACTTTCGTCGCCTTTTCGGCGTAGTACGGTTCGGGCTGTTTGATGTCCGGGATGCAGATGACCGGGATGCCCGC